>NZ_JBSGBZ010000061.1:0-44396 GCF_053601495.1 Streptomyces sp. NPDC004721
TCCCGGCGTTGCTGCATGTCACCTTGTGGGTGCATACCGTAGCCCCTCGGTCGAGCGTCATGTCCGCGAACCGAGAAAACGTCCGCGAGGAAAACTCCTGCCCCGGTGCGGCAGGCCGACGCCGGGGTCCTCGCGTCCCGAGAAGCTCCCGAGGACAGATCCGGCCAGGCGCAGGAAGATGGAATGTGGTG
Organism: Streptomyces sp. NPDC004721; assembly: GCF_053601495.1. Lineage (NCBI taxonomy): Bacteria > Bacillati > Actinomycetota > Actinomycetes > Kitasatosporales > Streptomycetaceae > Streptomyces > Streptomyces sp. NPDC004721. The sequence continues at coordinate 192 of NZ_JBSGBZ010000061.1, forward strand.
CGACGTGCCGAGCACGTCGTCATCACCGTTGTCGGGCAGCCACTTCCGTGCGGCCGTGAAAACAGTGTCGCAGCCCATCGCACACCAACCCGTTGCGCCGCCCAGGCGGTCGGGTCACATGCTTCCGCCGCCCCCTGCTCCACCGGATCGCCACCCGGAGGCAACCATGGGCCACGTTCTCGGTGACGTGCTGGGTTTCGCGGCCGCCGTCGCGGTCAGCCCGCTCCCGATCATCGCAATCATCCTCATACTCGCCACGCCTCGGGGACGTCTCAACGGAGTTCTCTTGGCCGTCGGCTGGATCCTGGGACTCTCGGCTCTGGGCGCGGTGATGCTGGCGATCGCTTCTCCCGCAGGCGCCTCCGCCCACGGTCAGCCGGCCACCTGGGTGGGAGTCCTCAAGCTCGCTCTGGGCGTGTTCCTCGTTCTCCTCGGCGCTCGGCAATGGCACCGGCGCCCGAAGGATCCCTCGCAAGCCCGACTGCCGAAGTGGATGGGCGCGATCGACCGTCTCACGCCGGTCAAGGTGTTCGCACTCGGACTGGCCTTGGCCGCGCTCAACGCCAAGAACGCCCCGCTGACCATCGCCGCGGGCGCCGCGATCGGCTCAGCTGGACTGCCGGTCGGGCAGCAGATCGCATCGCTGGCAATCTTCGTCCTGATCGCGACCCTCGGCCTGCTGGCTCCGTTGGGGGTCTTCCTCCTCGGGGGAGAGCGAGCCAAGACCACGCTCGGCGACTGGAAGGAGTGGGCAGCTCAGCACAATGCCGCCGTGATGGCCGTCCTGTTCTTCGTCCTCGGACTGAAGCTGCTCGGGGACAGCATCTCCATCCTCACCTCCTGATGCAGCCGAAGAGTCCACGGGCCTCTGTCGGCGGTTGCTGTACAGCAGCGGAGTACACGCAATGGCTGCCCAGCCGATAGTTCGGGATGAAGAGGTTGTGCCAGAGACGTGCCGGATCGTGCGGGGAACCACGGGGAATGGCGGGGACAAAGCCGCTGGCCTGGCAGGGCCCGTAGTGTCTCCTCCGCAGGTCAGTGGGGCTAGCGCCTCCTCAGGACCCCAGCTTCCCAAGCTGATGGTCCTGAGCGTCCGTTGACGGCTGCTGGTGCAAAGCGGAAGCGATGGCCCGTCAGACAGTCGTCGTGTGTCTGCCGCACGCCGGCGCACGCGATCAGTGTGCTGCCGTCTTCGGGGGTTTGGTCATGGGACCGAGGTCAGGGCGGAGGGGCGGGGTGGGCGAACGGATGTTCGCCTGTGCCGGGCCGGGGTCATCCGGTGGTCATCCGGGGCGGTGGCCGTTCTCCAGTTCCGCCGTGCCCGTGCCGTCGGTCAGGACGTCGAGGGCGGTCAGGACGCGGCGGCCCAGGGCGCCCGGCAGGTGGGCGGCGAGTGCGTCGCGGGCGACCAGGCGCCAGGACAGTAGCTCCTCCTCCTGGAGGCGGATCGCCTTGAGGTCGTCGTCCGTGAGGACCCCGCCGTCGTAGAGGTACGCCACCAGCGGAGGCCGTGCGGTGCCGGGCACCCAGTCCACGACGAGCAGCCGCCCCGGCTCGCGGTCGAGCCCGATCTCCTCCAGCGTCTCGCGGCGCGCGCCCTGGCGCGGGGTCTCCCCGTCGTCGGACTCGACGGTGCCGCCGGGCAGCGTCCACCCGTCCCGGTAGTTCGGCTCGACGAGAAGCACCTGGCCGTCCGCGTCACGGAAGACGCAGGCGGCAGCGGCGAGGACCCGGGGAAGGCCGGCGATGTACGTGGCGTAGTCCGCGGTGGTCATCCAAAAAGGGTAACGAGCCTCGTGACAACCGGTGCGACGCACCGCGTCGCCGGTCCCGCACCCGAGGCACCGGGACCGGCGTCCGGCGTGGTCACATCCGGGCGGCGACCTTGCGGGCCAGCTCCTCCAGGCGCCGGTCGTTGTCGGCCCGGTCCGCCACCACGGTCATCGCGACCCAGGTGCCCGACGTGCGGAACAGGAGCCCGAACGTCCCGTGGTCCTTGTCGTCGTAGGCGGTCGCCTCGTCGCCGATGCCGGAGAGCGGCTTGCGGTCGGCTGCCCGGAGCATGTCGTCCATGAACTGCTTGGCCTCGTCCCCCTGGATGGTGGACGCGATCGGCACCCCCTCGTGGGTGTATCTGCAGCCGCCCGGGGTGTCCTCGCTCTTCTTCCCCTCGACGGACGTGCCTCCCAGCTCCTGGGCCTCCTGAAGGGAGATGAGCGCGCACGGGTTCGCCGGGGCCTTCTTCGGCGGAGCGGAGGGATCGGCTCCCCCCTGTGAAGCGGTCGCGGAAGGCGCGGAGCCGGCGGTGGGCGCCTTCTCGCCGGAGCCGCCGCAGCCGGCCAGGCCGAGGACCGCGAGCAGGGTCGTGGACAGCAGGGCCGAACCTTGGCGCACACGGATGAGAGTCATGGCGTCCTCCTGGTTTCTGGGTTTCTGCGTTTCTGTCGACCGGCAGGGCTGGTGGGGCCGTTGCCGGACCAGGATCCCGGCTCGCGTGGCGAGAGTCCGGGTGTGGTGCGGATTGGTGACCGCAGTGTGTTCATGTTGTGGAGAAGTGCGAGAAGGGCGGACGGAACGCACCATGCCGTAGCGGGCGCCGGCGGGAACCAGGCGCTGTGGGTGCTGTCCTGTCAGGCGTCGAGGAGGGCCAGACGCAGGGTGCGTTCCGCCAGCTCGCTGACGTGGACGCCGTCGAAGCCGAAGACCGCGCTGCGGACCGTGTCCTCGAGGGGGTCCTTCCACTGGGCGGGGACGGCCGCAGCGCCCGTCATGACGCCGGCCACCGAGCCGGCCGTCGCGCCGTTCGAGTCGGTGTCCAGGCCGGCGCGGACGGTCAGCGCGATGGTGCGAGTGAAGTCGCCCCCGCCGTAGAGCAGGCCGGCCGTGATGACGGCGGCGTTCGGCACCGTGTGGATCCAGCCGAGACCGGCGGTCTCCTCCGCGAGCGTGTCGAGCGCGTCCTCCCAGGGCAGGCCGGCCTCGTGCAGGGCGAGGGCCCGGCGCACCGTGCGGGCCAGACGGCTGCCGGCCGGGATCACCGTCAGCGCGGTGTCGACGGCGGCGCGGACGGTCGGCGCGGTGAAGGCGGCCGCGATCAGTGCCGCCGCCCACATGGCCCCGTAGACGCCGTTGCCGGTGTGCGACAGGACCGCGTCGCGGCGGGCCAGCGAGGTGGCGCGGCTCGGGTCGCCGGGGCTGGTCCAGCCGTGGATGTCGGCGCGGATCAGGGCGCCGATCCACTCCTGGTACGGGTTGTCGTACGTGGCCGTCAGCGGCGGCTTGAGCCCGTTCGCGAGATTGCGGTACGCGACCCGCTCCGCGGTGAACGTCTGAAGGTACGGCAGGCGCCGCAGCCACAGCTCGCCGACCTGCTCGGTGGTGAAGTCGAAGCCGTGCGTCTCCAGGAGGTCCAGGCCCAGGATCGCGTAGTCGACGTCGTCGTCGCGGCAGCTGCCGTGGATGCGGCCGCGGACGCAGCTGCGCCACTCGGGGCGCAGCGGCGGGCCGTCGTCGCCGGCCGGCTCGGGCAGGTAGTCGGTGAGCGGCAGTGCGTCGGCCGCGCGCAGGTAGCGGTCGATGCGGTCGCGCGTCCACACGTCGCCCTGCTCCACCGGCTTGCCGAGCATGTTGCCGGCGATCCGGCCCAGCCAGCCGCCGAGGATACGGTCGGCGAGCGCTGGTCCGGTGCCCACGGCGGCGTCCACAGCGGTCATGGGAACCGGTCTACCGGATTCCGGGGGCGGCCGCTCGGGGTTCATCGGTACGTTCTCGGGGTCCACGGGCACGTCAGGGGCTTCTCAGGGTCCGGGCGGGGCATGACGGAGGGGGTGGTCGGCGGTTAAGGTCGCAGCGGCGCGACTGGCCCTGACGTGCGGGGCCCGGAGAGCAAGGGGATGTCAAGGTGGCGGACGCTGCAGTGCGAGGCACCCGGAGGGTGCTGGTTGCCGCGGACAAGTTCAAGGGCTCGCTGACGGCCGTGCAGGTCGCCGAGCGCGTGACGGCCGGGCTGCGCCGGGTCGTGCCGGACGTGGAGGTGGAGGCGCTGCCCGTCGCCGACGGCGGCGACGGGACCGTGGACGCGGCGGTCGCGGCCGGGTTCGAGCGCCGGGAGGTACGGGTCACGGGTCCCCTCGGGGACGAGGTGACGGCCGCGTTCGCGCTGCGCGGCGACACGGCGGTCGTGGAGATGGCCGAGGCCAGCGGGTTGCAGCGGCTGCCGGCCGGTGTGTTCGCGCCGCTCACGGCGTCCACGTACGGGTCCGGGGAGCTGCTGCGGGCCGCGCTGGACGCGGGGGCGCGCACGATCGTGTTCGGCGTCGGCGGGAGCGCGACGACGGACGGGGGCGCGGGGATGCTGGCCGCGCTCGGGGCGCGGTTCCTGGACGCGGACGGGGAGCCGATCCCGCCCGGCGGCGGGGGACTGGCGGAACTCGTCCGGGCGGACCTGACCGGGCTCGACCCGCGGCTCGCCGCGGTGGAGCTGGTGCTCGCCAGCGACGTCGACAATCCGCTGACCGGTCCGAAGGGTGCTCCGGCGGTCTACGGGCCGCAGAAGGGGGCCTCGGCGGAGGACGTGTCGACGCTGGACGCTGCGCTCGCGCACTTTGCGAAGGTGCTGGAGGGTGTGGGCGGGATCGGGAACCGGGCCGCCGAGTACGCGGCGTCGCCTGGGGCGGGTGCGGCGGGTGGTATCGGGTTCGGGGCGATGCTGCTCGGGGCACGCTTCCGGGCGGGGATCGAGGTCATGCTCGACGTGCTGGGGTTCGCCCCCGCGCTGGAGCGGGCCTCGCTGGTGATCACCGGTGAGGGCTCCCTGGACGAGCAGACGCTGCACGGGAAGGCTCCGGCCGGGGTCGCGGCGGCGGCGCGGGCGGCGGGCAAGGAGGTGGTCGCGGTGTGCGGGCGGCTGGCGCTGGAGCCGGAGGTTCTGGAGCGTGCCGGGATCCGGCGGGCGTATGCCCTGACCGAGGTCGAGCCGGACGTGGCCACGTGCATTGCGGATGCGGGGCGGATCCTTGAGCAGGTGGCTGAGCGGATCGGGCGCGACCGGCTGGGGTGACGGGCCGTCTTTGCGGGGGCCTGGCCGGCTGGGTGGGTGTTGGGGTGCCGTTCCCTGGGGTTCTGCCCCAGCCCCTGCCGGCCCGCCTGGCTGGGTGGGTGTGAGGGTGTCGTTCCCTGGGCTCTGCCCCGGCCCCTGCCGTGTGCGCCCCGGGTGCTTCTCCCACCCGCCCGCCCGACTCGGTGGGGCTCAGGTGACCGTCCCTGGGGCTTGGCCCCAGACCCCGCCGGGGCTTGGCCCCAGACCCCGCCGGGGCTTGGCCCCAGACCCCGCCGGGGCTTCGCCCCTGCACCCCGCCGGGGCTTCGCCCCTGCACCCCGCCGGGGCTTCGCCCCTGCACCCCGCCGGGGCTCCGCCCCGGATGCTTGGCCCACCCGCCCACCCGACCCGCTGGGGCTCAGGTGACCGTTCCTGGGGCTCCGCCCCAGACCCCCGCGGGGCTTCGCCCCTGCACCCCGCTCCTGCGCCTCGGCTGGGCATCGCCCCTTTCGCCCCACCTGCCCCAGCGCCCCTGCGGCCCCCGCCGCGACGTGCCCTCGCGGCCCCGGCTGGAATTCCCCTTGCACCTGCACCCCACCGGGGTCCTCAACGTCTCCCCGCGCCCTCGCACCCCAGGGGGCCCGGCGGTGGCCCGCAACACGGGAAGGGCCCCGAACCTCACGGTTCGGGGCCCTTCCCATTCGGCGGCCGCAGCGGAGCGCTACGGCTGGGCCGCCCGTGCCTCGCGGCGGTTGTCGCGGAAGTTGTTCACTCGGCGGGCCGTGGCGAACAGGGGGATCACCGCGCCCATGACGAGTTGCAGGGCGCAGCCGGTCTGGAGGAGGAGCTGGCCGCTCGGGGCGTCGAAGGCCCAGGCTGCCAGGAGGCCCATGGACAGGACGATCCAGGACAGCATGGCCACCGCCAGGCGGCCCCTCGGCTTCGGGTACTCCACTCGGCTCACCATCAGCCATGCCGTGCCGACGATCGCCAGCAGCGTCGCCACGAAGGGGAGCTCGAGGAGGACGATCGAGACCACCGTCAATGCGCCGAAGGGGGAGGGCATGCCCTGGAACATGCCGTCCTTCAGCGTGACGCAGGAGAATCTCGCGAGCCGGAGGACCACCGCCAGCAGGACCACGATCGCGCCGAGGGCCGCCACCCTCTGGTGGGCGTCGTCCGCGACCATGCCGTACACGAGGACGAAGTACGCCGGGGCCAGGCCGAAGCTGATCAGGTCGGAGAGGTTGTCCAGTTCCGCGCCCATGGGGGAGGAGCGCAGCTTCCTCGCGACCAGGCCGTCGAACAGGTCGAAGACCGCCGCGCACAGCATCAGGATGACCGCCGTGGCAGCGCTGTGTCGGGCCATGCCGGCCGACTCGTCGTTGCCGGTCAGGTGCGGGATCAGGATGCCGGTGGTGGTGAAGTACACCGCCATGAAGCCGCAGGTCGCGTTGCCCAGGGTGAGGGTGTCCGCTATCGACAGGCGCAACGAGAGGGGCATCTCCTCCTCTTCGTCCACCTCGTCCCCCTCCGGCACCCAGCCGGCCTGGGTCTCGGGATCAATGACGGTCAATGCGAGTCACCCCAGCCACGGTCTTCTGGCCGACCTCGACCGCGACGTCCACACCCTCGGGCAGGTACAGGTCGACGCGCGAACCGAAACGGATCAGACCGATCCGCTCGCCCTGCTCGACCTTGGTGCCGGACGGGATGTAGGGGACGATGCGGCGGGCCACCGCGCCGGCGATCTGGACCATCTCGATGTCGCCGAGCTCGGTGTCGAAGTGCCAGACGACCCGCTCGTTGTTCTCGCTCTCCTTGTTGAAGGCCGGAACGAACCCGCCGGGGACGTGCTCGACCGAGGTGACCGTGCCGGAGAGCGGGGCGCGGTTGACATGGACGTTCAGCGGGCTCATGAAGATCGCGACGCGGGTGCGGCCGTCCTTCCACGGCATGATGCTCTGCACCACACCGTCGGCGGGCGAGATGACCCGGCCCTGGGCGATCTCGCGCTCGGGGTCGCGGAAGAACCACAGCATCCCCGCCGCCAGCGCGGTGGCGGGAACGGCTACGGCCTTGGCTGCACCCGAGCGGCGGGCGCGCAGAAGGCTGACGGCTGCGGTGGCGACGGTCGGAAGAAGCCACGGCGATGCTCCGCGCGCAAGGCGTACGCCGGCCAGGCTGTCACGATGTGCAGAGGTTTGGCTGTGGGGCATGGATGACCTTCGTAGCGGATGATGCCGCGCTTTCGACGGGGGACGGCGGCTTTCCGCGATCGTAGCGGTTAAGGGCCACAACTGGGTAAGCCGAGCTGCCGAGTCGGCAGCCGAACACCGTTGACGGGGTGTGATCTTCTTCTCGAAGAAAACACCCCGTAGTCGGACATTCAGCCCTGGAACCGATACTCTTCGAGCAGCCTGCGACCGATGATCATTTTCTGGATCTCGGCGGTGCCTTCACCGATGAGCAGCATGGGTGCCTCACGGTACAGGCGCTCGATCTCGTACTCCTTGGAGAAGCCGTAGCCGCCGTGGATGCGGAAGGCGTCCTCCACGACCTCCTTGCAGTACTCGGAGGCCAGGTACTTCGCCATGCCGGCCTCGAGGTCGTTGCGCTCGCCCGAGTCCTTCTTGCGGGCCGCGTTCACCATCATGGCGTGGGCGGCCTCGACCTTGGTGGCCATCTCCGCCAGCTTGAACTGGATGGCCTGGTGCTGGGCGATCGGCTTGCCGAAGGTGTGGCGCTGCTGGGCGTAGGCCACGCCCAGCTCGAAGGCGCGCTGGGCCACGCCGCAGCCCCGGGCCGCCACGTTCACCCGGCCGACCTCGACGCCGTCCATCATCTGGTAGAAGCCGCGGCCGGTGGTGCCGCCGAGGACCCGGTCGGCCGGGACGCGCAGCCCGTCCATGATCAGCTCGGTGGTGTCGACGCCCTTGTAGCCCATCTTGTCGATCTTGCCGGGGATGGTCAGTCCGGGGCGGACCTCGCCGAAGCCGGGCTCCTTCTCCACCAGGAAGGTCGTCATGGACTTGTGGGGCGCGGTGCCCTCGGGGTGGCCCTCGTCACTTCTGACCAGGACCGCCACGAGTGACGACGTACCGCCGTTCGTCAGCCACATCTTCTGGCCGGTCAGGACGTACTCGTCGCCGTCCTTCACCGCCTTCGACGTGATCGCCGACACATCGGAGCCCAGGCCGGGCTCCGACATCGAGAAGGCGCCGCGGACGTCGCCGGCCGCCATTCGGGGCAGGAAGTGGTCCTTCTGCTCCTGCGTGCCGTGCTGCTTGAGCATGTACGCGACGATGAAGTGCGTGTTGATGATGCCGGACACCGACATCCAGCCGCGGGCGATCTCCTCCACGCACAGTGCGTACGTCAGCAGCGACTCGCCCAGGCCCCCGTACTCCTCGGGGATCATCAGACCGAACAGGCCCAGTTCCCTCAGGCCGTCCACGATCGCTTGCGGGTACTCGTCGCGGTGCTCCAGCTCGGTCGCGACCGGGATGATCTCCTTGTCGACAAAGTCCCGGACGGTGGAGACGATCTCCTGCTGCACGTCCGTCAGACCGGCGGTCTGGGCGAGTCGGGCCATGGCCTACTTCCCCTGCTCCCTGGGTTCCGAATTGGGTGTGCCGCCCCGCAGGGGCGTCGTTTGAGGGTGGTGGTGGGAGACGGGCGGGCGGCCCGGCTGTTCGCCGCCGCGCTCCTTGGTGTACGTCTCGGTCGGCACCATCACCTTGCGCCGGAAGGTGCACACCAGCGTGCCGTCCTGCTTGTAGCCCCTGGTCTCGACATGGACGATGCCGCGGTCGCTCTTCGACTTCGACGGCCACTTGTCGAGCACGGTCGTCTCGCCGTAGACCGTGTCGCCGTGGAAGGTGGGCGCCACGTGCTTGAGCGACTCGATCTCCAGGTTGGCGATGGCCTTGCCGGAGACGTCCGGGACGGACATGCCCAGCAGGAGGGAGTAGATGTAGTTGCCCACGACGACGTTCTTGCCGAAGTCGGTCGTCTTCTCGGCGTAGTTGGCGTCCATGTGGAGCGGGTGGTGGTTCATGGTCAGGAGGCAGAACAGGTGGTCGTCGTACTCCGTGACCGTCTTGCCCGGCCAGTGCTTGTAGACCGCCCCGACCTCGAACTCCTCGAAGGTCCGTCCGAACTGCATGTCGCTCAGCCCTCCGGGATCTCGAACGTGCTGGTGCGCCGCATGCCCGCCGCGCGGCCCTTGCCCGCGATGACCAGCGCCATCTTGCGGCTGGCCTCGTCGATCATCTCGTCGCCGAGCATCGCCGAGCCCTTCTTGCCGCCCGCCTCGGACGTGCAGTACTCGTACGCGTCCAGGATCAGTTCCGCGTGGTCGTAGTCCTCCTGGGACGGTGAGAAGACCTCGTTGGCGGCCTCCACCTGGCCGGGGTGCAGCACCCACTTGCCGTCGAAGCCGAGGGCGGCGGCCCGCCCCGCCACCTCGCGGAAGCCGTCGACGTTGCGGATCTGAAGGTAGGGGCCGTCGATCGCCTGGAGGTCGTTGGCGCGCGCGGCCATCAGGATCTTCATCAGGATGTAGTGGTAGGCGTCCGCCGGGTAGCCGGGCGGCTGCTCGCCGACGACGAGCGACTTCATGTTGATCGACGCCATGAAGTCGGCCGGGCCGAAGATGATCGTCTCGATGCGCTCGGAGGCCTGCGCGATCTCGTTGACGTTGTTCAGGCCCCGCGCGTTCTCGATCTGCGCCTCGATGCCGATGCGGCCCACCGCGAAGCCCATGGTCTTCTCGATCTGCGTCAGCAGCAGGTCGAGCGCGACGACCTGCTGGGCGTCCTGCACCTTCGGCAGCATGATGCAGTCCAGGTTCTGGCCCGCGCCCTCGACCACCGTCACGACGTCCCGGTACGTCCACTCGGTCGTCCAGTCGTTGACCCGGACCACCCTGGTCTTGCCCGTCCAGTCGCCCTCGTTGAGGAACTTGACGATGGTGTGCCGCGCCTCCGGCTTGGCGAGCGGTGCGCAGGCGTCCTCCAGGTCGAGGAACACCTGGTCGGCGGGCAGGCCCTGAGCCTTCTCCAGGAAACGGGGGTTCGAGCCCGGTACGGCCAGGCAGGAGCGCCGCGGACGCAGGCGGTCGACCTGGGGATCAGGAAGGGGCGCGGCGGAGCCGCTCGCTGAAGGGGTGGTGGCGGGCGACGGGCGGGCGGTCATGCGGGGACCTCCAGGGGTTCGAGCTTGTTCGCTTTCCGGATCTCGTCGACGATACGGCCGATGATCCCGGTGATGTCGAAGTCCTTCGGGGTGAAGACCGCGGCCACTCCCGCGGCCCTGAGCTGCTCGGCGTCACCGTTCGGAATGATCCCGCCGGCGATCACCGGGATGTCGGCCGCGCCGGCCTGGCGCAGCCGCTCCAGCACGTCGGGCACCAGCTGGGCGTGCGAGCCGGACAGGATGGACAGGCCGACCGCGTGCACGTCCTCGGCGAGGGCCGCGTCCACGATCTGCTCGGGGGTGAGCCGGATGCCCTGGTAGACCACCTCGAACCCGGCGTCGCGGGCTCGTACGGCGATCTGCTCGGCGCCGTTGGAGTGCCCGTCCAGGCCCGGCTTGCCGACCAGGAAGCGCAGCTTGCCCACGCCCAGGTCCCGAGCGGTGGCGTCCACCTTGCGCCGCACCTCGGACAGGGCCGAGCCCTCCTCGGCGGTCACGGCCACCGGAGCGGAGGACACCCCGGTCGGCGCCCGGAACTCGCCGAACACCTCGCGCAGGGCCCCGGCCCACTCGCCGGTCGTGACACCCGAGCGGGCGCACTCCAGCGTGGCCTCCATGAGGTTGCCGGAGCCCTTGGCCGCCTCCTTCAGCCGCTCCAGCGCCTTGCAGGGGCGCGGGTGGTTGAACGGCGGCTGATAGCGGGTGTCGCGCCAGTGCCGGAGCGAGGTGGTCACGCGGGCCTCGACGGCCGGGTCGACCGTCTGGATCGCGGTGTCCAGATCGGCGGTGAGCGGGTTCGGCTCGGTGCCCTCGAATATGTTGACGCCGACGATCTTCTCCCGGCCCGACTCGATCCGGGCCCGGCGCTCGGCGTGCGAGGCGACCAGCTGCGACTTCAGGTAACCGGACTCCACGGCGGTCATCGCGCCGCCCAGCTCCTGGATGTGCTCGATCTCGGCGAGGACCGCCTCGACCAGCTCCGCCACCTTCGACTCGACCACCTTCGAGCCCTCGAAGATGTCCTCGTACTCCAGCAGGTCGGACTCGTACGCCAGGACCTGCTGGATGCGCAGCGACCACTGCTGGTCCCAGGGCCGCGGCAGGCCGAGGGCCTCGTTCCAGGCCGGCAGCTGCACGGCACGCGCGCGTGCGTCCTTGGAGAGGGTGACGGCCAGCATCTCCAGGACGATCCGCTGGACGTTGTTCTCCGGCTGCGCCTCGGTCAGGCCGAGGGAGTTGACCTGGACGCCGTAGCGGAAGCGGCGGTGCCTGGGGTCCTCGATGCCGTACCGCTCGCGGGTGATCCGGTCCCAGACGCGGCCGAACGCCCGCATCTTGCACATCTCCTCGACGAAGCGGACACCCGCGTTCACGAAGAAGGAGATGCGGCCGACGACATCGCCCATGCGCTCCTGCGGCACCTGGCCGCTGTCGCGCACCGCGTCCAGGACGGCGATCGCGGTGGACATCGCGTACGCGATCTCCTGCACCGGCGTGGCGCCGGCCTCCTGGAGGTGGTAGCTGCAGATGTTGATCGGGTTCCACTTGGGCATGTGGGAGACCGTGTACGCGATCATGTCCGTGGTCAGCCGCAGGCTCGGGCCGGGCGGGAAGACATGGGTGCCGCGGGACAGGTACTCCTTGACGATGTCGTTCTGGGTCGTGCCCTGGAGCTTGGTGATGTCCGCGCCCTGCTCTTCGGCGACGACCTGGTAGAGCGCCAGCAGCCACATGGCCGTGGCGTTGATCGTCATCGAGGTGTTCGTCTGCTCCAGGGGGATGTCCTGGAACAGCCGGCGCATGTCGCCGAGGTGCGCGACCGGCACGCCGACCCGGCCGACCTCGCCGCGGGCGAGGACGTGGTCGGGGTCGTAGCCGGTCTGCGTCGGCAGGTCGAACGCCACCGACAGACCGGTCTGGCCCTTGGCGAGGTTGCGCCGGTACAGCTCGTTGGAGGCCTCGGCCGTGGAGTGGCCGGCGTAGGTGCGCATGAGCCACGGCCGGTCTCTGTCCGCGTGCGCCCGCGGTGTCTGACGCTCACTCATGTGCGCCTCTCAGATGTTCCGGAAGCGGTTGATGGCGTCGATGTGCCGGGCGCGCATCTCCTCGTCGCGCACGCCCATGCCCTCCTCGGGCGCCAGGCACAGCACGCCGACCTTGCCCTGGTGCAGGTTGCGGTGCACGTCGTACGCCGCCTGCCCGGTGTCCTCCAGGGAGTAGACCCGGGACAGCGTCGGGTGGATCTTGCCCTTGGCGATCAGGCGGTTGGCCTCCCAGGCCTCGCGGTAGTTGGCGAAGTGGGAGCCGATGATGCGCTTCAGGGACATCCACAGGTAGCGGTTGTCGTACTCGTGGGTGTAGCCCGAGGTGGAGGCGCAGGTGACGATGGTGCCGCCCTTGCGGGTGACGTACACGCTCGCGCCGAAGGTCTCGCGGCCGGGGTGCTCGAAGACGATGTCGACGTCCTCGCCGCCGGTGAGTTCGCGGATGCGCTGGCCGAAGCGCTTCCACTCCTTGGGGTCCTGGGTGTGCTCGTCCTTCCAGAACCGGTACCCCTCGGCGGTGCGGTCGATGATCGCCTCGGCGCCCATGGCGCGGCAGAGGTCCGCCTTCTGCTCGCTGGAGACGACGCAGACGGGGGTCGCGCCGCCGGCGAGGGCGAACTGCGTGGCGTAGCTGCCGAGTCCGCCGCTCGCGCCCCAGATGAGCACGTTGTCGCCCTGCTTCATGCCGGCGCCGTTGCGGGAGACCAGCTGGCGGTAGGCGGTGGAGTTGACCAGGCCGGGGGCGGCGGCCTCCTCCCAGCTCAGATGGCCGGGCTTGGGCATCAGCTGGTTGGACTTGACGAGCGCGATCTCGGCGAGGCCGCCGAAGTTTGTCTCGAAGCCCCAGATGCGCTGCTCCGGGTCGAGCATCGTGTCGTTGTGGCCGTCGCTCGACTCCAGCTCGACGGAGAGGCAGTGCGCGACGACCTCGTCACCGGGCTGCCAGGCGTTGACGCCGGGGCCGGTGCGCAGGACGACTCCGGCCAGGTCGGAGCCGATGACGTGGTACGGCAGGTCGTGGCGCCTGGTGAGTTCGCTGAGCCGGCCGTAGCGCTCCAGGAAGCCGAACGTCGACAGCGGTTCGAAGATCGAGGTCCACACCGAGTTGTAGTTGACCGAGGAGGCCATGACGGCCACCAGGGCCTCGCCCGGGCCCAGCTCGGGCAGCGGCACCTCGTCCAGGTGCAGGGACTTGCGCGGGTCCTTGTCGCGGGTGGCGAGCCCGTCGAACATCTCCGTCTCGTCCTTGTGCACGGTGATCGCGCGGTACGACTCGGGCAGTGGCAGGGCGGCGAAGTCGGCGGACGTGGCGTCCGGCGACTGGATCGCCCCCAGGATGTCCTTCACGGTCACGGTGTTGCCTCCGGCGTCGAGCGCCCTGAGGGAGGGGCGCTGAGGGTTACGTCGGTGCTGCTGAGGGGTGATGAGGAGGGCCGGCGGTACCGGCCGGGTGCCGTCGGTTCGGCGGGTGGGGCTTCGGCAGCGCTTTGTGGCGCGGGAGGTTGCCTGTGACGCAGGCGTCCGGGCGTGCGAGTCGCCATCGGCTCGCTGGGACAGTCGGCGTGCGTGCGGTTCTGCCGCACGCCGGCCGCCCGGACACCTTCAACGTATGACACCGCGTGTCATCCGGCAAGGCACTGAGTGCCAGAATTTTCGCTCAGACGAAAACTTTACGCAACAAATGAGCGATGATCGATCGAACTGGGCCGCCGAGACGGGCGAAAAGGGGCTCCGACATGCAAAAACGGCCACCCCGTGGGGGTGGCCGTCGGCTACGCGGCTCTCGTGGTCGCGAGGCGGTACGCGGCTCTCGCTCGTCGCGAGGCTCTTCAGCGCTCTTTCAGCGCCTCCTCGATGGTCCGCATGACCTCTTCCAACGGGGCGTCGGTGCGGGCGACGGCCACCAGCACCTCGCCCTGCTGCGACACCGCCGCCGACGGCCCGGCGCCGGACGCGGGCGCCGCGGCGCGGCCGGCCCCGATCCCGGTGCCGAACGTCTTGCGCACGATCGCGAAGGCGTGGTCGAGCTGCGCCTCGACGTCTCCCCGGCCGTCGGCCCGCAGCCAGCGCCGCAGCACGTGGTTGTGCGCGGTGACCACGGCCGAGGCGGCGACCTCCGCGAGCAGCGGGTCGTCGTTGGCGTCGTCGGCGTGCACGCGCTCGTCGAAGTGGCCCAGCAGATAACGCGTGAACAGGCGCTCGTAGCGGGCCACGGAGGCGATCTCCGCCTCGCGCAGCGTGGGCACCTCGCGGGTCAGCTTGTAGCGGGCGACCGAGATCTCCGGCTGCGCCGCGTACATCTTCATGACTTCCTTGATGCCCCGGCACACCGTGTCGAGCGGGTGCTCGTGCGCGGGGGCCGCGTTGAGAACGGCCTCGGCGCGGATCAGGGTGTCGTCGTGGTCGGGGAAGATGGCCTCTTCCTTGGAGCGGAAGTGCCGGAAGAAGGTGCGGCGGGCGACCCCGGCCGCCGCGGCGATCTCGTCGACCGTGGTCGCCTCGTACCCCTTGGTCGCGAACAGCTCCATCGCGGCGGCCGCCAGTTCCCGGCGCATCTTGAGCCGTTGGGCGGCCGCGCGGGAGCCGGCGGCGCTCTCCGGCGCGTCGGGCGTGGCGGGTGTACGTGTGGACTTGGCGGGCTGGGGCATGACCCGAACGTACTGCATCCGTGCAGCCCGGTGCGCACGTCCCCGGGTTCCTCCGTCCTCGGTGGACGGGGGAGCGGCCGCCGGCTCCAGCAGGCCGCCCCACTCCCGTCCGTCCGCGAACCGGTCGCCGGACCGGTCAGCGCCGGGCATATTCGCGGAAGCCGCGGCCGGTCTTGCGGCCGAGGCAGCCCGCGGCCACCAGATGCTCCAGGAGCGGTGCCGGGGCCAGGCCCGGGTCGCGGAACTCGCGGTGCAGGACCTTCTCGATGGCCAGTGAGACGTCCAGGCCGACGACGTCGAGCAGTTCGAACGGGCCCATGGGGTAGCCGCCGCCGAGCTTCATCGCCGCGTCGATGTCGTCCAGGGACGCGTAGTGCTCCTGCACCATCTTGACCGCGTTGTTGAGGTACGGGAACAGCAGGGCGTTCACGATGAAGCCCGCGCGGTCCCCGCAGTCGACGGCGTGCTTCCTGATCCGGACGCAGACCTCGCGGACCGTCGCGTGGACGTCGTCCTCCGTCAGCACCGTGCGGACGACCTCGACCAGTTTCATCGCGGGCGCCGGGTTGAAGAAGTGCATGCCGATCACCTCGTGCGGGCGCGAGGTGGCGCGGGCGCAGGCGACCACGGGAAGCGAGGAGGTGGTGGTGGCCAGGATCGCGCCCGGCTTGCAGACCTTGTCCAGCGCCGCGAACAACTGCTGCTTGACCGCCAGGTCCTCGGCGACGGCCTCCACGGCGAGGTCCACCTCGGCGAAGTCGTCGAGGCTGCCGGTCGCCGTGATCCGGTCCAGGGTCTGCGCGGCGGCCTCGGCGGTCAGCCGGCCCTTGTCGACAGAGCGCGAAAGCGACTTGCCGATACGGGCCTTGGCGGCCTGTGCCTTCTCCGCGCTGCGGGCGGCCAGCACGACCTCGTATCCGGCCTTCGCGAACACCTCGGCGATGCCGGAGGCCATGGTGCCCGAGCCGGCGACGCCGACGGAGCGCACGGGGCGGCCGGGGGCGAGCACGTCACCGGCCGGCGGGGTCAGCGCGTCCCGCACGACGGTGCCGCTGCCCGGGGCCTCGTAGGTGTAGAAGCCGCGGCCCGCCTTGCGCCCCGTCAGGCCGGCCTCGCTGAGCTGCTTCAGGATCGGCGCGGGGGCGTGCAGCCGGTCGCGCGACTCGGCGTACATGGCCTCCAGGACCGTGCGCGCGGTGTCGACGCCGATCAGGTCGAGCAGCGCCAGCGGGCCCATCGGCAGTCCGCAGCCGAGCCGCATCGCGGCGTCGATGTCCTCGCGGGAGGCGTACCTCCCCTCGTACATCGCCGCGGCCTGGTTGAGGTAGCCGAACAGCAGCCCGTCGGCGACGAATCCGGGCCGGTCGCCGACCGCGACGGGCTCCTTGCCCAGTTCGAGGGCGAGGTCGGTGACCGCCTCGACGGCCTGCGGGGCGGTCAGCACCGAGGCGACGATCTCGACCAGCCTCATGGCCTGCGCGGGGTTGAAGAAGTGCAGGCCGAGCACCCGCTCCGGGTGGGCCGAGTCGGCTGCCAGACGGGTCACCGACAGGGCGTTGGTGCCGGTGGCCAGGATCGCCCCCGGCCGCACGATGCCGTCCAGCTCCCGGAGGATCTGCTGCTTGGTCTCGTACGACTCCGGCGCCACCTCGACGACCAGGTCGGCGTCGGCCGCCGCGGCCAGGTCGGTGGATGTGCGCACGCGGGCGAGCACGTCCGTGCGCTCCCGTTGGGTCAGGCGCCCGCGTTCCACGGCGCGGGCGGTGGAGTTCTCCAGGGCGGCGACGCACCTGGCGGCCGCCGCCTCGCTGATGTCGATGCCGACGACCTCGCGGCCCGCGCGGGCCAGGACCTCGGTGATGCCGGTGCCCATGGTGCCGAGGCCGACGACGGCGATCGTCTTCAGCGGGGACAGGGAGATGTCGGAGAGGGGAGTGGCCATCGCGGGACTCCAGGAATGAGGGTGACGACTGGGAACGCGTCCCCGGTGCGCCGACGGGAGCACCGGGTGCGGAAGGAAGAGGTTGCGGGTGTCGCCGGGCCGTGAGCGCACATGCCCGGTGCCGGTCGCCGCGGGCGCCTGCGCGCCCGGCAGCCGGCGAAGCCGACCGGCTCTGTCCCGAAGCCGGGTCGTACTGCGGTACTCGGGGTACCGAACCGACAACACTCACGGTGGCTGCGTCACCAGGCCACTGCGAGAGGGTGCGAGAGGGTGTCTCGCTCGTCTGAGCTTAACCGGTGGGTAACGAGCGCGCCACCCCCCTGAGTTTGTGATGTACGTCCCGCGCGACGGATCGCGAGCCTAGGCTGTTTTCGTGGACGAAGAGTTGCGATCGCTCACGGAGCGCATACGGCAGGAGGCGGGCGGATCGGCGGCGTACGAGCATCTGGCGGCCACCCGGGACCCGGGCGAGCTGGCGGAGGTGCTCACGGCGCCCGGGCAGCCGCTGTGGGCCCGGGAGTTGGCCGCGTTCCGCCTCGGCCTCGCGGGGGACCGGCGGGCCTTCGAGTCCCTGGTGCTGCTGCTGAACCACCGCGACCCGCAGCGCTGCGTCGGTGCCGCGTACGCGCTGGCCCGGCTCGGCGATCCCCGCACCGCCCGCGCCGCGGCGGCCCTGGCCACCAACGAGTTGCGTGTCGCCTACGCGCTGCATCCGGTACGGCTGCTGGTGGAGCTGCGGGCCCCCGAGTCCGTGCCCGCCCTGATCACCACGCTGGAGCGCAGGCTCCGCCCGCACGACCCCTACCGCCGGGTGGCACTGGCCTGTGTGGAGGGCCTGGGCGCGCTGGGCGACGGCCGGGCCCGCCCCGTCCTCACCGAGGCCCTCGCCCACCCGGCCCTGGCGGAGGCGGCGGTCGACGCCCTGGCCCGCATCCCGAAGTCAGGGTGAGCGGCCGGGACCCGCGGGAGCACGCGGACGGGTCCGGCGGCCGGGCGAGCGAACACCTCACTCGGGCAGTACGGCGAACGCCTCGACCTCCATCAGGAAATCGGGACGGACCAGGGCCGCGACCTGGACGGCCGAGGAGGCGGGCAGGCGGTCGTCGGCCAGGTGGGCCGTGCGGGCGGCGCGGATCGCCGGGAGGTGGGCCGTGTCCGTGAGGAAGTAGGTGAACTTGACGACGTTGTCGAAGGTCGCGCCGGCGGCGGCCAGGCAGCGACGGAGGTTCTCGAAGATCTGCCGGGCCTGCGCGTCCGGGTCGCCCTCACCCACGAGTTCGCCGTTCTCGTCCAGGGCGACCTGGCCGGAGATCGCGACGAAACGGCCGGTGCCCATGACGACATGGGAGTAGTGCGCGGCGGGGGCGACCCCGTCGGGGGCGGGAATCCTGGTTGGCTCGCTCATGCGTCCATGGTGGACCATGCGTCCGGCAACCACGATCCGGTCACCACCCCCGACGGACCGTCAGACCGCTTGCGGCGGCCCGGCGGAGCCGGTTCGGCCGCTCAGCCGCGGAAGCGGACGAGGTCGTGCAGCGCCGCCCCGCGCGCGGCACCGGACGGGGAGGCGGCCGCGGCGGACGCAGCCGCGCCCAGCGGCTTCGGTTCGGGCAGCCGTTGGCACACCGCGTCCGCGACACCGTGCCCGCGCGGCACCTTGCCGTTGGTCAGATACGTCGCCAGGTGCTTGTCCAGGCAGGCGTTCCCGCTCAGCGTGATGCCGTGGTTGCCGCCGCCCTGCTCGACCACCAGGCTGGAGTTCCGCAGCAGCCGGTGCACCGTGGCACCGCCCTCGTAGGGAGTGGCCGCGTCGTCGGTCGCCTGGAACAGCAGCACCGGCGGCAGCTTGCCGTTGGCGACATTCACCGAGCGCTTGGACGAGACCGGCCAGAAGGCACAGGGCGCGTTGTACCAGGCGTTGTTCCAGGTCATGAACGGTGCCTTGGCGTACACGGCCCAGTTGTCCTTGCGCCACTGCCGCCAGTCGCGCGGCCACGAGGCGTCCCGGCACTGCACGGAGGTGTAGACGCTGTAGCCGTTGTCGCCGGAGGCGTCCACGGCGGCGAAGTTGTCGTACGCCTCGACCAGCGGCCCGGTCTTCTTGTCGTTCGCGTACGCCGCGAACGCCTGGGCGAGGTAGGGCCAGTAGCCGTCGTAGTAGCCGCCCGGGATGAAGGTGTCCTCCAGTTCGGAGGCGCCGACCTTGCCGCCCGCGGGCTTCCTGGCGAGTGCCGCCCGCATCGCGTACCACTTGGCCTCGATCTTCGCCGGGTCCGTGCCCAGCTTGTAGGTCGAGTCGTGCTGCGCGATCCACGCGACGAAGGCTTGCTGGCGGCCCTCGAAGGCGTAGTCCTGCCGGATGTTGTCCTCGTACCAGACGCCCGTCGGGTCCACGATCGAGTCGAGGACCAGCCGGCGCACCCGCTCGGGGAAGAGCTTGGCGTACACCGCGCCGAGATAGGTGCCGTAGGAGTAACCGAAGTAATTGATCTTCTTCGCGCCGAGGGCCCGGCGGATCGCGTCCATGTCGGTCGCCGCGTTGACCGTGTTGATGTGCGGCAGCACGCTCGCGTGCTTCTTTCCGCAGGCGGCGGCGAAGGACGTCGCGCGCGCGAGGTTGGCGTTCTCGATCGCGGGAGTGTTCGGCACCGAATCCGGGCGCACCGGTTTGAAGGAGCCCGGCTTGCAGTCGAGCGCCGGGGAACTCTTGCCCACGCCGCGCGGGTCGAAGCCGATGACGTCGTACTGGGCGGCGACCTGCTTGGGCAGGGAGGAGGCGACGAAACCGGCGAGTGAAAGGCCGCTGCCGCCGGGGCCGCCGGGGTTGACCAGCAGGGGGCCCTGGTAGGTCTTGGCGGTGTGCGGGACGCGGGACAGCGCCAGCGTGATCTTCTTCCCGGACGGATGCCTGTAGTCGAGCGGCACCTTCACGGATCCGCACTGGAGGGTCGGATACCTGGTGGTGCCGCACTTCTTCCATGTGACCTTGGCGGCGGATACGGCGGCTGCGGGATGCGGCGTGCTCGCGTCGGCGGGGACGGCCGTGAGGGATCCGGCCATGACGACGGCGGCACCGCACAGCACGGCAGCGCTTTTTCTCATAGGTCCTCCCAGGACGGAGAGGCTGCGGACCGCGGTCTCGCGGTCCTCGCCGCATAGTCCCGGAAAGATCTAGCGGAAGAACGCGTTCTGGCAATTCTTGACCCAATTGGGCCGGGTGATGCGCTCGAACGATCTCAAATGAGCGTGAGTTGAGTCGGTTCGGACATCGGGGGCGGCGTCGGCTCGGCCGGCTGGATGCGGCGAGCCGCTCCCGCGCGCGCCGGGCCGATCCCGTACTCCCGTGCCAGCTCGTGGACCTGACGGGTGATCCGGCGCTGGTACCACTTGGGGGCGTAGGCGCCCTCGGAGTAGAGCCGCTCGTAGTGGCGCACGAGGTGCGGGTGGTGCTGTTCGAGCCAGGCCATGAACCACTCGCGGGCGCCGGGCCGCAGATGCAGCACCAGCGGGGTGACGGAGGTGGCCCCGGCTGCCGCTATCTCCCTTACGGTGTCCCGCAGTTGGGCCGGTCGGTCGCTCAGGAACGGGATCACCGGCGCCATCAGCACCCCGCAGCCGATGCCGTGCTCCCCGAGGGTGCGCACGACGTCCAGGCGCCGCTCGGGCGCGGGAGTGCCCGGCTCGACGGTGCGCCACAACTCGGTGTCGGTGAAGCCCACCGAGACGCAGACGCCCACCTCGGTGACCTCGGCCGCCTGGGTGAGCAGGTCCAGATCGCGCAGGATCAGCGTGCCCTTGGTCAGGATGGAGAAGGGGTTCGCGTGGTCGCGCAGCGCGCTCAGGATGCCCGGCATCAGCCGGTAGCGTCCCTCGGCCCGCTGGTAGCAGTCCACGTTCGTGCCCATGGCGATGTGCTCGCCGTGCCAGCGGCGCGAGGCCAGCTGGCGGCGCAGCAGCTCCGGCGCGTTCACCTTGACCACGATCTGCGTGTCGAAGCCGATGCCCGTGTCGAGGTCCAGATAGCTGTGCGTCTTGCGCGCGAAGCAGTACACGCACGCGTGCGTACAGCCGCGGTACGGGTTGACCGTCCACTCGAAGGGCATGCGCGAGGCGCCCGGAACCCGGTTGATGATCGAACGGGCCCGGATCTCGTGGAAGGTGATCCCGCGGAACTCGGGAGTGTCGAACGTACGTGTGACGACCGCGTCCGCCCCGAAGAGCGCGGCGTCGGCCCGGCCGTGACCGGAGTCCCCGGAGTTCCCCGGGTCCACGGTGAGGTTGTCCCAGCGCATGGCGCCTCCTGGATAGTGCTCTCCACAGAATAGAACACATGTTCCCTTGATCGTGCGGGTGACCGTACGGACGCCGTTCCCGATCGCCCGCTGTGCCGTGTTCGATCACTTGCCGGGCCCCGATTTGGGGCCTCGGGCGGCGGGGTGATTGGCTTGCCCCAAGCCTGAGAACGGATGTCCTGGAGGAAGCCATGGCGCAGGTCGAGGCCACTACGGAGCGGGTCGTCGCCGCCGACGCGGAGACTGTGTTCGACGCGGTCGCCGACTACAGCGGCACCCGCCCGAAGGTGCTGCCCGAGCACTTCAGCGAGTACGAGGTGCGCGAGGGCGGCGACGGCGAGGGCACCCTCGTCCACTGGAAGCTCCAGGCCACCAGCAAGCGGGTCCGCGACTGCCTGATGGAGGTGACCGAGCCCTCCGACGGCGAGCTGGTCGAGAGGGACCGCAACTCCTCCATGGTCACCGTCTGGCGTGTGACCCCGGCCGGCGAGGGCAAGTCCCGCGTCGTGGTCACCACCACCTGGAAGGGGGCCGGGGGTATCGGTGGCTTCTTCGAGAGGACGTTCGCCCCCAAGGGCCTCGCCCGGATCTACGACGCGATGCTCGCCAAGCTCGCCACCGAGGTCGAGAAGTAGCCTTTCTGGAGCAACTCCTCTGCCGGCGAGCGTCGTTGGCAGCTCACCGGTTCGAGTGGATCTCCCCCCGGACCGGAGGCCCGCCGTAACTCGTCGCCTTGTCCACAGTTGTCGCATTGCGCGGCAATCGTGCGGCAGGTGCGACGAGGGAGCGGTACGTGGGCGGGATCACTCTGGTGCAGGACGAGCCGGTCGCGGCGCCCCCCAGGGTCCCCGCTCCGCCGTCGGCCCCCGCCCCGCGGCTGGGCCCCCGCGGGGTGCGGCTGGTCTTCGTCGGGCTGATGCTCGCGCTGCTGCTGGCAGCGCTCGACCAGATGATCGTCGCCACCGCGCTGCCGAAGATCGTCGGCGAGCTGCACGGCCTGGACCGGATGTCCTGGGCGATCACCGCCTATCTGCTCACCTCCACCGTCGGCCTGCCCATCTACGGCAAGCTCGGCGACCTGATCGGCCGCAAGGGCGTCTTCCAGTTCGCCATCGCCGTCTTCGTCGCCGGCTCCGCGCTCGCCGGACGGGCGCAGACCATGGACCAGCTCATCGCCTTCCGCGCGGTGCAGGGCATCGGCGCGGGCGGACTGATGATCGGCGTGCAGGCCATCATCGCGGACATCGTGCCGCCCCGGCAGCGCGGCCGGTTCATGGGACTCATCGGCGCGGCCTTCGGACTCGCCTCCGTCGCCGGGCCGCTGCTCGGCGGCTACTTCACCGACCACCTGTCCTGGCGGTGGTGCTTCTACATCAACGTGCCGTTCGGCCTGGTCACCCTGGCCGTGATCACCGTCGTGCTGAAGCTGCCCAGGCCACGGGTCAGGGCCGGCTTCGACGTGCTGGGCGCCCTGCTGCTGGCCGCCGCCTCCACCTGCCTGGTGCTGCTGACCAGTTGGGGCGGCACCGAGTACGCCTGGGGCTCACGGGTCATCCTGGGGCTGGGCGCGGGCGCCGTCGCGGCCACCGCGCTCTTCCTCGTCGCCGAGCGCTTCGCCGTCGAACCCCTCATCCCGCTCAGGCTGTTCCGCGACTCCGTCTTCAACGTCAGCGGCCTGGTCGGACTCGTCGTCGGCGTCGCGCTGTTCGGGGCGGCCAGCTACCTGCCCACCTTCCTCCAGATGGTCGACGGCGCCTCGGCCACCGAGTCCGGACTGCTGATGCTGCCCATGATGGGCGGCATCGTGGGGGCGTCCATCGTCTCCGGGCAGCTCATCAGCCACACCGGCCGCTACCGGATCTACCCCGTCCTCGGCAGCGCCCTGTCCGCCCTCGGCATGTGGCTGCTGTCCCGGCTCGAAGTCGACACGTCCCGGCTCCAGTACAGCGTCTGGATGGCCGTACTCGGCGCCGGGATCGGCCTGGTGATGCCGGTGCTGGTGCTCGCCGTGCAGAACTCGGTGCGCCCCGCCGACCTCGGCACGGCGACCAGCGCCAACAACTACTTCCGACAGATCGGCGGCAGCGTGGGCGCCGCCGTCTTCGGCACCCTGTTCGCCGGCCGGCTCACCGACGCCCTGCGCGACCGCGTTCCCCCGCGCGCGGGTGCCGCCCTCCCCGACCCCGAGTCGATCACCCCGCAGGCCGTGCGGGCACTGCCGCCGGCCCTGCGCGACGCCTACGTGGGGGCGTACGCGGACGCCATGCCGCGGATCTTCCTCTACCTGGTGCCGGTGCTCGTCCTCGGCCTGCTCATCGCCTTCTTCCTCAAGGAGAAACCGCTGGTGTCCCACAACGCCCATGTGACCGACCCGGAGACCGCGCCGCTGAACCCCACCGTGCCGCAGGCCCGTTCACCCTTCGCCGCCGGCGTGCCCGTCTGCGGCACCGTGCAGCATCCGGACGGCACCGTCGTGCCCCGCGCGGCGCTCACCCTGATCGACGTCGCGGGACAGCAGATCGGCCGGGGCGCGAGCGGCGACGACGGGCGGTACGCGCTGTCCACGCCGGGCACCGGCTCGTACGTCCTGATCGCCGCGGCCGGCGGGCACCAGCCGCAGGCCGTTTCCGTGACCGTCGGCGAGCGGCCCGTCGAACTCGACGTCGTCCTCGGCGGCGCCGGACGCCTCACGGGCACCGTGCGCACCGCCGACGGCAGCCCCGTGCGCGACGCCACCGTCACCTTGACCAATGTGCACGGCGAGGTCGTCGCCAGCACCCGCAGCGGGCGCGAGGGCGGCTATGCCATCACCGAACTCGTCGCCGGGGAGTACACCCTCGCCGGCAGCGCGCCCGCCTTCCGCCCGGCCGCGCTGCCGGTCAGCGTGCAGGCCGCGCGGGAGACCCGCCAGGACGTCGAGCTCGCGGGCGGGGCCGTGCTGCGCGGGACCGTCCGGGCCAGTGGCGGGCGGCCCGTCGAGGACGCGCGCGTCACCCTCCTCGACGCCGCGGGCAACGTCGTCGACACGCTCACCACCGGACCCGATGGGACGTTCCGGTTCGTCGACCTGTCCTCCGGCGAGTACACCGTGATCGCGGCCGGCTACCCGCCCGTCGCCACGGTGCTGCAGGTGGCGGGCGGTGGACGTACGGAACGGGATCTCCAGCTCGGGCACGAGGACTGAACAGCGCGTCGGGCGAGCGCACCACCGCGCGCCGGTGCGCTCCCCCTGAGACCAATTCGCGTATTGCCGCACATCGTGACGGGCCGTCGCCGTACCGTGGTGCCCGGGGGACAGATCTTGCGCAGCCGTGGGGAGAGGGGCCTGGGTCATGGACCGTGGCACCGAATGGGGCGTACCTCCGGGCCGCGGAGCCGGGGGCCGCGCGGTGGCGGCGGACGTCCCGGCCGGACGGGTCCCGCTGGCCGTGGTCGTGGTCGACGACGACGGCCTGGTGTCGCACTGGAGCAGGGGCGCGCGGCGGCTGCTCGGCAGAGCCAAGGAAGAGGCGATCGGCAGCCCGGCGGCCGACCTGCTGCCCGTCTCCGGCGCCCTGCCCGATGAGGCGGACGGTGCCCCCTACCGGTCCCACGGCGGCTATGACGGGCCAGGCCCCGGTCTGGAGTCCTCGCTGGACGGGCGGCTGTCCTACCCGGCCGCCGGCCGGGCCCGGCTCGCCGTGCCGGAACGGGACCGGGTGGACGTCCTGTGGTGGGCGTACCCGCTGGTCGGCCCGGGGCGGGAGCGGCTGCTCGTGCTCGCCGCCGACGCGGACGGGCTGCGCCACAGCGACGGACACGTTGACGGGGACGAGGACGCGGACCAGGTCGTGGACGCGGGCGCGTTCGAGCGCATCGCGCCGGCCTTCGCCCTGCACACCGACTTCCCCGGCGCCGACGAACTCGCGCGTCGGCTGCCCGAGATCCTGCCCAGCATGAGTGTCGGAGAGAGCGCCCGCATCGTCGCGCAGGTGCTCGAACTCGGCTACCCGGTACTGGAGTTCAGCCAGAACGACCGGGTGCCCGTCACCCCCGACTGGGGTGTGCCGCGGCGGGTCGAGCGCAGGGCGCGCCGCGAGCGGGCCGCGCGGGCGGCGGCCCAGGGACTGCCCTTACCGGAGGAACAGGCCGACGACGGGGTCGAGGACCTCGAGTACGCCGCCGTGCGCGAGCGCCTGGAGTTCCTCAACGAGGTCAGCGGAAGGATCGGCACCTCGCTCGACCTCGCGCGGACCATCGTCGAGGTCAGCCGGGCCGTCGTACCGCGCTTCACCGACGTGGCCTGCACCTACCTGCGCGAACAGGTCGTCGCCGGCGAGGGGTTCCCCGAGGGCGTGCCCGACACGACCACCATGTGGCACCGGGTGGCCCTGGAGCACACCGACGAACCCGGCCGCTGGGACGACGTCGTACCGGTCGGCGAGGCCATGCCGTTCCCGGCGGACACGCCGTTCTTCCAGTGCATGACCTCCGGCGAGCCGGTGCTCATACCGCGGATCAGCGAGGAGATGGGCCATGCCATCGCCTGCCAGTTCGAAAAGCGTGACCTCCGGCCGATGATCACCAACCGCTCCATGCTGGTCGTACCGCTGAAGGCGCGCAACGTCGTCCTCGGCTTCATGGCCCTGCTGCGTCACCCCGAGCGCGCCGAGTTCAACGACATGGACCGGGTCACCGGTGCCGAACTCGCCGCCCGCGCGGGCCTCGTGCTCGACAACGCGCGCATGTACACGTACCAGGAGAGCGTCGCCGAGACCCTCCAGGACAGCATGCTGCCGAGCATCCCGGCGCGGATGGCGCGCTGCGACGTCGCCACCCGCTATCTGCCCGGCACGCTGCTCGGCCGGGTCGGCGGCGACTGGTTCGACTCGGTCAAGCTGCCCGGGGCCCGCACCGCACTGGTCGTCGGCGACGTCATGGGACACGGCCTGAACTCGGCCGCGATGATGGGGCAGTTGCGTACGGCCGTGCAGACCATGGCCGCGCTGGACCTGCCGCCCGCCCAGCTGCTGCGCAGCCTGGACGACCTCGCGCAGCGGCTCGGCGACACCTACCTGGCGACGTGCCTGTACGCCGTGTACGACCCGATCGCGAGCGAGGTGCACCTCGCCAACGCCGGCCACATACCGCCGGTCCTGGTGCGCGCGGACGACGGCCGCAGCGAGTTGCTGGACCTGCCCACGGGGGCGCCCATCGGCGTCGGCGGGGTGCCCTTCGAGGCGGTACGGGTCCCCGTGCGGCCCGGCGACCGGCTGGTGATGTGCACCGACGGGCTGGTCGAGGTGCGCGGCGAGGACATCGGTGTGGGTCTCGCCACACTGTGCGAGTCCGCCGCCCACCCGGCCGCGTCCATGGACGACGCCTGCGACACGATCATTCGCGCCCTGAACACGCGTGGTGGCCGCAAGGACGACGTGGCGCTGCTGATGGCCCGCCTGAACGGCATCGAGCCGGACGACGTCGCCCAGTTGCGTCTGGCCCGCGATCGCGCCGAGGTGGGCCGGGCCCGCGCCGTGGTCCGTGAGCAACTGCACGAGTGGGGCCTGGCCCGGCTCACCGACCCCACCGAGCTGATGGTCAGCGAGCTGGTCACCAACGCCGTACGGCACTCCCACGGCAGACCCGTCGAACTGCGCCTCGTCCGCGGCGACACCCTGCTGTGCGAGGTGGAGGACGACGACCACGACCTGCCCACCCTGCTGAGCGCCGGCCCGGCCGACGAGTCCGGCCGGGGCCTGCGGGTGGTCAGCACCCTCGCCCGCGAGTGGGGCACAAGCCGTACGAACACCGGCAAGACGGTCTGGTTCGAACTCGCCCTGCCCCGCCGCTGACCCGCCCCCGGCACACCACCGTTCGAGGGTCCGGTCCCTCCGTTCCCGCTCCGGCACCCGGTGGTTGTGGGGCCGGGCCCCGGCCGGTAGACCGGAAGGACCGTCGGCTGTGACGGAACAAGGCTGCTTTGCAGGGGAGTTGGGCATGAGTGCGACGAGCCGGTACCGGCAGGCGTGGGAGGGGTTCTGGAGTGAGGCTCCCGAGGAGCCGGGGTCGGTGTTCTGGGACGCCGGGCCCGAGGTGACCGCCGGTCTCCATCTGCCGCTGCTCCGACCACACTTGGCCGACCTGGTGCTGACCCTGGTCGACCTGGGGTGCGGCAACGGCACACAGACCCGGTTCCTCGCCGGGCGCTTCGGGCGCGTCGTCGGCGTCGACATCGCCGCGGCGGCCGTCCGGCACGCCCGGCGCGGCGACCGCGCGGGCCGGGCCGCGTACCGGGTGCTGGACGCCGCCGACAAGAGCGAGGTGGAGACGCTGCACGCCGAGCTGGGCGACGTGAACGTCTACATGCGGGGCGTGCTGCACCAGTGCGATCCGGACGACCGGCAGGCGCTCGCCGACGGGATCGCCACCCTCGTCGGCGAGCGCGGCCGGGTCTTCCTCGTTGAACCGTCCGAGTCCGCCCGCCTGGTCCTGGGCGGACTCGCGCGGGACCCCGCCGGTCCGCCGCCCAAGCTCGCCCCGGTCCTCCGGCACGGCATCGCGCCCGGCGAAGTCGCCGACGCCGCCGTGCCGCAGTATCTCGGCTCGGCCGGCCTCACTGTCCTGGCGGGCGGTGAAATGCCCCTGGTCACCGCGGAGTTCACCTCCGACGGCACCCGTATCGAGCTGCCGTCGCAGTGGTTCGTGGCAGGCCGCGCCCACTGACCGGCCCGGCGGTCGTGCTCTGCGTGTCAGTGGGACGGCGTATTGTCGCATTGGCGTAGTTTGAAGGGAGTGGGGGCCCGAACCGACCCCTACACGCTGTAGGGTTACGCCCACCCCCCCCCGCAGACCGAACGGAACAGAGACGAGAGGTGGCCGTGTCGATCGTCGCGCCGGAGCCGGACGTCAGTGTCGTCGTCATCGTCTACAACGACGAAGAGCGACTTCCGACAGCCGTAGGTTCCGTCCTCGAGCAAACACTTCGCAATGTCGAGGTGATCATCGCCGACGACTGCTCGACGGACGGCTCCCACGAGGTCGCGCAGGCGCTCGCCGCGGCCCACCCCGACCGGGTGCGGGCGATCCGGCTCCCGGAGAACAGCGGCGGCTGCGGAGAGCCCCGCAACCAGGGCGTCAAGGTGGCCCGCGGCCGGTACGTGATGTTCCTGGACAGCGACGACACCCTGGAGCGGAACGCCTGCCGCAACATGATCGAGGCCGCCGACCGCACCGACGCCGATCTCGTCTCCGGCCTGTGTGTCCGGGTTCACACCGACAGCCGGCACGACAAGCGCGTGCTCTGGTACCCCTGGCTGTACCGGAGCACCCGCACACTGGACTCCGTCGCCGAGCTGCCGGACCTGTTCGTCTTCGACACCCTGTCGACCAACAAGTGCTACCGGCGCCGGTTCCTGATCGACAACGACCTCGTCTTCCCCCGGGGCATCCACTACGAGGACCTGCTCTTCTCCGCGCAGGCCTATCTGGCCGCGCAGCGGATCACCCTCATCCCCAACACGGTCTACCACTGGAACGTGGTCCAGAAGACCGCCGTCAAGTCGATCAGCAACCGGCGCGGTGAGATCAGCAACTTCGCCGACCGGGTCGAGATCCACCGCCGTATCGACGCCATCCTGGACCGCCAGGGCCAGGACGAGCTGAAGCTGCGCAAGGACATCAAGTTCCTCAAGCACGACCTGGTGCTGTACCTGCGGGATCTGCCCTTCCTCGACGACGACTACCGCCACCGCTTCGCCGAACTGGCCCGCGGCTACGTCCAGGACTTCCCCGACGCGGCCTACGCCGAGCTCGACCGCGTCCACGCCATCTGCGCCCAGCTGCTGCTGCGCGAGGACTGGACCGACCTGATGCCGGCCATCGACACCCTCATCAACCGGCACAAGATCTCCGCCCCGCTGGCCGAGCGGGGCGGCCGGGTCTACTGGACCGACCGCTACCTCGACGACCCCGAGATGCGCGCCGTCCTGGACGTCACCACCCTCGGCTACCACGCCCGGCCGCTGAACCGGATGGCCCTGCGCAACCGGCTCACCGAGTACGCGGTCCACGGCGGCGACGTGGTGCTCGCCGGCGAGATCGTCAACCCGCTGCACGCCATCGACCCCGGCGCCGAGCTCAGCGCCGAGCTGGAGTTCCGGGCCCGCCGCCGCAGCCTCCAGACCTTCCGCTTCCCGGTGCCCGCCCCGCGCCACGAGGGCGACGCGATCGCCTGGCGTGCCCAGGTGCCGCTGGCCCGGCGGCTCAGACCACTCGGCATCATCGACGACGTGTGGGACGTCCGGCTGCACCTGACCGCCGGCGGCAAGCGCACCACCAGCCGGCTCACCGTCGGCGCCGTCGACCTGGAGAACGCCGCGTCCCTGCCCGTCCGGCCCCGCCTGACCCGGCTCATGGCCGACCGGCTCGAGGCGCAGGTGTCCGCCAAGGGCCACCTGGCCTTCCGGCTCATCCAGCAGGGCCGGCTCGCCCGCACCGGCCGCGCCGCCGTCGAGCGCAATCTGCACGGGCGCCCCGCGCGGGCCGCCAAGCGCGCCTACCGCACGCTGCGGGCCGTGCGCCGCGACCTGAACTCCGGCACCCGCAAGCTCCAGGTCTACGACCGCATGCTGCGCAGGCTGCCCGTCCGCAAGGGCACCGTCGTCTTCGAGAGCCACCTCGGCAAGCAGTACAGCGACAGCCCGCGCGCCATCTTCGAGGAACTGCGCCGCCGCAAGGCGCCGATCACCCCGATCTGGTCGTACGCCGGCGAGCGCCCCACGGGCTTCCCGAAGGACGCGCAGCTGGTGCGCCGCTGGTCCTGGCGCTACCTCAAGGCGCTCGCCCAGGCGGAGTTCTGGATCGACAACCAGGGCTACCCGCTGCGGCTCGCCAAACGCCCGGAGACGACGTACATCCAGACCTGGCACGGCTCGGCCCTGAAGCGGATGGGCTTCGACGAGCCCACCTACCGGATGCTGCCCGAACCGGAGCAGCGCTCCTACCAGCAGGCGCTGGACCGCTTCGACCACTTCGTGGTCCGCGGCGAGCACGACGTGCGCACCCTCGCCCGCGCCTACCGCATCCCCGAGGAGAAGCTGCTGCGCACCGGCTACCCGCGCAACGACGCCCTGGTGCGGGTCCGCGAGGGGGCACCGCTGCCCGCCGACGCACAGCGGCTGGCCGAGCGGCTGGGCCTCGCCCCGGACCGGCGCGTGCTGCTGTACGCGCCGACGTTCCGCGCCCATCCCGACGGCCGCGTACGGGACTTCGAGTTCCCCTTCGACATCGAGGAATTCGCCGCGCGCTTCGGCGACGACCACACCCTCCTCGTCCGCGCGCACTACCTGAACCGGCTCACCCTGCCGCCGTCGGTCGCGGGGCGCGTGATCAACGTCAGCGCCGAACCGGACATCACCCCGCTGCTCCTGCTCGCCGACTCCCTGATCACCGACTATTCGTCGGTGATGTTCGACTACGCGCTGCTCCGGCGTCCCATCGTGTTCTACGCCCACGACTGGGAGCAGTACGCCCAGGACACCCGCGGCACCTACTTCGACCTGCTGGCCGAGGCGCCGGGACCCGTCCCGCGCACCGAGGACGAACTGTTCACCGTGATCGGCGACCTGAGCACCGTGCAGTCGAAGTACGAGGCCCGGCTGAAGGAGTTCGTGGACAAGTACGGCGAGTACGACCGCGGGGACGCCGCGGCGCAGATCGTGGACCGATTCTTCGGCCCCGCAGGAGAGACCCGATGACCCAGCGCGACATCTTCTTCGTGGCCAACGAGGTCAACGAACTCGGCGGTGTGGGCCGCTGGCAGATCCAGATGGCCGAGTCGCTGGCCGAGCGCGGGCACCGGGTCACCGTCGTCGGCGTCACCCCGCCCAACCATCCGATGGCCCTCGGCGACCAGCCGCCGTTCCGGACCGTGACGCTGTACGCCCGCCGCCCGCCGGGCCGGCCCAGGCCACGCCGCCTGCTCGGCCGCTTCGACCCGGCCGTGCGCCGCCACGAGACCCACATGCGGACCGCCGCGAGCCGACTCTCGTCGCTGTTCCAGGACGCCCGGCCCGGCGCGATGATCATCGTCGCCCAGGTGTGGGCGATGGAGTGGGTGGCCCTCGCGGACACCGCCGGACATCGCGTCATCGGCATGACCCACGAGTCCTTCGAGACGTCCCGCAAGTCGTCCCGCTTCGCGCGCGTGAAGAGGTACTTCAAGGACGTCGACCGGCTGCTGGCACTCACCCGGGAGGACGCCGACCACTGGGGGGTCGAGGGCATGAACAACGTCGGTTTCATGCCCAACCCGCTGTCCATCGTGCCCGACACCCCCTCGCCGCGCACCGAGAAGGTCGTCGTGAACGTCGGCCGGCTCTCCCACGAGAAGGGCGTCGACATGCTCCTGGACGCCTGGGCCGAGGCCGCGCCGAAGCAGCCCGGCTGGACCCTGCGCATCTACGGCAGGGGAGAGGCCGAGGCGCAGCTCAAGCGGCAGCGCGCGGAACTCGGCCTGGAGGACTCCGTCGACTTCGCCGGGCAGACCGACGACGTGCCCGGCGCGCTGCGCGGCTCCTCCGTCTTCGTCCAGTCCTCCCGCGGCGAGGGCTTCCCGCTGGTCCTGCTGGAGGCCATGGCGACCGGCGTGCCGTGCGTGGCCTTCGACTGCGCGCCCGGCGTCCGCGAGATCGTCGCCCACGAGGAGAACGGCCTGCTCGCCCGACCCGGCAACACCTCCGAACTCGCCCGTCATCTTGTGCGCCTGATGGCCGACGAGCGACTGCGCGACACGATGGGCGACGAGGCCCTGCGCAGCGCCCACCGCTTCGACCCGGACGTCATCACCCAGCGCTGGGAAGACCTCTTCGACTTCCTGGAACGCTGAGGACCGCACCGCCCGCCGCCCGCGCCCCCGGCACCCCCCGGTGCCCGGGGCGCCGGAGGTGAGAGGGGTGTGTCCCCGCCGTTCGCCCACCCGCCGACTTTCACCGCCTCTCCGTAGCCGGTTCGCTGATCGGCGCGTAACGTGACGCTCCATGAAGATCCTCATCAGCGCCGACATGGAGGGCGCCACCGGTGTCACCTGGCCTGCCGACGTGTTGCCGGGGACGCCGCAGTGGGAGCGGTGCCGGGCGATGTTCACCTCGGACGTCGACGCGGCCGTACGCGGCTTCTTCGACGGGGGCGCCGACGAGGTCCTCGTCAACGAGGCGCACTGGACCATGCGCAACCTGCTGCTGGAGCGGCTGGACGAGCGGGCGCAGATGCTCACCGGACGGCACAAGTCGCTGTCCATGGTGGAGGGCGTGCAGCACGACGACGTCGACGGCATCGCCTTCGTCGGCTACCACGCCGGCGCCGGCATGGAGGGCGTCCTCGCCCACACCTATCTCGCCAACTCCATCACCGGGGTGTGGCTGAACGACGTACGGGCCAGCGAGGGGCTGCTCAACGCCCATGTGGTCGCCGAGTACGGGGTGCCGGTGGTGCTGGTCACCGGGGACGACGTGGCCTGCGAGGACGCCCTCGGGTACGCGCCCGGGGCGCTCAAGGTCGCCGTGAAGGACCACGTGTCGCGGTACGCGGCCGTGTGCCGCACCCCGGCCCGCACCGCTGCCGACATCCGCGCAGCGGCCAAGCAGGCGGCCGAACTGGCGGTCCGTCACGAACCGGTGGAGGGCGGCCCGTTCACCGTCGCCGTCGAGTTCGACGCCGAGCACCTCGCCATGGCCTGCACCGTCGTGCCGGGAGTGGGCCGGGCCGGGGAGCGCAAGGTCGCCTACACCAGCGCGACCATGTACGAGGCGATCCGCACCTTCAAGGCGGTCACCACGATCGCCTCGTCCGCGATCGAGGAGCAGTATGGCTGACGCGCAGGCGCTGGACGAGGTCGTCGGCTTCACGTCCGACCTGATCCGCATCGACACCACCAACCGGGGCGGCGGCGACTGCCGGGAGCGCCCGGCGGCCGAGTACGCCGCCGAGCAACTCGCCGGGGCGGGACTGGAACCGGTGCTCCTGGAGCGCACCCCGGGCCGGACCAACGTCGTGGCCAGGATCGAGGGCACCGACCCGGCGGCGGACGCGCTGCTGGTGCACGGTCATCTGGACGTGGTGCCTGCGCGCGCCGAGGACTGGAGCGTGCACCCGTTCTCCGGTGAGGTCCGCGACGGGGTCGTGTGGGGCCGGGGCGCGGTCGACATGAAGAACATGGACGCGATGGTCCTCGCCGTGGTCCGCTCCTGGGCCCGGCAGGGGCTGCGGCCGCGGCGGGACGTGGTGATCGCCTTCACCGCCGACGAGGAGGCGAGCGCCGAGGACGGCTCCGGCTTCCTCGCCGAGCAGCACGCGGGGCTGTTCGAGGGCTGCACCGAGGGCATCAGCGAGTCGGGGGCGTACACCTACCACGACGGCGCCGGACGGCAGATCTACCCGATCGCCGCCGGTGAGCGCGGCACCGCCTGGCTGCGGCTCTCCGCGCACGGGCGGGCGGGCCACGGCTCCCGGGTCAACCGGGAGAACGCGGTGACCCGGCTCGCCGCGGCGATCGCCCGGATCGGCGCCCACGAATGGCCCGTACGGCTCACCCCGACGGTGCGCGCGGCCCTCACCGAACTCGCCGTCCTGTACGGCATCGAGGCGGACCTGCGGGACGTGGACGCGCTGGTGGACAAGCTGGGCCCGGCGGCCCGGCTGGTCGAGGCGACGCTGCGCAACAGCGCCAACCCCACCATGCTCGAGGCGGGTTACAAGATCAACGTGATCCCGGGGGAGGCGGTCGCCCACGTCGACGGGCGGTATCTGCCCGGCAGCGAGGAGGAGTTCCGCGCCACCCTCGACGAACTGACCGGACCGGACGTGGACTGGGAGTTCCAGCACCGCGAGGTGGCGCTCCAGTCGCCGGTCGACTCGCCGGCCTTCGCGGCGATGCGGGCCGCCGTCGAGGAGTTCGCGCCGGAGGGCCACGTCGTGCCGTTCTGCATGCCCGGCGGCACCGACGCCAAGCAGTTCTCCCGGCTGGGCATCACCGGGTACGGGTTCTCGCCGCTGAAGCTGCCCGAGGGCTTCGACTACAACGCCCTGTTCCACGGAGTCGACGAGCGTGTCCCCGTCGAGGCGCTGCACTTCGGCGTCCGCGTCCTGGACCGCTTCCTGCGGACCGCCTGAGACGATGGGGGAAAACGTGCGCACCCTGCCCTGCGGATCCTGGCCCTCGCCCATCGACGCGGCCCTCGCGGCCGCGCACGACGGCAAGCCGGAGTTCCCCGGATTCGTCGGCGACGAGGTGTGGTGGACCGAGCCGCGGCCCGCCGAGGGCGGACGCCGGGCGCTGGTACGGCGGCACGCCGACGGCTCGCAGTCCACGGTGCTGCCCGAGCCGTGGAACGTGCGCAGCCGCGTCATCGAGTACGGGGGCCGGCCCTGGGCGGGAGCCGTCGTGGACGGCACGCCGCTGCTGGTGTTCGTGCACTTCGCCGACCAGCGCCTGTACCGGTACGAGCCCGGCGGCGAGCCCCGCCCGCTCACCCCGCTCTCGGCGGTGGGCGGCGGACTGCGCTGGGCCGAACCGCAGTTGCGCCTGGAACACGGCGAAGTGTGGTGCGTGCTGGAGGAGTTCACCGGGGAGGCGCCCACCGACATACGGCGCGTCCTGGCCGCCGTACCGCTCGACGGCTCGGCGGCCGGGGACCGGGCCGCGGTGCGCGAACTCACCGACGACCGGCACCGGTTCGTGACCGGCCCCCGGCTCTCCCCCGACGGACGGCGCGCGGCCTGGCTGGCCTGGGACCACCCGCGGATGCCGTGGGACGGCACGGAGCTGCTGGTGGCCCAGGTGCGCGCCGACGGCTCGTTCGGCGCGCCCCGGACGGTGGCCGGCGGCCCCGAGGAGTCCATCGCCCAGGCGGACTGGGCCGTCGACGGCTCACTGCTGTACGCGAGCGACCGCAGCGGCTGGTGGAACCTCTACCGCGACGGTGAGCCCCTGTGCGTGCGCGAGGAGGAGTTCGGCGGCCCGCTGTGGAAGCTGGGCCAGCGCTGGTTCGCGCCGCTGGACTGTGGTCTGATCGCGGTCGTGCACGGTCGCGGCGCCACCGCCCTCGGCGTGCTCGACCCGGAGACGGGCGAGGTCGTCGACACGGCGGGCCCCTGGACCGAGTTCGACGCGGCGCCGGCGGCGCACGGCGACCGGGTCGTCGCGGTGGCCGCCGGCCCCCGCAGCGCGTACGAGGTCGTCGAGCTGGACACCCGCACAGGCCGGGCACGGGTGATCGGGGCCGCCCACGACGACCCGGTCGACCCCGCCTACTACCCCGAGCCGCGGATCCGCACCTTCACCGGGCCGGACGGCCGGGAGGTCCACGCCCACATCTACCCGCCGCACCACCCCGATTGCGTGCCGCCCGCCGGCGAGCTGCCGCCGTACGTCGTGTGGGCGCACGGCGGGCCCACCAGCCGGGCGCCCCTCGTGCTCGACCTGGAGATCGCCTACTTCACCTCGCGCGGCATCGGGGTCGCCGAGGTCAACTACGGCGGATCCACCGGGCACGGCCGCGAGTACCGCAACCGGCTGCGCGAGCAGTGGGGCGTCGTCGACGTCGAGGACTGCGCGGCCGTCGCGCTCGCCCTCGCCGAGGAGGGCACCGCCGACCGCGCCCGGCTGGCGATCCGGGGCGGCAGCGCGGGCGGCTGGACCACGGCGGCCTCCCTGACCACGACCGACGTGTACGCCTGCGGCACGATCAGCTACCCGATTCTCGACCTGACCGGCTGGGGCAGCGGGGAGACCCACGACTTCGAGTCGCAGTACCTGGAGACCCTGGTCGGGCCGATCGCCGAGGTGCCCGGCCGGTACGCGGAGCGCTCGCCCGCCGAGCACGCCCACCGGATCACGGCGCCCTTCCTGCTGCTCCAGGGCCTGGACGACGTGATCTGCCCGCCGACCCAGTGCGAGCGGTTCCTCGCCCGGCTGACCGGCCGGCGGGTGCCGCACGCCTACCTCGCGTTCGAGGGCGAGGGGCACGGCTTCCGCCGGGCCGACACCATGGTGCGGGCGCTGGAGGCGGAGCTGTCGCTGTACGCTCAGGTCTTCGGCCTGGACCCGGCCGGCATCCCCACCCTGGAGCTCGGCACGTGAAGGAACTCGTCCGCCCCACCCGGCTCGCCCCTGGTGCCCGCGTGGCCGTCGTCGCGCCCAGCGGGCCCGTGCCCGAGGAGCGGTTGCAGGCGGGCCTGGACGTGCTGCGCGGCTGGGACCTGGATCCGGTGGTGGCGCCGCACGTGACGGCCCGGCACGGCACGTTCGACTACCTGGCGGGTACGGACCGCGACCGCGCCGCCGACCTTCAGGGCGCCTGGTGCGATCCGTCCGTGGACGCGGTGCTGTGCGCCCGCGGCGGCTACGGGGCGCAGCGCATGGTGGACCTGCTCGACTGGGAGGCCATGGGGGCGGCGGGCCCGAAGGTGTTCGTCGGGTTCAGCGACATCACCGCGCTGCACGAGGCGTTCGCCACCCGCCTGGGCCTGGTCACGCTGCACGGACCGATGGCCGCCGGTGTCGACTTCGTCAAGAACGACCGGGCGCAGCGGCATCTGCGAGCGACCCTGTTCGCGCCCGAGACGGTCCGCACGATCGCCTCCGGCGGCCCGGCCCTGGTTCCCGGGCGGGCCCGGGGCGTCACCCTCGGCGGCTGTCTGGCCCTGCTCGCCGCCGACCTCGGCACACCGCACGCGCGGCACGGCGCGGCCGGCGGTCTGCTGTGCCTGGAGGACGTGGGCGAGGAGGCCTACCGCCTGGACCGCTACCTCACCCAACTGCTGCGGGCCGGCTGGCTCGACGGGGTGCGCGGGGTGCTGCTCGGCTCGTGGAAGGACTGCGAGACCCCCGACCGGGTGCGGGCCCTGCTCGCCGACCGGCTCGGCGGACTCGGGGTGCCCGTCGCCGAGGAGTTCGGCTTCGGGCACTGCGAGGGGGCGTTGACGGTTCCCTTCGGTGTCGCGGCCGAACTCGACGCGGACGAGGGCACGTTGGCGCTCGACGAGCCCGCCCTTCGCTGACCGTGCGGCGGCCGGGCGCGCGCCGCGCGTAGGGTGACGGCATGCCGCACACCGCAGCCCGCTTCCTCGCCGAGGGGCCCCGCGTGGGCATCCGCCCCTTCACCCGGGAGGACGGCGCCGAGTTCACCGCACGGGTCCGGGAGAGCGAGGACCTGCACCACCCGTGGCTCTTCCCGCCGGCCACCGCCGAGGCGTACGCCGCCTACGCCCGGCGGCTGATCGAGGACCCGGCGAAGGCGGGCTTCCTGGTCTGCGAGAAGGACGCGGGCGCACTCGCCGGGTTCGTCAACATCAACAACATCGTGCACGGCGCCTTCCGGTCCGGAGCGCTCGGCTACGGAGCCTTCGCGCACGCCGCCGGGCGCGGCCTGATGCGCGAGGGCCTCGACCTCGTCATCGGGTACGCCTTCGGCCCGATGCGGCTGCACCGGCTGGAGATCAACGTCCAGCCGCTGAACACCGCCTCGATCGCGCTGGCCCGCGCCTGCGGCTTCCGCCTGGAGGGCTTCTCGCCGGACATGCTCTTCATCGACGGGGCCTGGCGCGACCACGAGCGGTGGGCGCTCACCGCCGGGATGCGCGCTTGAAGTTGACCTTCATGGTGTCCAGGTCCGTCACGGTCGACCGCAGGTCACGAAAGCCGTATCCGAGGCCGCGCAGGGCGGTCTCCGCGCGGTCCTCCGCGATCGCGGCCGCCATCTCCTCGTCGTCCTCCGCGTCGCACACCACGACGTAGCGCATCGAGAAGTGCTTCAGCGGGGACGGCTCGTACGACAGCGAGCCCTCCTCGGTGAACCGCATGCTGAGCATGCCGTGCTCGTCCGCCTCCGCGCGCAGCCGTTCCCGTGCCTCGTCGGTCAGTGCGTCCCAGGTGCCCCGGACGATCACCCGGTAGGTGTGCTGCTCGCTCATCGGATCTCCGTACTTCTCCATGCTCGGCCATCGGCCACAGGGGTCGACCGGCCGACTCTACGGCGCCCACGACGCGCCGGCCACGGAATATCGCCGCGCCCGCTCAGCCCCGGCGGTCCATGTACTCGTACACCGTCCCGTCCGGGTGCAGGGCGATCAGGTTGCGGCCCACCGGTGTCGGGACCGGCCCGGCGACGATGTGCGCGCCGAGCCCGGTCAGCACCCGGTGAGCCTCGTCGACGTCCTCCACGGCTATCGTCGCCGTCACCTTGCGCAGCACCTCCAGCTGCGTCTCGGGGCCGCTCATCAGCAGGAAGCAGCCGACCGCGGCCACCTGGACGCCGCCCTGTTCGAAGCGGAGAGCTCTGGCGCCCGCGAGACCTTCGTAGAACGGGACGGCGGTGTCCAGATCGTTGACGCAGACGCGCAGGGTGGTTCCCAGAATCTCCATGCGCACGAGCGTAGTTGGGGGCGTCCGGGGAGGTGATCGTTTCACCGGATCGCCCGGCGACCCCCACCCCCTCCGCCACATCCCCGGACATCCCCGGACGGCGTTATGCGTACGCCTGTGCGGGTACTCGCGGTTCATGAAGGGCTTGGATCACCTGGAGCACTTGGACAAGCAACTGGTCGACGAACTGGCGCAGGTGGCGCGTGAGACGGTGCGCGACGAACTGCGCGACCAGACCCGCAGGCGGCGTCGCACCGCCACGCTCTACGCCGCGTCCGGCGCCGTCGCCCTGTACGCGGGCGCGGCTCTCGCGCTCGCCGTGGGGCTGGCCCTCGCGATCGGGCTGCCCGGCTGGGCCGCCGCACTGATCACCGCGGCGATCCTGGGCGCGGCGGCCTACGCGCTGCGCGAGGCCGCCCGGCCGTCGGCGCCGCGGCCCGCCCCGGACCGCGCCGCGGACCTCGCGGTCGGACACGACCCGGGCGTCCCGCCCGCGGGCGGCACCGGAGCGGTGGCGGGCACGGCCGGCGCGGCGGGCGCGGCCGGCAGGACGGCGGGTGCGGCGCACCCGCCCGTACCGCCGATGCCGCCCGCGCCTCCGTCCGGAGCGACCCGGCCGGAACGCCCCGGCGAGACCGACCCGGGAACGGACCACCGGGCCTGACACCGCGTCGCGTTCCCTGTCGCGTTTTCCGTCGTGTTCCGAACTGCGACCTGTTGGAGCGTGACATGACACCGGGCACCCGCTCGCCCCCGGCCCGCGGGCGCCCGTCCGTGTCCGCACCGCGGCAGCCGCGGGCGGCCGGCCCGGTGCCGGGAGACGTTTGGGTGCCCCGGCCAGGGGGACGCGGAAGGTTCCGCACCAGGTACGCGACCGCGCCGGAGGCGAACCGTGAGTCGACCCCGCATCGTGATCGTCGGCGCCGGCTTCGCCGGCTACCGCACGGCCCGGACCCTGTCCAGGATGTCCCGGGGCAAGGCCGACATCACCCTGCTGAACCCGACCGACTACTTCCTTTACCTGCCCCTGCTGCCCCAGGTCGCCGTGGGCCTCCTGGAGCCGCGCCGGACCGCCGTCTCCCTCGCCGGCACGCTGCGCCACGTACGGCTGGTGCTCGGCGAGGCCGACGCCATCGACATGGACGCGCGCACCGTGCACTACACCGGCCCCGAGGGCGGCGAGGGCACGCTGGCCTACGACCGGCTGGTGCTCGCCGTCGGCAGCGTCAACAAGCTGCTGCCGATCCCCGGCGTCGCCGAGCACGCGCACGGGTTCCGCGGCCTGCCCGAGGCCCTGTACCTGCGGGACCACATGACCCGCCAGATCGAACTGGCGAGCAGCGAGGACGACCCCGAGACCTGCTCGGCCCGCTGCACGTTCGTCGTCGTGGGCGCCGGCTACACCGGCACCGAGGTCGCCGCGCACGGGAAGATGTTCACCGACTCGCTGATGCGCAGGTACCCGCCCCGGCAGGGCATCCGGTCGCGCTGGCTGCTGCTGGACATCGCGCCCCGCGTGCTGCCCGAGCTGGACGAGCGGCTCTCGGCCACCGCCGACCGCGTGCTGCGGAGGCGGGGCGTCGAGGTGCGCATGGGCACCTCCGTGAAGGAGGCCACGCACGAAGGGGTGCTGCTGACGGACGGCGAGTTCGTCCGCAGCCGCACGCTCGTGTGGTGCGTCGGTGTACGGCCCGATCCGCTCGTGGAGAGCACCGGGCACCCGCTGGAGCGGGGACGGCTCGTCGTCGACCCCTTCCTCCAGGTGCCGGGGCGGCCGGAGGTGTTCGCGTGCGGGGACGCGGCCGCCGTGCCCGACCTGGACAACCCTGGCCGGTACACCCCGATGACCGCCCAGCACGCCTGGCGGCAGGGCAGGACCGCCGCGGTCAACGTCGCCGCCTCGCTCGGCGTCGGCGAGGCCCGCCCCTACCGTCACCGCGACCTGGGCTTCGTCGTGGACCTGGGCGGCGCGCAGGCCGCCGCCGACCCGCTCGGCGTCCCGCTGTCCGGGCCGGTGGCCGGCGCGGTCACCCGCGCCTACCACCTCGCGGCGATGCCCGGCAACCGCGTCCGGGTGGCCGCGGACTGGCTGCTGGACGCCGTACTGCCGCGCCAGTTCGTCCAGTTGGGCCTCGTACGGTCCTGGTCCGTGCCCCTGGACACGGCCTCCCCGGAGCTGGCCCGCGTACCGGGCGGGCCCGAGCGGCAGGCGAGGACGACGACCGGCTCCGAACCGGGAGAGCCGGCCGACGCCGCGCCCGGCGGGGCGCACCCCGCCCCCGGCCCGGTCAAGCGAGACGACATACCCGCGGAAGGAGACTCATGAACACCGACGAACTCGTCGAACTCG
The DNA here is from genome assembly GCF_053601495.1 of Streptomyces sp. NPDC004721. Taxonomy (NCBI): domain Bacteria; kingdom Bacillati; phylum Actinomycetota; class Actinomycetes; order Kitasatosporales; family Streptomycetaceae; genus Streptomyces; species Streptomyces sp. NPDC004721. Next base: position 41,104 of record NZ_JBSGBZ010000061.1, read on the forward strand.
GCCAGCAACTGCGCGTCGACAGCGTGCGCGCCGCCGCCGCGGCGGGCTCCGGGCACCCCACGTCCTCCATGTCCGCCGCCGACATCATGGCGGTCCTGCTGGCGAACCATCTCCGCTACGACTTCGACCGGCCCGAGCACCCCGGCAACGACCGCTTCGTCCTGTCCAAGGGACACGCCTCCCCGCTGCTGTACTCCGCCTACAAGGCGGCGGGCGCCATCGACGACGAGGAACTGCTCACCTTCCGCAAGCTGGGCAGCCGCCTGGAAGGGCACCCCACCCCGCGACGGCTGCCGTGGGTGGAGACCGCCACCGGATCCCTCGGGCAGGGCCTGCCCATCGGCGTCGGGATCGCGCTCACCGGCAAGCGGCTGGACCACGCCGACTACCGCGTGTGGGTGCTGTGCGGGGACAGCGAGCTGGCCGAGGGCTCGATCTGGGAGGCCGCCGAGCACGCCGGGTACGAGCACCTGGACAACCTGACCGTGATCCTCGACGTCAACCGGCTCGGCCAGCGCGGCCCCACCCGGCACGGCCACGACCTGGACGCCTACGCCCGCCGCTTCCGCGCCTTCGACTGGCACACGATCGAGATCGAGGGCCACGACGTGGACGCCGTCGACCGCGCCTTCGGCGAGGCGATCTCCACGCGGGGGCAGCCCACCGCGATCATCGCCCGCACCTTCAAGGGCAGGGGCGTCAAGGACGCCGAGGACCGTGAGGGCCTGCACGGCAAGCCGCTGAAGGACCCCGACGAGGCGGTCGAGGAGCTGGGCGGCGTCCGGGACATCCGCGTCCGCGTGCACGAGCCGCGCTCGGCCCGTTCGCTGCACGCCGTGGGCGACGGCAACCTCGAACTGCCCCGCTGGGAGAAGGGCGAGAAGGTCGCCACCCGCGACGCCTACGGCCAGGCGCTCGCCGCGCTCGGCACCGCGCGCGGCGACGTCGTGGCCCTCGACGGCGAGGTCGGCGACTCCACCCGCTCGGAGTTCTTCGCCAAGGAGCACCCCGAGCGCTACTTCGAGTGCTACATCGCCGAGCAGCAGATGGTCGCCGCCGCCGTCGGGATGGCCCGGCGAGGCTGGGTGCCGTACGCCTCGACGTTCGCGGCCTTCCTGACCCGCGCGCACGACTTCGTACGGATGGCCTCCGTCAGCGGCTCCGGCATCAATCTCAACGGCTCCCACGCGGGCACGGCGATCGGCCAGGACGGACCCAGCCAGATGGGCCTGGAGGACCTGGCGATGATGCGCGCCGTCCACGGCTCGACCGTGCTCTACCCGTGCGACGCCAACCAGGCCGCCGAGCTCGTCGCACGGATGGCCGACCTGGACGGCGTCCGCTATCTGCGTACCTCGCGCGGGGCGAGCCCGGTGCTCTACGGGCCCGAGGAGGACTTCCCCGTCGGCGGCAGCAAGGTGCTGCGCTCCTCCGCACGGGACCGGCTGACCGTCGTCGCCGCGGGCGTCACCCTGCACGAGGCGCTCGCCGCCGCCGACGTCCTCGGCCAGGACGGCATCGCGGTCCGGGTGATCGACCTGTACTCGGTCAAACCGGTCGACCGCGACACGCTCCGGGAGGCCGCCGAGGACACCGGCTGCCTGCTCACCGTGGAGGACCACCACGCCGAGGGCGGCATCGGCGACGCCGTGCTCGACGCCTTCACCGACGGACGCCCGGTGCCGCGCCTGGTGCGGCTCGCCGTCCGGGAGATGCCGGGCTCGGCCTCCCCCGCCGAGCAGCTGCACGCCGCGGGCATCGACGCCGAGTCGATCGCGGCCGCCGCGCGGCTGCTGGTGGAGGAAGCGGTCGTGCGGTGAGTGACGGGGCGCCTACGGTACGCACTGGCTTTCCTCGGGGATTTCGCAACTATACGTGCGGGAAGCCCGCGTTCGTACAGGTTTGGCCGTGGAGCGTGCGGCCACCCGAAGAAGAAGAGGTGGCCATGGTGAAGAGAGAAAACACCGCGGAGTCGCAGGGTTCAGGAGAGTCGGTGTCCCGGCCGGGGCCGATGGAGGTGCTGCGCGAGGCGCGGGCCCAGTTCGCCGAGCTGACCGGTCTGACCGCCGAGTCCGTGACGACCTTCGAGCAGACGGAGGACGGCTGGTCGCTGGAGGTCGAGGTCCTGGAGTTGGCCCGGGTGCCCGACACCATGAGCCTGATGGCGAGCTACCAGGTGGAACTCGATCCGCGGGGCCGGCTCACCGGCTACCGGCGCCTGCACCGCTACGAACGCGGCCGCGCCGACGCCCACCGCTCCGGCGGCCGCTAGACCGGCCCTGGCCCGCGACTACGCCCGAAGAAGACCCCATAAACATGCAGCAGACACAGACAGGAGGCGCGGTTGGCATGACCGTTGTCCCGGCACAGACGTCCGGCGGCGGAGGCGGCAGCAGCGGCCTGTACGACGTACTGGAACTCGTCCTCGACCGGGGACTGGTGATCGACGCGTTCGTGCGGGTCTCCCTGGTCGGCATCGAGATCCTGAAGATCGACGTGCGGGTCGTCGTCGCCAGCGTCGACACCTACCTGCGCTTCGCCGAGGCCTGCAACCGGCTCGACCTGGAGGCCGGCCCGCACCGCACCCCCGGCCTGCCCGACCTGGTCGGCGAGGTCACCGAGTCCGGCGCGCGCGGCAAAGCCAAGGGCGCGCTGTCCGGCGCCGCGCAGACCGTCTCCGACGCCTTCCAGCAGGCCCGCCAGGAGCACGCGGACGAGAGCGGGGAGCGGCCGCGGGCCCGTAAGGCCCCGCCGGCCCGCCGGAAGGAGGAACAGGAGTGAGCACGTACGTCTACGCCATCACCACCGCCTCCCACCCGGCCCTGCCACGGGGCATGGGCGGTGTGGGGGAGCCGGCCCGGCCGGTGCGCGTGCTGGAGGCGGGTGGGCTGGCCGCGGTCGTCAGCGACGCACCCGAGGGGCTGCGTCCCAAACGTAGGGACCTGCTCGCCCATCAGGCCGTGCTCAGCGAGGCCGGTGCGGCCGGCTGTGTGCTGCCGATGCGGTTCGGCAGCGTCGCCCCCGACGACGACACCGTCACCGGCGTCCTGACCGAACGCGCCGGCCACTACCGTGAACGGCTGCGCGCCCTGGAGGGCAGGGTCGAGTACAACGTCAAGGCCAGCCACGTCGAGGACGCGGTCCTGCACCGCGTGATGGCCGAGAACCCCGAGATCCGCTCCCTGGCCGAGGCCAACCGGCGCTCCGGCGGCGGGGGTTACCAGGACAAGCTCCGGCTCGGCGAGCTGGTCGCGGCCGCCGTGCAGGCCCGCGAGGCCGACGACGCCCGCGAG
>NZ_JBSGBZ010000062.1:0-43539 GCF_053601495.1 Streptomyces sp. NPDC004721
GGAAAGGTTTGCCGAGCCGGTGAACCTTTCCGGTCGCAGCACTAGCGGAGCACGCCTTCGAGGAAGTCGCTGCCCAGCCGGGCGACCGTCGCGACGTCCAGTTGGTGCAGCACGTACCGCCCCCGGCGCCGGGTGGTGACCAGGCCCGCCTTCTTCAGCAGGCTCAGGTGCCGGGATATCTCCGGCGCGGTCATGCCGTGCACCTGGGCCAGCTCGCTGGTGGTGAACGCGCTGCGGGCCAGGCTGCGGCACAGCCGCATCCGCACCGGGTGGGACAGGGCGGTCATCCGCAGGGTCAGCTGCTCCACCGAGGGCGGGGCGGCGAGCTCCGGGGAGCCGACCGGGTAGTGCAGCACCGGCTGCCAGCCGTACCGGTGCAGCACCATCAGGTGGGGCCAGCCCAGGCTCGTCGGCACGAGGAGCAGGCCGCCCTCCGCCGTGGCCGTGCGGCCCTCGCCCAGCTTGTCGACGGTGATCCGGCCGGCCGCCTCGTCGAGCGCCACCGCCGGGGACACCGCCGCAAGGGCCTCGGCCAGGCCCTTGCGGCGCAGCAGCTCCGTCTTGTGCCGGGTGTCGGCCGCGAGCTGGTGGCGCAGCCGGGACCAGGTCTGCGCGAAGAACGCCTCGTCGCAGTCCTCGAGGAACTGCCGCAGCCAGGCCCTGATGCGCGGCGGGTCGGCCAGCAGCCGCTCGGTGAAGCGCACCTGCTGCGGCCCGCGCGCGGCGGCCAGCTCCACGGCGCGGCGTCGAAGACCGGCGTCGGCGAGCGGTCCCGGGCCCGGCAGGCCGTACGGCAGGGCGCAGGTGAACTCCAGGGCGGCGTCCACGAACTGCTCGTCGGACAGCTTGTCGAGGATGTCCAGCTCGTCGGCGAGCGTCGCGCCCGGGAGCGTGGAGCCGCCGGGCACGCCCGCGCACGGCAGGAAGAGGTCGGAGAACGTCGTCCGCCACAGGAAGTCCGCCTCGCACATCCGGTCGGCCAGGTGCGAGTCGAGCCGGGCGGTGACGCCGGTGACCCAGCCCTGCAGACCGGGGTGGTGCCCCGGCTCCGACAGCGCGTGCAGCGCCATGCAGAGCTCGGCCAGGGGCGCGGGCACGACGGCGACCCTCTCCGGCCGCAGCCCCGCGATATCGATCCGCACGCTCATGCCCCCATGGTGCCTGCCCCCACTGACAACACCGCCGCCCACCACCCAGAACCGGCCCGGGCCCGACCGGCGAGCACAACGGCCTACCCAGGCCCGCCGCCCGTGCCGCGCCCAACCCACCCCCCGGGCCCAACCCGGCCCCGCGCCGCGGTCGCCGTCCGTGCCGCGCCCGATGCCCGCGGCCCGCGCCGGCGAGCGGCAAGTGGTGCGCGAGCCGAGGCACTGGCGGCGTCCCCGTGGTGGCCCGGCTGGTCGTCCGGCCCCTGGGGGGACGTGGCTCGGTGGGGTCGGTGGGTTACTCGTCGGGCTGCTTGGGGAGGCGGGCGGTGAAGTCGGCGACCGCTGCTCGTACGTCGGCCGCGGTCCAGGCCAGGCCCTCGGCCCGGACGGAGACCTCGGTGCGGGCCAGGCGGGGGGCCGGGGCGTCCCAGCCGCTGGTGAAGAGCATCGTGCCCGTTTCCTCCGCGGTCCGGATCGCGGCCCGGGCGACCGCCTCGGCCTCGTACGGCAGCCAGACCTGGAATTCGTGCGTGTGCGGCTCGGCCGGGTGGACGTGGCTCCAGGGCAGCCCCGCCGCGGCGAACCCCTCGCGCAGCGCGGCGGCCACCACGCGCGCGTGCCGCACGTACTCCGGCAGCCGGGGCAGCTCTCGCTCCAGTCCGGCCAGTGCCGACAGCGCCGTCGGGAACTGCTGGAAGACGTTGCCGCCGTACCGGTGCCGCCAGGCCCTGGCCTCCTCCACCAGCTCCCGCGGCCCGGCGAGCGCGGCGCCGCCGTAACCGGCGAGGGACTTGTAGAACGACACGTACACGCTGTCGGCCAGGTCCGCGATCTCCTCCAGCGGCCGGCCGAAATGCACGGTGGACTCCCACAGGCGCGCGCCGTCGAAGTGCACCACCGCGTCCCGCTCGCGTGCCGCGTCCACGAGCTCGAGGAGCTCCTCCCACGTGGGCAGCAGGAATCCGGCGTCCCTGAGGGGCAGTTCGAGCATCAGCGTCCCGAAGGGCTCGTCGAGGCTGCGCACCTCCTCGGCGGTCGGCTGGCGGGGCTCGCTCGTCACCCGCACCGGCCGCAGCCCGGCGACCTGGCTGAAGGCGTGCCGCTCGTGCACCTCGGGATGGGCCAGCGCGTGCAGCGCGACCGCTGGGTTGCCGGTGCGGTCCGCCCAGCAGCGCAGCGCCACCTGCTGGGCCATCGTGCCGGTCGGGAAGAAGGCGGCGGCCTCCTTGCCGAGCAGGCCGGCGACCTTCTCCTCCAGGGCCTCGACGACCCCGTTGCCGTACATGTCCGACGCCTCGTCGAGGTCGTACACCTCCCACGCACCGTCCAGCAGCGCCAGCCGCTGCCGGAGCGTCCCCAGGAACCCGGGGCGCGCCAGCACGCGCTCCGCGCTCCGGCACGCGGCCGCGCGCCGCTCCCGGAGCCGCTTGTGCCGCTCCCCGTCCGGGACCCGCTCTTCGAGCCGTACGTCCCGTGCGTCCTGCTCCGCCGTATCACTCATGTCCCGGATCATCGCGCGTCCGGGAGGCGGCGGGTACCCGCATTCCCGCTCCGCGGCCCGTTGTTTCCCGCCCCGCGGCACTGTGGGCCGACCCACAGCCTGTGGACGACCGGCCGCCCCCGGAACCGATCGCGTTAACATGACGAGAAATCGTCCGGTACCCCGAGCGGACTGGAACGGGAAGGTCACCGTCGCGTGAGTAGTAGCCAACATCCAGACCCCAGGGACCGCCCCGCGCGGCTCACCGTCGGCGTCGTCGGCGCCGGCCGGGTGGGCCCCGCCCTCGCCGCGTCCCTCCAGCTGGCCGGGCACCGTCCGGTGGCCGTCTCCGCGGTCTCCGACACCTCCAGGCGGCGTGCCGGGCTGATGCTCCCCGACGTGCCCGTGGTGCCACCCGCCGACGTGCTCGAGCGGTCCGACCTGGTGCTGCTGACCGTCCCCGACGACACCCTGCCCGGACTGGTCGCGGGCCTCGCCGAGACCGGCGCCGTACGGCCCGGACAGCTGCTCGTGCACACCTCCGGGCGGTACGGCGCGAAGGTGCTGGACCCCGCCCTGCGCGCGGGCGCGCTGCCGCTGGCCCTGCACCCCGCGATGACCTTCACCGGCACGCCCGTGGACGTGCAGCGGCTGGCCGGCTGCTCCTTCGGCGTCACCGCCCCCGAGGAGCTGCGGCTGGCCGCCGAGGCCCTGGTCATCGAGATGGGCGGCGAGCCGGAGTGGATCGCCGAGGAGATGCGCCCGCTGTACCACGCGGCGCTCGCGCTCGGCGCCAACCACCTGGTCACGTTGGTCGCCCAGTCCATGGAGCTGCTGCGCGAGGCCGGCGTCGAGGCCCCGGACCGGATGCTCGGCCCGCTGCTCGGCGCCGCCCTGGACAACGCCCTGCGCTCCGGCGACGCGGCCCTGACCGGACCGGTCGCGCGAGGGGACGCCGGCACGGTCGCCGCCCACGTCGCCGAACTGCGCCGGCACGCCCCGCAGACCGTCGCCGGCTATCTGGCGATGGCCCGTGCCACCGCCGACCGCGCGCTCGCCCACGGCCTGCTCAAGCCCGAGCTGGCCGAGGACCTGCTGGGGGTACTCGCCGGTGGCACGAACCTGCCCGAGAACGGGGAAGACCGATGAGCCGTGGCATGTTCGAACTCGCCCACACGGTGGACGATCTGGAGTACGTGCGCGACCACTACGCGGTCCAGGGACGCACCGCCGTCGTCATGACCATGGGCGCCCTGCACGAGGGCCACGCCGCCCTGATCCGTGCGGCCCGCGAGCGCGTCGGCCGCAAGGGCTTCGTGATCGTCACCGTCTTCGTCAACCCGCTCCAGTTCGGCGCGGGCGAGGACCTCGACCGCTACCCGCGCACCCTGGAGGCCGATCTCAAGGTGGCCGAGCAGGCGGGCGCCGACGCCGTGTTCGCGCCGTCCGCCGAAGAGATCTACCCGGACGGCGAGCCGCAGGTCAGGATCACCGCAGGCCCCATGGGCGAACGCCTGGAGGGCGCCAGCCGGCCCGGGCACTTCGACGGCATGCTCACCGTCGTCGCCAAGCTGCTGCACCTCACCCGCCCCGACGTGGCCCTGTACGGGCAGAAGGACGCCCAGCAGCTCGCCCTGATCCGCCGCATGGTGCGCGACCTCGACATGGGGGTGGAGATCGTCGCCGTACCGACCGTGCGTGAGGACGACGGACTGGCCCTGTCCAGCCGCAACCGCTACCTCTCTCCGCAGGAGCGGTACACCGCCCTGGCCCTCTCCCAGGCCCTGTTCGCGGGCCGCGACCGGCACGCCGCCCAGGAGGCGCTGCGCGCGCGGGCCCGTGAAGTGCCCTCCACGCGTGCCCGTGCCGAGGCCCTGAGCGCCCTCGGGGAGTCCCGCGCGGCGGCCGACGCCGCCGCCGTCGCCAAGGCCTCCCCGGGCGCCGCCGCGGCCGTCCGCGCTGCCGCCCAGCTGGTCCTGGACGAGGCCGCGCGCTTCGACCCGCCGCTGCAACTCGACTACCTGGCCCTGGTCGACCCGTCCGACTTCACCGAGATCGGCGACGACTTCACCGGCGAGGCCGTCCTCGCCGTCGCCGCGCGGGTCGGGGCGACCCGGCTGATCGACAACCTCCCGCTCACCTTCGGAACCCTGGGAGCCGCCTCGTGACCAGCACCGGCATACGACTGCACGCGCCCGCGCCCGGCTGGTCCATCGCGGCGGACGTCGTGGTCGTCGGCTCCGGCGTCGCCGGCCTCACCGCCGCCCTGCGCTGCGAGGCGGCCGGCCTGAGGGCCGTCGTCGTCACCAAGGCCCGCCTCGACGACGGCTCCACCCGCTGGGCCCAGGGCGGCATCGCCGCGGCCCTCGGCGAGGGCGACACCCCCGAGCAGCACCTGGACGACACCCTGGTGGCGGGCGCCGGCCTGTGCGACGAGGAGGCCGTACGGATCCTCGTCACCGAGGGCCCCGACGCCGTACGCCGGCTGATCTCCACCGGCGCGCACTTCGACACCGACGGCGAGGGCGGCATCCAGCTCACCCGCGAGGGCGGCCACCACCGCCGCCGCATCGCGCACGCGGGCGGCGACGCGACCGGCGCGGAGATCTCCCGCGCCCTCGTCGACGCGGTACGCGCGCGTGGCGTGCACACCGTCGAGAACGCGCTCGTCCTGGACCTGCTCACGGACGCCGAGGGCCGCACCGCGGGCGTGACCCTGCACGTCATGGGCGAGGGCCAGCACGACGGCGTGGGCGCCGTGCACGCGCCCGCGGTGGTCCTCGCGACCGGCGGCATGGGCCAGGTCTTCTCCGCGACCACGAACCCGTCCGTCTCCACCGGCGACGGCGTGGCGCTCGCCCTGCGCGCGGGCGCCGAGGTCTCCGACCTGGAGTTCGTGCAGTTCCACCCGACAGTGCTCTTCCTCGGCGCGGACGCCGAGGGCCAGCAGCCCCTCGTCTCCGAGGCGGTGCGCGGCGAGGGCGCCCACCTGGTCGACGGCGACGGCGTGCGCTTCATGACCGGGCAGCACGAACTGGCCGAACTCGCGCCCCGGGACATCGTCGCCAAGGGCATCATGCGGCGGATGCGGGAGCAGGGCACCGAGCACATGTTCCTCGACGCCCGGCACTTCGGCGCCGACATGTGGGAGCACCGCTTCCCGACGATCCTGGCCGCCTGCCGCGCCCACGGCATCGACCCGGTCACCGAGCCCGTCCCGGTCGCGCCGGCCGCCCACTACGCCTCCGGAGGCGTGCGCACCGACTCCCGCGGCCGGACGACCGTGCCGGGCCTGTACGCGTGCGGTGAGGTGGCCTGCACCGGCGTGCACGGCGCCAACCGCCTCGCCTCCAACTCCCTCCTGGAGGGCCTGGTCTACGCCGAGGGCATCGCAGCCGACATCGCTCGGGAGCGGTCGGAGAACGGCCTGCACGCGCGCGTGCCGGAACCCGTCCCGTACGCCGAGCGGCCCTCCCACCCTCTGCTCGCCCCCGAGACCCGGTTCGCGATCCAGCGGATCATGACCGAGGGAGCGGGCGTGCTGCGGTCCGCCGCGTCGCTGGCCCGGGCCGCCGGCCGGCTGGAGCGGCTGCACGCGGAGGCCCGCTCGGCCCTGGAGGAGAACGGCAAGACCGCCGAACCGGGCGTCGACACCTGGGAGGCCACGAACCTCATGTGCGTGTCCGGCGTCCTGGTCGCCGCCGCCCGGCTGCGCGAGGAGACCCGCGGCTGCCACTGGCGCGAGGACCGCGCCGAGCGGGACGACACCCACTGGCGCCGCCACATCGTCGTACGGCTGAACCCCGACGGCACACCCGCCGTGCACACCACGGACACCGCAGAGTTCCCCCCGACCCGCCCCGGGGCCCCGGCCCCGCGTCCTCTGGAGCAGTGACACAAGTGAGCAGCGAAGACCTTCCCCTCGCCATGAGCGACGGCTGCGGCGACGGCTGTGCCTGCGGCGCGGACGCCGACGAGGAGTACCTGGAGTGCGGGCTCGACCCCGCGCTCGCCCAGCTCCTGGCGGACGCCGGACTCGACCCCCTGGAGGTCGAGGACATCGCCAACGTCGCCATCCAGGAGGACCTGGACCACGGCGTGGACGTGACGACGGTCGCGACCATCCCCGAGGACGCCGTGGCCACGGGCGACTTCACCGCGCGCGAGGCGGGCGTGGTGGCCGGCCTCAGGGTCGCCGAGGCGGTGCTCTCGGTGGTCTGCACGGACGAGTTCGAGGTCGAGCGGCACGTCGAGGACGGCGACCGCGTCGAGGCCGGGCAGAAGCTGCTGTCGGTCACCACGCGCACGCGCGACCTGCTGACCGGCGAGCGCAGCGCGCTCAACCTGCTGTGCCGCCTGTCCGGCATCGCGACCGCCACGCGCGCCTGGGCGGACGCCCTGGAGGGCACCAAGGCGCGCGTGCGCGACACCCGCAAGACCACGCCGGGCCTCAGGTCGCTGGAGAAGTTCGCCGTCCGGTGCGGCGGCGGCGTGAACCACCGCATGTCGCTGTCGGACGCGGCCCTGGTCAAGGACAACCACGTGGTGGCGGCCGGCGGCGTGGGGCAGGCCTTCAAGGCCGTACGGGAGGCCTTCCCGGACGTGCCGATCGAGGTCGAGGTCGACACCCTGCACCAGCTGCGCGAGGTCGTGGACGCCGGCGCCGATCTGATCCTGCTGGACAACTTCACGCCCGGCGAGTGCGAGGAGGCCGTGGCCATCGTCGACGGCCGGGCCCTGCTGGAGGCGTCCGGCCGGCTGACCCTGGGGAACGCCGGGGCGTACGCCGGGACCGGCGTCGACTTCCTGGCCGTCGGGGCCCTGACTCACTCCTCGCCGATCCTGGACATCGGCCTGGACCTGCGCGAGGCGGAGTGACGGCCATGCTCCTGACGATCGACGTCGGCAACACGCACACCGTGCTGGGCCTGTTCGACGGGGAGGACATCGTCGAGCACTGGCGCATCTCCACCGACGCGCGCCGCACGGCCGACGAGCTGGCGGTGCTGCTTCAGGGCCTGATGGGCATGCACCCGCTGCTCGGCGACGAACTGGGCGAGGGCATCGACGGCATCGCGATCTGCGCGACCGTGCCGTCGGTGCTCCAGGAACTGCGCGAGGTGACGCGGCGCCACTACGGCGACGTGCCCGCCGTGCTCGTCGAGCCCGGCGTCAAGACGGGTGTGCCGATCCTCTTCGACAATCCCAAGGAGGTCGGCGCCGACCGCATCATCAACGCGGTGGCGGCGAACGAGCTGTACGGCGGTCCGGCGATCGTCGTCGACTTCGGTACGGCGACCACCTTCGACGCCATCAGCGCGCGCGGGGAGTACGTCGGCGGGGTCATCGCGCCCGGTATCGAGATCTCCGTCGAGGCGCTGGGGGTCAGGGCGGCGCAGCTGCGGAAGATCGAGGTGGCCCGGCCGCGCAGCGTGATCGGCAAGAACACGGTCGAGGCGATGCAGGCCGGCATCATCTACGGGTTCGCCGGGCAGGTCGACGGCGTGGTCAGCCGGATGGCCCGGGAGCTGGCCGACGATCCGGACGACGTGACGGTGATCGCGACGGGCGGGCTGGCGCCGATGGTGCTCGGCGAGTCCTCGCTGATCGACGAGCACGAGCCGTGGCTGACCCTCATCGGGCTGCGGCTGGTCTACGAGCGGAACGTCTCGCGCCTCTGAGCGGGACGGCGACACCCCACACGCCGCACTCGCGCCTTATGTCGAATTTGTCTGATTAGCGCGTATCGTCGGCCTATGCCTACGCCATACGGAACCCGCGGCGGCATGGCGTTCGGCGCGGAGGAGCTGCCTGTGCTCCGCCGCGCCCTCGCCCTCGCCCTTCAGCCCCGTCCCGCCAGCGCCGAAGACGTGCAGGAGTGCCGCCGGCTCGCCGAGTCACTCGACGAGGCGATGCACGAGGGTGTCCGGCTGCGCGCGTTCCTGGTGGCCGACCTCGCCCGGTACCGCGCCGCCCTACCCGGCGCGGCCGCCGGCTACCTCGCGCTCCTCGCCGACTGCCTGGACGCGGGCCACCGGCCCACGGCCGACGACCTGGCCGCCCTGGGCGCCCTGCGCGGCGCCCCGGCCGCCGCGGCCCTCCTGGACCGCTGCCGGACGCTCACCCCGCCCGTGGCGCCCCCTCGCGGGTCGGCCTCCGCGCACCCGGTCCCGGCCGCCCGCCCGGCCCCCGTCGAACCGCCGGCCCCGGCTGCCCGGACCGCCCCCGTGCACCCGATCGGCCCCCTCTGCCCCGGCGGAGGCGCCCCGACGGCCGTCACGGCATCCCGCGGCGCGCTTCAGGCGCTCATGGGCGGTCTGCCGGACGGCCGGGGGGTGCAGCAAGAGGACGGCGGGGACGAGAAGCCCGCCCAGAAGCCCGCCGCGAAGCCGGGGGAGCGGCCAGCCCCCCCGCAGCCCGGGACGGCGCCCGCGCCGAAGCCCGTTCGGCGGCCCGTGCCCACGCCGGGCGAGGTCTTCCCGCGACGGAAGCCGGGCCCGCCCTCCGGGAAGCCGCAGCAGTGCCTCGCGATGGTGTGACGCTCGGGCCACCCCGCCCCTGTTTGTCCCGTCGCCGTGGCTACTCTGGATCCATGGACTACGTCTCCGCACTCGTTCCCCCGGTCGTCATGGCCGCGTTCTTCATCGCTCTGGTCAGGGTGATCGTGAAGACCCAGGGCGGGGCCGCCAAGGCCAAGGAGGACGCGGCCGTGGACGCCGCCATCGCGCGCGCGCAGAGCGGCTCCCAGACCTCCGGAGCCGGCGCGCCCACCGACGCCTGAAGCGGCGTACGGCCCTCGCGTGAGGACACCTCACCATGGGGCCGTACGTCCTTTTTGTTCGCGTTTGGCGCGAAAGGCGTATGTTCCGCACGCCATTGCCGGTTTCTCCCACTAGGGTGCTGAGTTGTGCCTCGGCCCCTGGGAGAACTCGAAGACGCGGTCATGACGCGGGTGTGGAAGTGGAACCGCCCGGTGACCGTTCGAGAGGTCCTGGAAGACCTTCAGCGCGAGAGGTCCATCGCGTACACCACGGTGATGACCGTTTTGGACAATCTCCATCACAAGGGCTGGGTGCGCCGCGAAGCCGAGGGTCGGGCCTATCGATATGAGGCCGTCTCCACCCGTGCCGCCTACGCCGCCGCACTGATGAACGACGCCTGGTCCCAGAGTGACAACGCCGCCGCCGCTCTCGTCGCCTTCTTCGGGATGATGAGCGACGAACAGCGACAGGCCCTGCGGGATGCCGTGCGCATCGTCGAAGGCACCACCGAAGGCGCCATCGGGGGATCCGCCACCGCCGAAGTCGCCGGTGAAGTCCCGGATACCGACCAGGCCCCGGATACCGCCCGAGCACCGGAAACCCGTGACGAGAACCCCGGCTCGGCACGGGGCGGCCACGGGCGATAGCGTCCGCTCATGTCCGTAGAACGCCCCGAAGAGACCGCAAAAGCCATCACCGTCCGACGGGCCCGGACCGGCGATGTCCCCGCAGTGCGCCGACTGCTGGACGCCTACGTTCGGGGGCGCATCCTGCTCGACAAAGCGACGGTGACGCTTTACGAGGACATCCAGGAGTTCTGGGTCGCCGAACGGGACGACAACGCCGAGGTCGTCGGCTGCGGCGCACTGCACGTGATGTGGGAAGACCTGGCGGAAGTGCGCACTCTCGCGGTGAAGCCCGGTCTGAAGGGCGCCGGGGTCGGACATCGACTGCTGGAGAAGTTGGTCGAGACGGCACGCAGGCTCGGCGTTCGCCGCGTATTCTGCCTGACCTTCGAAGTGGACTTCTTCACCAAGCACGGCTTCGTGGAGATCGGCGAGACGCCGGTCGACGCCGATGTCTACGCGGAGCTGCTGCGTTCCTATGACGAGGGCGTCGCGGAGTTCCTCGGTCTCGAACGAGTGAAACCGAACACCCTGGGCAACAGCCGGATGCTTCTGCATCTGTGATCGACATTCCGCCCGGCCGGACATGCCCGCGTTCCCTATGTCCGAAACGCGCATGTTTCCGGACGAGGTGAGTGCCTGGTCTCTCCCAGGGGTTTGTGTTTTTCCCGCAAAAGCGGTTTGCTTTCCGACGTACTGCTGCACTGCATATAACAGGGGACGGCGAATCGGCGGACACCGACCATCCCCGGTCCTCACGTTATCGATGAAAGGAAATCCGGTGGCACAGAAGGTTCAGGTCCTTCTTGTCGACGACCTCGACGGCGGCGAGGCGGACGAGACCGTGACGTTCGCGCTGGACGGCAAGACGTACGAGATCGATCTCACCACCGCCAATGCGGACAAGCTCCGTGGTCTTCTCGAGCCGTACCTCAAGAGCGGCCGGCGTACCGGGGGCCGCGCTTCGGGTGGACGCGGAAAGGCGCGTGCCGCTTCCGGCGGCAGCCAGGACACCGCGCAGATCCGCGCCTGGGCGAAGGAGAACGGCTACGAGGTCAACGACCGCGGCCGGGTCCCCGCGTCCATTCGCGAGGCCTACGAGAAGGCCAACGGCTGATCAGGGGCCTGTACCGGGCCCTCGTGGAACGGGAACGGCTGGGCGCACGCGCGCCGCAGCCGGATCCGGTGGACGTGTGTCGCCACCGTGTCCACCAGGCGTACGAGATCGGGGGTGCCCCCACCGCCCCCCACGGCCGACAGTGTCGGCAGCGAGGCCTCGACCTCGCACCCAGACCCGGGGGGCCGCAGCCACACGGCGGCCCCCTGTGAACCGGAGCGGCCGGGGTTGACCGGCCGCGGCCCGAGCGGACCGGCGCCCGGAGGCGGCGGCGCGTCCATCAGCGCGCCCGCGCCCAGGGCCACCAGGTCCAGGCCCAGCGCCGACGGGCCCCACTCCAGCCACTCCAGCAGCCCCGGCAGCTCCTCCGCGCTGCCCGCCGCCATCAGCAGCCGCATCCGGTCCCCCCGCAGGGCCACCGGAGAGCCGGGCCCCAGATGGCGCAGCGCCGCACGCCCGGCCTCGGCGGGCACGTCCAGGACGTCGAAGCGGCGGCCCACCACAAGTCGTACCGGTGCCCCGGGCACCGTGGCCCAGCCCAGTTCGTTCTCGTACCAGTGGCGCCAGTACCGCCGGTGCCGCGACTGCCGCCCCCCGTCGCCGGGGGCCGGCGGCCGACGAGGAGCGGGGACCGGAACGGGGATCGTGGAAGGGCTGCCGACCATGCCTGAGAAACCGCCCGAAACGCGTTGGAGTTACGCTCGGTATCAGTGTGTGTGCGAAATGTCGTGGGCGAGAGGGGCGTACGGGGGCGGGAAAGGGCGCAAGGTTGTTCGCCCATAGCTGAGGGAACCCGGTCACGCGGCATGCATGGTCGGTTAGTGCGGGTAAGAGATGCCTAGTGGGAGGGGGCGACACGCAGGCGGCACCCGGGCAGCGGAGTCTCACGTTCGCCATCGGCGTACTGGCGACTGGGGTAACTGCCTGGCCTGCGGGAACATCGTCTCGCACCATCGGGTTGGAGCAGATGTCGGCGTTCGGGGTCAGGAGGCAGTGTTGGTTCTCGGTCCGGTGTCGGCAGTTGGAATGAGCGGTCCCCGCTTGCGGGACTAAGCTGCGGAAGGACAGGGAGGGGAAGTTCCCCCCACTGCCTGACCGCTCTGAGGAGCGATTAACGATGTTCGAGAGGTTCACCGACCGCGCGCGGCGGGTTGTCGTCCTGGCTCAGGAAGAAGCCCGGATGCTCAACCACAACTACATCGGCACTGAGCACATCCTCCTGGGCCTGATCCACGAGGGTGAGGGTGTCGCCGCCAAGGCCCTTGAGAGCCTCGGGATTTCGCTCGAGGCGGTCCGCCAGCAGGTGGAGGAGATCATCGGCCAGGGCCAGCAGGCGCCCTCCGGCCACATTCCCTTCACCCCCCGTGCCAAGAAGGTCCTGGAGCTGTCGCTCCGGGAGGCCCTTCAGCTGGGCCACAACTACATCGGCACGGAGCACATCCTGCTCGGCCTGATCCGTGAGGGCGAGGGCGTCGCCGCCCAGGTCCTGGTCAAGCTGGGCGCAGACCTCAACCGGGTGCGGCAGCAGGTGATCCAGCTGCTCTCCGGTTACCAGGGCAAGGAGACCGCCACCGCCGGCGGCCCTGCCGAGGGCACCCCCTCGACGTCCCTGGTCCTCGACCAGTTCGGCCGGAACCTCACGCAGGCCGCTCGCGAGTCCAAGCTCGACCCGGTCATCGGGCGCGAGAAGGAGATCGAGCGGGTCATGCAGGTGCTGTCCCGCCGTACCAAGAACAACCCGGTGCTGATCGGTGAGCCCGGCGTCGGCAAGACCGCCGTCGTCGAGGGCCTCGCCCAGGCCATCGTCAAGGGCGAGGTGCCCGAGACCCTCAAGGACAAGCACCTCTACACCCTGGACCTCGGTGCCCTGGTCGCCGGCTCCCGCTACCGCGGTGACTTCGAGGAGCGCCTGAAGAAGGTGCTCAAGGAGATCCGCACCCGCGGCGACATCATCCTGTTCATCGACGAGCTGCACACGCTGGTCGGTGCGGGTGCCGCCGAGGGCGCCATCGACGCGGCGAGCATCCTCAAGCCGATGCTGGCCCGTGGTGAGCTGCAGACCATCGGTGCCACCACCCTGGACGAGTACCGCAAGCACCTGGAGAAGGACGCGGCCCTGGAGCGCCGCTTCCAGCCCATCCAGGTCGCCGAGCCGTCCCTGCCGCACACGATCGAGATCCTCAAGGGCCTGCGCGACCGGTACGAGGCGCACCACCGCGTCTCCATCACCGACGAGGCGCTGGTCCAGGCCGCCACCCTGGCCGACCGGTACATCTCGGACCGCTTCCTGCCGGACAAGGCGATCGACCTGATCGACGAGGCCGGTTCCCGGATGCGCATCCGCCGGATGACCGCGCCGCCGGACCTGCGCGAGTTCGACGAGAAGATCGCCGCCGTCCGCCGGGACAAGGAGTCCGCGATCGACTCGCAGGACTTCGAGAAGGCCGCCTCCCTGCGCGACAAGGAGAAGCAGCTCCTGGCCGCCAAGGCCAAGCGGGAGAAGGAGTGGAAGGCCGGCGACATGGACGTCGTCGCCGAGGTCGACGGCGAGCTGATCGCCGAGGTCCTCGCCACGGCCACCGGCATCCCGGTCTTCAAGCTGACCGAGGAGGAGTCCAGCCGCCTGCTCCGCATGGAGGACGAGCTCCACAAGCGGGTCATCGGCCAGGTGGACGCCGTCAAGGCGCTCTCCAAGGCGATCCGCCGTACGCGTGCGGGTCTGAAGGACCCGAAGCGTCCGGGTGGCTCGTTCATCTTCGCGGGCCCGTCCGGTGTCGGTAAGACCGAGCTGTCCAAGGCGCTCGCCGAGTTCCTCTTCGGCGACGAGGACGCGCTGATCTCCCTCGACATGTCGGAGTTCAGCGAGAAGCACACGGTCTCCCGCCTCTTCGGTTCGCCCCCCGGCTACGTGGGCTACGAGGAGGGCGGCCAGCTCACCGAGAAGGTGCGCCGCAAGCCGTTCTCGGTCGTCCTGTTCGACGAGGTCGAGAAGGCCCACCCGGACATCTTCAACTCGCTGCTGCAGATCCTGGAGGACGGTCGCCTGACCGACTCCCAGGGCCGGGTCGTGGACTTCAAGAACACGGTCATCATCATGACGACCAACCTCGGCACCCGGGACATCTCCAAGGGCTTCAACCTGGGCTTCGCGGCCTCGGGTGACACGAAGACCAACTACGAGCGCATGAAGAACAAGGTGTCGGACGAGCTCAAGCAGCACTTCCGGCCCGAGTTCCTCAACCGCGTCGACGACGTGGTGGTCTTCCCGCAGCTGACGCCGAACGACATCCTGCGGATCGTCGACCTGATGATCGGCAAGGTGGACGAGCGCCTGAAGGACCGGGACATGGGCATCGAGCTCTCCCAGTCGGCCAAGGAGCTGCTGTCCAAGAAGGGCTACGACCCCGTTCTGGGCGCCCGGCCGCTGCGCCGGACCATCCAGCGCGAGATCGAGGACACGCTCTCGGAGAAGATCCTCTTCGGCGAGCTGCGCCCCGGTCACATCGTGGTCGTGGACACCGAGGGCGAGGGCGAGTCCCAGACCTTCACCTTCCGCGGTGAGGAGAAGTCCGCGCTGCCGGACGTCCCGCCGATCGAGCAGGCGGCCGGCGGACCCGGGCCGAACCTGAGCAAGGAGGCGTAAGCCTCAGCGGCAACCGAGAGGGGCCGGCGCCTTCGGGCACCGGCCCCTCTCGCGTGCCCGTGCGCCCGCGGTCGAGGAGGCCGCTCGTGAGACGCGGGCCACATGGCCTCCGTCACAGGCAAAAGGGGCCGACCCCCGCTCACCGGTGACATGGCACACAAGCGCCGAGACCCGTACTACGGCGCTTAGTGGGGGACACGGGTTGAAAAAACGGACATTTAAGACAATGAAATGTTACGGAATGGTTCCTCTACAGGGCATTTGTCCTGAATGGGGGAGACGTCAAGAGACGTACGACACTGCCCCCTCTTACTACTTTCCGTCGTAGTAGAGGTGTTTGAGCGGCGGTGACCGGTGGGGTTACCAAGGGATGGCCCGCCCGGCGAAGGCACATGCGTCCGGGTGGTTCTCACGTCCCCGACCCCCCAGAGGTTTCGATGTTCCAGCGCGCAACGTCCCGTTCCGCCCGTGCGGCCAAGCTTCGTACCCGCGCCGCCGTCCTGGCCGCCGGTCTGGGGGTCTCCGTCGCCATGGGTGCGGGAGTAGCGTCCGCCGCCGAGACCACGGCGGCCCCCACCGCCGCCGTCGCGCAGGCCGCGGCCTGGACGGCGCCGGTGAAGCAGTTCGCGCTCAGTGCCGGCTTCAACCAGGCCGGCGGCCACTGGGTGCACAAGCACAGCGGCCAGGACTTCGCCGTGCCGATCGGCACCAAGGTCGTCGCCGCGAACGGCGGCACCGTCGTCAAGGCCGGTCCCAACGGCGCCGGTGACGGCCCCGCCTACGGCAACGCCGTCGTCATCCAGCACGCCAACGGCACGTACTCCCAGTACGCCCACCTCTCGCGCGTCGACGTGAGGATCGGCCAGGTCGTCGCCACCGGTCAGCACATAGCCCTGTCCGGCAACACCGGCAACTCCACCGGCCCGCACCTGCACTTCGAGATCCGCACCACCCCGAACTACGGCTCCGCGCTCAACCCGCTCGCCTTCCTGCGCTCGCACGGCGTGGCCGTCTGACCGGCCGAACGCCGCACCGCACCGCCGCCCTGCCGACCAACGGCGGGCGGCGGACGCGTCAGGGCTCCCGCGCGCCCCGGTGCGCCTGAGTCACCAGGTCGATGGCGACCTCGAGCACGGCCTTGCGCCGCTCCTCGGGGTCGCCTTCGACGTCCTGCATGACGAACATCCCGGCGTGCAGCGTGAAGATGGCGCTGACGCAGCGGACCTGGTCGGCCATGCTCGCGCCCGGGTCGATGATGATGTCCCGCAGGCCGCGCATCCGGTCCTTGAAGGCGTCCCCGATGCGCAGCTCCCGCACGGTCGCCTGGTTCTCCTGCATGAAGCGGAACAGCGGCGCCGCGTCGGCGAGCGCCTGGTCGTAACGGCGGACGATCTCCTGCTTGGTCTCCAGTGTGTGCGGCTGCCGCCGGCCCCACTCGATCAGCTCCTCCATCGGCCGCGTGAGGCTTTCGAACAGGCTGACGAGGATCTCTTCCTTCGTCTTGAAGTGGTAGTACAGGGCCGCCTTGGTGACATCGAGGCGCTCGGCGATCTCGCGCAGGGAGGTCTTCTCGTAGCCTTGCTCGGCGAAGAGTTCGAGCGCCACGTCCTGGATGCGCTGGCGGGTGTTTCCGCGGCGCTGCTGCTGCCTGGTGCCGTCCATCGTGACGTCCATCCTCGTACTCCTCGAGCTCCCTGGACACCTTGCCTGCCGGCCGGTCGGCGAAACTTACTTGACGACCGGCTAGTTAGAGGTCTACTTTCCAGAGTGTAGTCAACTTGCCGGGCGGCAAGTAAGTCCCAATCGACTGGGGGAGTAGGACGGATGGCGGACAGCGCGAAAGCCGGGCCGGAGACGGCTCAAGCCGGCAAACAACCCAGGAGCGTGCGGGTCGTCCTGCTCGCCCTCATGATCGCGATGATGCTCGCGATGCTCGACAACATGATCGTAGGCACCGCGATGCCGACGATCGTCGGTGAGCTGGGCGGCCTTCAGCACCTTTCCTGGGTGGTCACCGCCTACACCCTCGCCACCGCGGCGTCCACCCCGCTGTGGGGCAAGCTCGGCGACATGTACGGGCGCAAGGGCGCCTTCATGTCCTCGATCGTCATCTTCCTGCTCGGGTCCGCGCTGAGCGGCATGGCCCAGAACATGGGCGAGCTGATCGGCTTCCGCGCCGTCCAGGGCCTCGGCGCGGGCGGTCTGATGGTCGGCGTGATGGCCATCATCGGCGACCTGATCCCGCCGCGGGAGCGCGGCAAGTACCAGGGCATGATGGCCGGCGTCATGGCGCTCGCGATGATCGGCGGCCCCCTGGTCGGCGGCACGATCACCGACAACTGGGGCTGGCGCTGGTCCTTCTACATCAACCTCCCCCTCGGCGCGGTGGCACTCGTCGCGGTCAGCGCCGTACTGCACCTGCCGAAGAAGCGCTCCCAGGCGCGGATCGACTACCTGGGCGCCGTGCTGCTGACGGTCGGCATCAGCTCCATCGTGCTCGTCACCACCTGGGGCGGCTCGGAGTACGCCTGGACCTCCGCGCGGATCATGGAGCTCATGGCGATCGGTGTCGTCGCGCTCGTCGGGTTCGTGCTCTGGCAGACCAAGGCCGCCGAGCCGATCGTGCCGCTGCACATCTTCCGCAGCCTGAACTTCAGCCTGATGTCGCTGATCGGCTTCATCACCGGCTTCGTGATGTTCGGCGCGGTGCTGTTCCTGCCGCTGTACCAGCAGTCGGTGCAGGGCGCCTCCGCCACCAACTCCGGTCTGCTGCTCCTGCCGATGCTGGCCGCGATGATGGTCGTGTCGCTGATCGCGGGCCGGGTCACCACCAACAGCGGCCGGTACAAGGTCTTCCCGATCGTCGGAAGCGTCCTGATGATCGCCGGGCTGTACCTGCTGTCCCTCATGGACACCGGCACCACCCGCCTCACCTCCGGCCTCTACATGGCCGTCCTGGGCGCGGGCATGGGCTGCCTGATGCAGATCACCATGCTGGTCGCGCAGAACAGCGTGGAGCTGAAGGACATGGGCGTGGCCTCCTCGTCCACCACCCTCTTCCGTACGCTCGGCTCCTCCTTCGGTGTCGCGATCATGGGCGCGCTGTTCAACAACCGCGTCCAGCACGAGATGGCCGAGCGGGCCGGCGCCCTGGGCCGCGGGATCACCGAGCAGTCCGCGCAGCTGGACGCCGCGAGCCTCGCCAAGCTGCCGGCCCAGGCCCGCGAGGCCTACCAGCACGCGGTGTCCGCCGGCACGCACTCGGCGTTCCTGCTGGGCGCCGTGGTGGCGGTGGTCGCGCTCGTCGCGGCGGTGTTCGTCAAGGAGGTCCCGCTGAGGGGAGCGGGACCGGCCACGGGGGACCGGGCCGACGCGGGGGAGGCGCAGGCACGTCACGACGTGGCGGAGGCCGTCTGACCGCCCGAGCCGAACGTGGGTAGCGAGGGGCCCGTGGAAGTCCGCCGGGAGCGGATGTCCACGGGCCCCTCGGCATGTCCGCCGCGGCCCGCAGCCGTCCGCCCGCCTCCCCCGCTGCGGGCAGGACCGCGGCGGGGGCGGCCCCGTCCGCCACGCCCGGCCGGACGGCCATCGTGGACAAGAGCACGAACAGCGCGGCGGCCACCGGCACCAGGCCCACGTCCCCGAAGACCCCGCGGCCATCAGCAGCAGGCCGGTCGCGGCCAGGACGGCCACGGCGAGGCCGACGGCCGGCACCCGGTCCAGGCCGGCGCCCGGAGGGCGGCCGCAGCGTCCTGGCGGGCACCGCGGCGGCCACGGCCGCCCGCTCCGGGGCCCGGAGGCAAGCGCCCGGGCGCGGCCCTCGTACGTCGGCTACCGGCGTCACTGCCCCGGAAGCAGGGGATGGCTGCCCGTGTCCGTCGGGGCGTGTTCGGGCAGCCACAGGACAGCGACGGCGCCCTCGGCCGGGATGTGCTCCGGGGCGCCCGCGGGACGGACGTTGCGGAAGGTCAGACGGGCGCCGAGGACACGGGCCTGCCCCGCGGCGATGGTCAGACCGAGGCCGTGGCCGTGCCCGGCGCGGTCCGTGCTGCCGGTGCGGAACCGGCTCGGGCCCTCGGCGAGCAGGTCCTCGGGGAAGCCGGGGCCGTGGTCGCGCACCCGGATGACCCGGCCCTCGACGGTCACCTCGATCGGCGGCCTGCCGTGCCGGGCAGCGTTGGCGAGCAGGTTGAACAGCACCCGCTCCAGACGCCGCGGGTCGGTGGTGACCTCCGACTCGTGCACCACGCGCACCTCGATGTCCGGGTCCTTCGCGGCCACCCGCCGGGCGACGAACTCGCCCAGCACGATGTCCTGGAGTTCGGCCCGCTCCGAGGCGCCGTCGAGCCGGGCCACCTCCAGCACGTCCTCCACCAGCGTGCGCATGGCCTTCGCGCGGTCCAGGACCAGTTCCGTCGGCCGGCCTGGCGGCAGCAGCTCGGCCGCCGTCAGCAGCCCGGTCACCGGGGTGCGCAGCTCGTGCGCGATGTCCGCCGTGACCCGGCGTTCCGCCTCCAGCCGCTGCTGGAGCGCGTCCGCCATCGCGTCCACCGCGCGCGCGAGGTCGTCGGTCTCGTCGCGTACGACACCTCCGATGGCGTCCCGGACCCGTACGTCCGTCTCGCCCTTGGCGACCTGGTTGGCCGCGGTCGCCGCCTTGCGCAGTCGGCGCGAGAGCTGACCTCCTATGAGCACGCCCAGCGCGCTGCCGCCGAGTACGACCGTGATGGAGCCGATGACCAGGGCCTGGTCGAGGTCGTTGAGGATGTTCGTGCTGCGGTCGGTGAAGTGCGTGTGCAGGGACAGCACGTGGCCGTCCTTGACCGGTACGGCCGCCCAGATGTCGGGCAGCTTGCCGGCGCGGTCGGTGACGTAGGTCGCACGCCGGCCCTGCTCGACCTTCTCCCGCAGCTCGGAGGGCAGCGCCGGGTCGTCGATCCTGATGCCGGGGAAGTTCGGCCGCCCCGACAGCTCGAAGTTGCGCTGGGCGATCTGGACGCGCTCGTCCGCCAGGTCGCGCGCGTTGTCCATCATCGACACCCGGGCGGCGTTGTGCACGACCAGGCTGAGCGCGACCGCCACCAGCGCGCCGACCAGCGCGATGGCCGCGCTGAGCTTCCACCTCAGCCCCGTGCGGATGTCCGCGCGTTCCAGGCGCTCGGGGAGCAGGCGCCGCGTGATCCCGGGCATGACCGCCCCGCTCAGGCCTTCAGCTTGTAGCCGAAGCCGCGCACCGTCTCGATGCGGTCCTGGCCGATCTTCGTACGCAGCCGCTGCACATGGACGTCGACCACGCGGGTGTCGCCACCCCAGCCGTAGTCCCACACCCGCTCCAGGAGCTTGTCCCGGGAGAGCACCGTGCCCGGAGCCGAGGAGAACTCGAGCAGCAGCCGCATCTCCGTGGGCGTGAGCGCCACCGGCTGCCCGGCGCGGCGCACCTCCATCCCCTCGGTGTCGATCTCCAGGTCGCCGAAGCTCAGCACCCCGCCGTCCACGGCGGCCGCGTCCACGTCGGCCCGGACGCCGCCGGCGTGCCCGAAGCGGCGCAGCACCGCGCGGATGCGGGCGACCAGGACGGCGCCGTCGAACGGCTTGGTCACGTAGTCGTCGGCGCCCGCCTCGAGTCCCAGCACCACGTCGATGGAGTCCGCCCGCGCGGAGAGCATGATCACCGGAACGGTCGACTCGTCGCGGATGCGGCGGCACAGGCTGACCCCGTCGAGGCCGGGGACCATGACGTCCAGCAGCGCGATGTCGGGCCGCCTGGCCCGGAACGCCTCCAGGCCGGACAGCCCGTCGGGCATCGCCGTGACCGCGAAGCCGACCCGCTCCAGGGCGAGCTGTGTGGCCTCGCGGATGACGTCGTCGTCCTCGACGAACAGGACGTGGGTCTGTTCTGCCATCCGGGTGCTCTCAGTCCTCGTGTGCTTCTCGTCGTGCGCTCTGGTCGTCGTGCGCTCCTGGCCCACCGTGCGGGCATGTCCGCGGCCGGACGCGTTCATCCGTGACCGGTTCACCGTGAGACCGGACCGGCGGCCCCGGTCGTCTCACGCCCTCGCCATTGTCGCGCGGCCGCCGCCTGAACTCCCCCACGCTGCCGTCAGTGGCCCGGGACCGGCGTCGCGGCGCCCCCGACGGTCTTGCTGTACTCGTTGCGCGTGCTGAACTCCTTGGTGAACCGGCCCGTCGACCAGCGGTACGTGATCACGTCCTCGCCGGACGGACTCGACACCGGGTCCCCCCGCGCGTACACCTGCTTGGTCACCACGAGGTCGCCGCGGTCGATCTCGGCGTAGACCGGGGGCTCCTCGGCCTTGAAGACGTTCTCGTACCGGCCCCCCTGCTCGCGGTACACATAGGCGCCCACGCCCACCGCGTCTCCGCAGGTCAGTACGTTGACGACGATGTCCTCGGCCGATCCCGAGGTCAGGTCGCCGTACGACACGTCGACGGGGTAGTCGTCGGCCACACACGGCTTGAGGCCGCGCTTGACCGCGGCCGAGACCTGCGGGTCGTCCTTGATCAGCCGGACCGCGTCCACCTGCTGGGCCCGGCCGGTGGGGTCGGGGGAGGGGGCCGGGACGCTGCCCGCCACCGAGCCGGCACGGGCCGGTCCCTCGTCGCGCGCCCCGGTCCCCCCGGTGCCGCAGGCGGACGCGGAAAGGGCGAGGGCGGCGAGCACGGCCGCCGCCGTGATCGCCGCCTGGAAGGTGTCCCGGGCCCGTCCGGGCCCCGAGCCTGTACCCCTGCCGGTCAGGCCGCGCAACGCTCCCGCTCCTCACGCTCCAGCGCGCGTGCGTCCAGATCTCGCGCCTCCAGCTCCTCGCGGAGCCGGGCGAGCGCCCGGTGCAGCGTGCTCTTGACCGTACCCGCCGACATGCCGAGGGCGGCGGCCGTCTCCTCCGTGGACATCTGCTCCCAGTGTCGCAGCACCACGACACTGCGCTGTTTGGGAGCGAGCACCTTCAGGATGTCCATGAGGAGCGCGCGGTCGGCGTGCTGCTCGGTGGAGTCCTCGACGCGGGCGTCCGGGAGCTGCTCGGTGGGGACCTCCTCCAGCTTCCGGGCCCGCCACCACTCGGTACGCGTGTTGATCATCACGCGGCGCAGATAGGCGTCCGCGAGCCGCTTGTCGGCGATGCCCTCCCAGCGTCCGTAGGTCCGCGCGAGTGCCGTCTGGAGCAGGTCCTGGGCTTCGACCGGGTCCGGGACCAGCCGGCGCGCACTGCGCAGCAGCGCGTCCTGCCGGGTACGCACGTACTCCTCGAACTCGAGCACCTCTCCCTGCGCCATGTACGACCGCCTCCGATCCCCGCTTCCGGACCCGCCTGCCGCCGGTCTCCGAGCCGTGAGCGGACGGGCTGTGGTCGGCAGCCGTCCGGTGCCTGTCAGGCACGCAATTGAAGGTACGGAGGCGTTGTCACGGCGCTGTCCGAAGCAGCCTGCGGCCAGCCCTCGGCTGTGCGTCGGTTGTGTAACGGAAGTAGGAACGGGGTAAAGCGGTGTCCCGATTCATCCACTTTGAGGGTGATTTGGGGGGTCGGATGACGTACGAGTGTGTGACACGAACAGCCGCGATGCGGCCTGGAGGTGTGGCGGGCCTGTGAGGTGACTGTGGATCAGGTATCCGGGGTCGGGTGTCGGGTGTCAGGTGCCGGAGGTCAGGGATCGGGTGACGAGGAATCAGGTCGACTCAGGTCAGCGGAAGCCGGTACAGCCCGCCCGGCAGCGGCTCCACCAGGCCGTCCGCGACGAGACCGTCCAGGGCCCGTGCCCGCTGGACCGGCTCGTGCCAGACCCGGTCGAGCACCGGCTGCGGGACGGGCGCGTGCGCGTCGCGGAGCACGGCGAGCAGCTTGCCGCGGACCTGCCGGTCCGTGCCGGCGTACGTCTGCCCGCGGCGCGGCGGCCCGTCGTGCGCCGGCTTGCCCGCGAGCCGCCAGGCGCAGTGCGCGGCGATCGGGCAGCGCGGGCACGACTCGTTCTTCGCCGTGCACACCAGTGCGCCGAGCTCCATGGAGGCGGCCGCCCAGCGGGCCGCGGTCCCCTCGTCCTCGGGCAGCAGGGCGCGCGCCAGACGCCGCTCGGCGGCGGTGGTGGCGTTCGGCGGATACTGCACACCGGTGACCGCGCGGGCCAGCACCCGGCGGACGTTGGTGTCCAGGACGGCGTGCCGCTGCCCGTAGGCGAAGGACGCGACCGCCGCGGCCGTGTACTCGCCGATACCCGGCAGGGCGAGCAGTTGCGCGTGCTCGGTCGGCACGTCGCCGCCGTGCCGTTCCGTTATGGCGACCGCGGCGCCGTGCAGGCGCAGGGCGCGGCGCGGGTAGCCGAGCCGGCCCCAGGCGCGGACGGCCTCGCCCGGCGCCTCCTTGGCGAGGTCGGCGGGCCGGGGCCAGCGGTCGAGCCATTGCTCGTAGACGGGCAGCACGCGGCTCACCGGTGTCTGCTGGAGCATGAACTCGCTGACCATCACGCCCCAGGCGCCGGCATCGGGGCGTCGCCAGGGCAGGTCGCGGGCGTGGTCGTCGAACCAGGTGATGACCTGGGTGTGCAGAGTCGGGCCGAGGGAGGTGCCGGAGGCCTGGGCGTCGGCGGGCGTGCCGGCGCCCGGACGGGCACCGGTGGCGTTGGCCGGGGTGTCGGGGCTGCTGTGCGGGGGCAGTGTGGGCGCAGTCATGGCCTTCCGATCCTGCCACGTGGGGGTGGACGGCCGTGTGATCCGGCGTGTGCCGGTGTCGTCACGAACCGTGCCCGGGCGATCACGGCGAGGTCAAATAGGCCTGCAAATATGGGCGTTGCCGTGATGATGATCCGGAAAAGATGTCGTCACCCGGCGGGTGGGGCCCGGGGAAGCCGACGATCTCTCGTAGAGTTTGGGCCGTGGGGTCTCTGCGCAATCCGGTCGGTCCGCTTCCCGCCTCCATCTACTGGCGACGGCGGCTCGCCATGCTGTCCGCGGTCGCCCTGCTGGCGCTGCTGATCGCCTGGATCGTCCCCTTGGGGGGCGGGGGCCGCAAGACCAACGGCGAGGGGCCGGACGGCAAGCATCCGGCGCCCTCGACCTCGACCATCATGCCGGGACCCTCCGACTCCGGTCCCGCGATCAGCCAACACCCCGGCGGCCGGGACGAGTCCGGCGGCGGTGACTCCGATGGTTCGGGGTCCGGGACCGGCGGCACCGGTGACACCGCCGGTTCCGACAGCGCCGGCGGGGGCGGGAGCGGAGACGGCACCGGTTCCGGCGGGTCGAGCGGCGGCGGGTCCGCCGGCGGCGGGGACGACGGCGCCAAGGGTGGCGGCGGTCCGGGTGCGGTGCTGCCGGCCGGCAGCACGCTGCCCAACTGCACCGCGAACGCGGTCAAGTTGACGCTGCGCAGTGTGCACAACTCCTACGGGCCCGGCCAGACGCCGGTGTTCGAGCTGACCGCCGCGAACTCCTCCGGCAGCGACTGCAAGGTCGATCTCGGTCCGAAGTCCGCGGTGGTGACGATCAGCCAGGCCGAGAGCAGCTCCACCTACTGGTCCTCGGCCGACTGCCCCACGGCGGCCGGGAGCCGGCTGTACCGGGTGCCGGCGGGCAGCGAGATCACCTACACCGTCCGCTGGGACCGCAAGCCGAGCGCCCCGCAGTGCGCGACGCCTCCCGCCGGGTCGGCCGGGGCGGGCACCTACCTGGTCGAGGCGAAGGCGCCGGGGTACGCGAAGCAGCGGACGTCGTTCGTACTGTCGGAGGACTGAGCGGACCGAGGCCGACCGGGCTGGGGGTGCCCGGCCTGAGGGTGACCGAAGAGGGCCAGAAGGGCCAACGGCCGCCGAAGAGGCCTGAGGCGGGTCGGCCGCGGCCGGCGCCGGTCAGACGTAGCGCTCCAGGATCGACGACTCCGCCAGCCGCGACAGGCCCTCGCGGACGCTCCGCGCCCGCGCCTCGCCCACACCGTCCACCGTCTGGAGGTCGTCGACGCTCGCGGCGAGCAGCTTCTGCAGGCCGCCGAAGTGCTCGACCAGGCGGTCGATGATGGCGCCGGGCAGCCGGGGCACCTTGGCCAGCAGGCGGAAGCCCCGCGGGGAGACCGCGGAGTCGAGGGTCTCCGGGGAGCCGGTGTAGCCCAGGGCGCGGGCGACGGTGGACAGTTCGAGCAGCTCGGCGTGGGAGAGCTTGTCCAGCTCGGCCAGGGCCTCCTCGACCGTGCGGGAGCGCTTGGCGGTGGGCTCGGGGACGTAGTCCCGCACCACCAGTTCGCGCTCCGGCTCCACGCCCGCGATCAACTCGTCGAGCTGGAGGGCCAGGAGGCGGCCGTCGGTGCCCAGCTCCACCACGTACTCGGCGATCTCGGTGGCGATACGGCGCACCATCTCCAGGCGCTGCGCGACCGCCGAGACGTCCCGGACCGTCACCAGGTCCTCGATCTCCAGCGCCGACAGCGTGCCCGCCACCTCGTCCAGGCGGAGCTTGTAGCGCTCCAGGGTCGCCAGGGCCTGGTTGGCGCGGGAGAGGATCGCCGCGGAGTCCTCCAGGACGCGGCGCTGGCCGTCGACGTAGAGGGCGATCAGCCGCATGGACTGCGAGACCGAGACCACGGGGAAGCCGACCTGCTTGCTCACCCGGTCCGCCGTACGGTGCCGGGTGCCGGTCTCCTCGGTCGGGATCGTCGGGTCCGGGACCAGCTGCACGCCCGCGCGCAGGATCTTCGACAGGTCGGACGAGATCACGATGCCGCCGTCCAGCTTGCACAGCTCCCGCAACCGGGTCGCCGTGAACTCGACGTCCAGGACGAAACCGCCCGTGCACATCGACTCCACGGTCTTGTCGGCGCCGAGCACGATGAGCCCGCCGGTATTGCCGCGAAGCACCCGTTCGAGGCCGTCCCGCAGGGCCGTGCCAGGTGCCACGGCGCTCAGGGAGGCGCGCATCAGGCCATCGGCGCCGGAACTCCCGCCGGACTTTCCGGGAGCTGCTGCCCGGTCGTTGGCTGCCACTGCACTCCTCCGGTCGCAGGTTCTTCAGGCGCTGCCGTTTCGCACACTCGGTTCGTACGGACGGGCGAGACCAGGGCAAAGTCTACCGGCGCTCCTCCTGCTCCCGTGGGGCGTCCCGGCGACGCGAGCGGGGCAGGACCCGCAGCGCGTCGCCTATGTCGGCCACTTCCAGGACCTTCATCCCCGCCGGGACCTTGCCCGGGTCGCCCGGCACAAGGGCGTGCGTGAAGCCCAGGCGGTGGGCCTCGGCGAGCCGGCGCTGCACGCCGGTGACACGTCTTACCTCGCCCGCCAGACCCACCTCGCCGATCGCGACCAGGTTCTTCGGCAGCGGGGTGTCGCTCGCCGCCGAGGCCAGCGCGAGGGCGACCGCGAGGTCGGCGGCCGGCTCGGAGAGCTTCACCCCGCCGACCGTCGCCGAGTAGATGTCCCGCTTGCCCAGCGCGCTGATCCGGCCCCGCTGCTCCAGCACGGCCAGCATCATCGAGACCCGGGAGGTCTCCAGGCCCGACGTCGTACGGCGCGGGGAGGGGATCTGGGAGTCGACGGTGAGCGCCTGCACTTCCGCGACCAGGGGGCGGCGGCCCTCCAGGGTGACGGTCAGGCAGGTGCCGGGGACGGGCTCCGCCCGGCGGGTCAGGAACAGGCCGCTCGGGTCGGCCAGGCCCGTGATGCCTTCGTCGTGCAGTTCGAAGCAGCCGACCTCGTCCGTCGCGCCGTAGCGGTTCTTGACGCCGCGGACCAGGCGCAGGCGCGCGTGCCGGTCGCCCTCGAAGTGCAGCACCACGTCGACCAGGTGCTCCAGCAGGCGCGGGCCCGCGATGGCGCCGTCCTTGGTGACGTGGCCCACCAGGAGCGTGGACATGCCGCGTTCCTTGGAGGCGCGGATCAGCGCGCCCGCGACCTCACGGACCTGCGCCATGCCGCCGGGCGCGCCGTCGATCTCGGGCGAGGCGACCGTCTGCACCGAGTCCAGGATCAGCAGGGAGGGCTTGACCGCGTCCAAGTGGCCGAGGACGGCGGCCAGATCGGTCTCGGCGGCCAGATACAGGTGGTCGTCGATGGCGCCGATGCGGTCGGCGCGCAGGCGGACCTGGCTCGCGGACTCCTCGCCCGTGACGTAGAGCGTGCGGTGCTCGTCGCTGGCGGACTTGGCGGCCACGTCCAGCAGCAGCGTGGACTTGCCGACGCCGGGCTCGCCCGCCAGGAGGACGACGGCACCGGGGACCAGCCCGCCGCCCAGGACCCGGTCGAGTTCGGGCACGCCGGTGGAGCGGGCGGTGGCCTGGCGGCCGTCGACCTGGCCGATGGGCACGGCGGAGGTGGTGACCCGGCCCGGCGTCGTCGTACGGACCGCGGGCGCGCCGTACTCCTCGACCGTGCCCCAGGCCTGGCACTCGGGGCAGCGGCCGAGCCACTTGGCCGTCTGCCAGCCGCACTCCGTGCAGCGGTAGGACGGGCGGTCCTTGGTGGTCTTGGTACGGGCAGCCATGGAGAAAACCGTAACCGCCGGCACTGACAGCCCGGCCGCCGGTGGCCCGGTGCGGACCCCGCGTCCGGCCGTGTGCCGGACCCCGTGCAGGACCCGCGCCCGGCCGTCGCCGGGCGGGCGCACTCGAACGGGTCATGGAACCCGAGGTTCCGTTCCCCTTATGAGGGATCGTTTCACCCGTATGGATTAAAAGTGCTCAAGGTGCACAGAGGGACGAACCCGGGCCGCCTACGGTCGCACAGGTGATGAGCAGCAGTCCGGACACCTCGACCCGCACGACCAGTGCGCACCGGGCGCGCCGCGAGGCGCGCGACCGCGCTGCCGCGCACGCCGTGGCGCGCCGCCCGCCCGCGCGCTACGAGCCTTATCTCGACGGCCTGTTCACCTACTGCCTGTCCGTGCTGTGCGACCACGAGGCGGCGACCGCCGCCCTCGGGGACGCGCTGGCCTTCGCCGAGCGGCGCGGGCAGCGCGGACCCGGGACCGCGGGCGAGCGCCGGGCCTGGTTGTACGCGCTGGCCCGCTGGGCGTGCCTGCGCAAGCTGGCCGAGGCCAAGCAGAAACGTCAGGGCACGTACGCCGCGGGCCGCACCGGCGCCGACCGGCACGCGGCCGCGCGGGCCGTGCCGCCGCCCGTCCCCGACGAGGTCCAGCGGGAGCGGCGTCGCGAACTCGCCCAGCTCGCCTGGCCGGAGGCCGCCGGCACCACCCCGGAGCAGCGCGAGGCGCTCGAACTCGCCGTACGCCACCACCTCGCCGCACACGAGGTCGCCGCCGTCCTCGGCATGGACCTCGCCGCCGCGCGGGAACTGCTCGCCTCGGCCGCCTGCGAGGTGGAGCGCACCCGCGCGGCGCTCGCCGTGGTGGAGACCGGCACCTGCCCGAGCGTGTCCCGCCTCACCGGGGACAGCCGGCTCGTACTCGGCACGGCACTGCGGCGCGAACTCGTCCGGCACGTCGACGACTGCCCGCGCTGCCGCCGCACCGCCGAGCGCGCCCTGCCCGGTCAGTGGCCCGGCGCCACCGTCACCCCCGCCGAACTGCCCGTGCTGCCCGTGCCCCGCGCGGCCCTGCACAAGGCCCTGGCCCACCACCCGCGCGCGCGGAGCACCGCTCCCCGCTTCGACCGGCGCGGCTTCCCGATGGACCCCAAGGACCGCGCCGCCCGCAGGGACAGGCTCCGCGCGCGTGCCGTCACGACCACGGTGGTGGCCACGGTGGTGGCCGCGCCGGTGCTGGCCCTGTGGGCCGCCTACCGCGGCGGTCCGGCCGGCGAGGGTCCCGACGGTCCGGCCGCCAGCGCGCACGAGGAGCGCGGCCCCGGCGTCCTGGGCGGTGAGGGGGCCGGCAGGGGCTACGAGAACACCGGCAACGCGGGGCCCGGGCCCGACACCCGCTTCGGCACGAGCGGCCGGCCGGACGTCTCCGTTGAGGTCATCAGTGTCACGGGCACCGGTCACAGGGACGGCCGCCTGACGGTGAGTGCCGACAACACCGGTGACACCACCCTGATCACGCTCACCGCCGCCGGACCCGGCCCGGTCCACTGGTCCGCGTCCACCGGAGCGGCCTGGCTCTATTCGAGCCGCTCGTCGGGAACCCTCCAGCCCGGCGAGTCATTGACGATCAAGGTGTACGTCGACCACTTGCGCGAGCCCTCCGGCCGCTGGAGCGCACGCGTGGCGATCGCGCCCGCAGGCGCCGTCGTCTCCATCGATGGCTACGGCACCGCACCCAGCCCCTCCGGAGCCGGGCCCAAGCACCCGGCCGACCCGCCCGCGACGTCCGGTCCGCGCCCCACGCCGACCACTCCGGCGCCCTCCGAGCCCACACCCACCCCGACCGACCCGCCGCCGACGACCGACCCCACGCCCACGCCCACGCCCACTCCCACGCCCACCGAGCCGTCGCCGACCGACCCGGACAGCCCGCCCCCGCCGTCCGCGGGCGGCGACACGCCCAATGCGTCCGAGGGCCGGCCGGGAGGACGGCGTGAGGGCAGGGCGTGCGACGGCTCGGGCCGGCACGCCAAGCGCGACCGCGGATGCCCGGCTCCGGCCTCCGTGGGCGGCCGCCGGTAGCGGGCCGCGACCGCCGGCGCGTCCGCCGCCGGCGATCGGGCCCGGACACCTGCGGAGCCTTCCGGCGAGCCACCGATGCGGCGGCCGACGGCCCGTCAGGCGGCCGGATCCGCCGGATGCGGCGCTACCAGCGGCAGCCCGGAGGCCAGACGCTCCTCGCACAGCTCGACCAGGCGGTCGTAGCCGGCCTTGCCCATCAGCTCGGTCAGCTCGGCCCGGTAGGAGACGTACACCGGATCGCCCGCGCCGTGCGCCGACGTCGCCGAGGTGCACCACCAGTGCAGGTCGTGGCCGCCCGGACCCCAGCCCCTGCGGTCGTACTCCCCGATCGACACCTGCAACACGCGTGTGTCGTCGGGCCGGTCGATCCACTCGAAGGTCCGCCGGATCGGCAGCTGCCAGCACACGTCCGGCTTCGTCTCCAGCGGCTCGCGGCCCTCTTTCAGGGCCAGGATGTGCAGCGAGCAGCCCATGCCGCCGGCGAAGCCGGGCCGGTTCTGGAAGATGCACGAGCCCTGGAAGGGGCGCGTCTGCCGGGAGCCCTCTTCGTCCTCGGACACCCAGCCGTTCTCCACGCCCTCGGCGTGGTTCTGCCAGATGTCCGGTGTGAGCCTCGCCACGTGCTCGGCGACCCGCTTCTCGTCGTCCTCGTCGGAGAAGTGGGCGCCCAGGGTGCAGCACCCGTCGTCCGCGCGGCCCGCCTGGATGCCCTGGCAACCGCTTCCGAAGATGCAGGTCCAACGAGAGGTCAGCCATGTCAGATCACAGCGGAAGACCTGCTCGTCGTCCGCCGGATCCGGGAACTCCACCCACGCGCGCGCGAAGTCGAGCCCCTTCTCGTCGGATTCCGCGCCCCGCTTCTTCGGCCTCACTGCTTTCGCCGGGTTCGCCGATTTATCGGTCTTCGCCTTTTTCGTCTTTGGCACCCGTCCAGGGTAAGTCGCCGGGCAGCCGTGCCGGGACCCTCCCGACCAGTGCCTCGCACAGGGCACCGGGGACGGACGACGTGCCAGGTGGCAGTAGCGTTTCGTACATGAGACTCGGTGTCCTCGACGTGGGCTCGAACACGGTGCATCTGCTGGTGGTCGACGCGCACCCCGGCGCGCGCCCGCTGCCCGCGCACTCGCACAAGGCCGAACTGCGTCTCGCACAGCTCCTCGACGCGAGCGGCGCGATCGGCTCCGACGGCGTCGACAGACTCGTCGCCGTGGTCCGCGAAGCACTCCAGGCCGCCGAGGACAAGGGCGTCGAGGACCTGCTGCCGTTCGCCACCTCCGCCGTGCGCGAGGCGGACAACGCCGACGACGTCCTCGCGCGCGTGCAGGAGGAGACCGGGGTCAGGCTCCAGGTGCTCAGCGGTGCGGAGGAGGCCCGCCTCACCTTCCTCGCCGCCCGCCGCTGGTTCGGCTGGTCGGCCGGGAAACTGCTGGTC
The DNA here is from genome assembly GCF_053601495.1 of Streptomyces sp. NPDC004721. Classification (NCBI taxonomy): domain Bacteria; kingdom Bacillati; phylum Actinomycetota; class Actinomycetes; order Kitasatosporales; family Streptomycetaceae; genus Streptomyces; species Streptomyces sp. NPDC004721. The sequence continues at coordinate 30,761 of NZ_JBSGBZ010000062.1, forward strand.
CTGGACATCGGCGGCGGCTCCCTGGAGATCGGCTACGGCATCGACGAGGAGCCCGACGCGGCCGTGTCGCTGCCGCTCGGCGCGGGCCGGCTCACCGCCGGCTGGCTGCCCGGCGACCCGCCCACCGCGGACGACGTCAGGGCGCTGCGCCGCCATGTGCGCACCGAGATCGCGCGGACGGTCGGCGAGTTCAGCCGCTTCGGCGCCCCCGACCACGTCGTCGCCACCTCGAAGACCTTCAAGCAGCTCGCACGGCTGGCCGGCGCCCCCCGCTCCACCGAGGGGCTCTACGTCCAGCGCGAGCTGAAGCGCGAGTCCCTGGAGTCGTGGGTGCCGCGGCTGTCCGGCATGACGGCCGACGAGCGCTCCGAACTCCCCGGTGTCTCCGACGGCCGGGCCGGACAGCTCCTGGCGGGCGCCCTGGTCGCCGAGGGCGCCATGGACCTCTTCGGCGTGGAACGCCTGGAGATATGCCCGTGGGCCCTCAGGGAAGGCGTGATCCTGCGGCGTCTCGACCACATGGGATGACGAAGGCCACAACGGCGGCCGCGGGCCCCGCCTCCACCCACCGCACCCCGTAACCTGTCCCTCGTGGTGGAACCCGAACCCGTACGCATTCCGGATGCGAAGGTCGCGCTTTCGACGGCCTCCGTCTACCCGGAGTCGACGGCGACGGCCTTCGAGATCGCCGCACGCCTCGGATACGACGGCGTCGAGGTCATGGTGTGGACCGACCCGGTCAGCCAGGACATCGAGGCGCTGCGCAGACTCAGCGACTACCACCGGATACCGATCCTCGCCGTGCACGCCCCCTGTCTGCTGATCACGCAGCGGGTGTGGTCCACCGACCCCTGGACCAAGCTCCAGCGCGCCCGAGCGGCCGCGGAGAAGCTCGGAGCGAGCACGGTCGTGGTCCACCCGCCCTTCCGCTGGCAGCGCCAGTACGCCCGTGACTTCGTCGCCGGTGTCTGGCGGATGGCGAACGAGACGGATGTGCGCTTCGCGGTGGAGAACATGTACCCCTGGCGCTACCGCGACCGCGAGATGCTCGCCTACGCCCCCGGCTGGGACGTCACGAAGGACGACTACCGCCACTTCACGATCGATCTCAGCCATGCCGCGACGGCCCGCGCCGACGCGCTCCAGATGGTCGACCGCATGGGCGACCGGCTCGGCCATGTGCACCTCGCCGACGGCAGGGGCTCGGCGAAGGACGAGCACCTGGTGCCCGGCCGTGGCTCCCAGCCCTGCGCCGAGCTGCTGGAACGTCTCGCCACCAGCGGTTTCGACGGCCATGTCGTCATCGAGGTCAACACCCGCCGGGCCATGTCCAGCGCCGAGCGCGAGGCCGACCTCGCCGAGGCCCTGGCCTTCACCCGGCTGCACCTGGCCTCCGCGGTGAAGGTGTCCGGGCGATGACCGGCGCCACCGCCCGCCGCCGCGGCCGCCCCCGCCGCGAGGAGGCCGCCGACACCCGCGACCGCATCCTGACCGCGGCCCGCGAGGAGTTCTCCGAGCGCGGCTACGAGAAGACCTCGGTACGCGGTATCGCCAAGACCGCCGGAGTCGACTCCGCCCTGGTCCACCACTACTTCGGCACCAAGGAGCAGGTGTTCGAGGCGGCGATCGAGGTCGTCCTCGCGCCCGCGCTGAGCGCGCCGGAGGCGCTCGTCGACGGCCCGCTCGACGGCGTCGGGGAGCGGTTCGCCCGGTTCTTCTTCGGCATCTGGGAGAGACCGGCCACCCGTACGCCTCTGCTGGCGATCGTCCGCTCCGCGCTGACCAATGACACCGCGGCCGCCGTCTTCCGCCGACTGATCGTCTCGCAACTGCTGCGGCGCATCGCCGGCCGGTTCGACGTGCCCGACGCGGAGCTGCGCGCCGAGCTGGCGGCCGCGCAGCTCGTGGGGTGCGCGATCCTGCGATACGTGATCAAGGCGGAGCCGCTGGCGTCGGCGGACGTGGAGCAGATCATCGCGCGGGTGGCGCCCGTGGTGCAGCGGCACCTCACGGGGACGTGACGCCGGGACGGCCTCCGAGCGTCCCGCCGCGCAGAGACACGTAGCCCCGCCGCCCGACGCACCCGCCCCCGGGACACGTAGTCGCGCCGCCCGATGTGCGCGCCACCGTCGTCCCGGGACACGTAGTCGCGCCGCCCGATCCGCGCATCTCATGCAGCCCTATCGCCCCGAGACACGCGTCCCGTATTCCGGACAGCGCGTCCCGACCCCTGGATGACCGGCGTAGGCTCGACTGAGCCAGAACTCTGCCGGCGACTCCCTGCTGCCCGGCAGAACTTCCCGAAGGAGCGAGCGACGATGCCCGAGCTGAGGTCCCGCACAGTCACCCACGGCCGCAACATGGCGGGCGCCCGCGCCCTTATGCGCGCCTCCGGTGTACCCGGTGCGGACATCGGCCGGAAGCCGATCATCGCGATCGCCAACAGCTTCACGGAGTTCGTGCCCGGTCACACCCACCTCCAGCCGGTCGGCCGCATCGTCAGCGACGCGGTCCGGGAGGCGGGCGGCATCCCGCGCGAGTTCAACACCATCGCGGTCGACGACGGCATCGCGATGGGCCACGGCGGCATGCTGTACTCGCTGCCCTCGCGCGACCTGATCGCGGACAGCGTCGAGTACATGGTCGAGGCGCACTGCGCCGACGCCCTGATCTGCATCTCCAACTGCGACAAGATCACCCCGGGCATGCTGATGGCCGCCCTGCGGCTGAACATCCCGGCGGTCTTCGTCTCCGGCGGCCCGATGGAGTCCGGCCGCGCCACCCTGGTCGACGGCACGGTCCGCACCCTCGACCTGGTCGACGCGATCTCCGACGCCGTCAACGACAAGGTCTCCGACGAGGACATCCTCCGCATCGAGGAGAACGCCTGCCCGACCTGCGGCAGCTGTTCCGGCATGTTCACCGCCAACTCGATGAACTGCCTGACCGAGGCGATCGGCCTGTCCCTGCCCGGCAACGGTTCGGTCCTCGCCACCCACACGGCCCGCAAGGCGCTGTACGAGGACGCGGCCCGCACGGTGATGGACATCACCCGCCGTTACTACGAGCAGGACGACGACACGGTCCTGCCCCGCAACATCGCCACCTTCGCGGCCTTCGAGAACGCCATGGCCCTGGACATCGCGATGGGCGGCTCGACCAACACGATCCTGCACCTGCTGGCCGCCGCCCAGGAGGCCGGAGTCCCCTTCGGCCTGGAGGAGATCGACCAGGTCTCCCGCCGGGTGCCGTGCCTGGCGAAGGTCGCCCCGAACGTCGCCAAGAACCGCACGTACTACATGGAGGACGTGCACCGCGCCGGCGGTATCCCCGCCCTGCTCGGCGAGCTGCACCGCGCGGGTCTGCTGAACGAGGACGTGCACGCGGTGCACAGCCCCTCCCTGGCGGACTGGCTCAAGACCTGGGACGTGCGTGGCGGCTCCCCGTCCCCGGAGGCGGTCGAGCTGTGGCACGCGGCCCCGGGCTGTGTGCGCTCCGCGGAGGCCTTCTCCCAGTCCGAGCGCTGGGAGGCCCTGGACACCGACGCCGCCGACGGCTGCATCCGCTCCGCCGAGCACGCCTACTCCAAGGACGGCGGCCTGGCGGTGCTGAAGGGCAATCTGGCCGTGGACGGCTGCGTGGTGAAGACCGCGGGCGTCGACGAGTCGATCTGGACCTTCGAGGGCCCGGCGGTCGTCTGCGAGTCGCAGGAGGAGGCCGTCCAGAAGATCCTCACCCAGCAGATCAAGGAGGGCGACGTCGTCGTCATCCGCTACGAGGGCCCCAAGGGCGGCCCCGGCATGCAGGAGATGCTCTACCCGACCTCGTACCTGAAGGGCCGCGGCCTGGGCAAGAGCTGCGCGCTGATCACGGACGGCCGCTTCTCCGGCGGCACCTCGGGCCTGTCCATCGGCCACGCCTCGCCCGAGGCGGCCTCCGGCGGCACGATCGCGCTCGTCGAGGACGGCGACCGCATCCGTATCGACATCCCGAACCGCTCCATCGACCTGCTCGTCGACGACGCGGAACTGTCCCGCCGTGAGCAGGCCCTGGACGGCGCGTACGTCCCCAAGGACCGCGACCGGAAGGTGTCGGCGGCACTGCGGGCGTACGCCGCGATGGCCACCAGCGCCGACAAGGGCGCCGTGCGGGACGTGTCGAAGCTGGGCTGAACCTTCGACCTCTGCGGGGCCGCTCCTTCGGGGGCGGCCCCGCCCCGTGTCACCAGGCCGCCGGGTCGCTTCCGTCGACGGCAAAGACGGTGCCGTCGGGGGCGCCGGCGTAGATGATGCCGTCGGCGAGCACAGGCGCGGCCAGATTGTCCGCGACCCTGTCCGAACCGGCGCCGAGCCGTGGCCGTGTCTGCCCGACGAGCCGGCCCGTACGGGCGTCCACGGCGAGCAGCCGTCCGTCCGCGGCGAGGACGTACACATGGCGACCGTCGGAGACCGGCACCGAACCGCGGGTCACGGCCGTTTCCAGAAGCCACAGACGCTTGCCCGCCTTCATGTCGACGGCTTCCAGCGCACCCCCGGCCGCCAGCAGATGGACGACGCCTCCCCGTACCTCGGCCTGCGGGGCCAGGCGCGGGACGGGCAGCGCCACCCGACGCACCGCCCCGGACCCGGGGGAGTACCGGACGACCGCCTTCGCATCCCCGTTGGTCCTGTCGAGGTCGAGCAAGAAGACAAACCCGTCCTGGGCGCCTACGGGACTCAGCATGCCCTTCAGCTCTGCTTCCCAGCGGACGGCGCCGGTACGGGGATCCACAGCGTTGATCCGCGTGCTCGCCCCGTCGTCGGACGTGCTCGTCGCGTAGGCCAGCGGGTCCCCGGTGAACGTGGCGACGGACGGCAGAGAATAGCCCGGAATCCGCTTGCTCCACCGCGTGCCGCCGGAAGCGCTGTCCACACCGGTGACAGTCCCGTCGGCACGGGTGAGCAGGAGCGTGTCGCCCACGAACGCCCACCCGCCCTGCGCAGGAACTTTGCGCCGTGCGTGCGTCCGGCCCGAGGCGGGGGCGAGCGCCTCCAGGTGCCGCCCGTCCGCCGCAGCCACATGCACCAGACCGCCCGAGAGGGCTGGCACAAGCCTGCCTGCTCCGGTGATGGACCGCCGCCAGAGCACAGCGCCGCCGGAAGGGTCGAGGGCGAAGGCCACGCCGGACTGCGCGCAGTACAACGCGCCTGTTCCGTAGGTGCACTGGGGTGCCGACGGCGCGGCGGGCACTGGCTTCGTCTCCCACGCGTCGAATTGGGCAGGACGGGTTTGCGAACTGGTGCTCACAGGCGCGGAGCTGTTGTCCTGCGCGGGCAACACGATCGAGGCGAAGGCACCGGCCATGAGCAGACCGAATGCCCCGGCCACCAGGGCCGTCCGCTTGCGGGAATGCGTCCCGGGCGCGTCCTTCTCCTGCCTGATACCTGGCCTGGGCGGCGGCGTGTCCGGCGTATCACTGGTCCGCTGCTCCGGTATGAACGCCTGCGTGTCGTACGAGGCCGCGACCGAGCGCAGTTCCCGCATCAGCTCGTCGGGCGTGGGCCGGTCCTCGGGCTCCTTGGCCAGACAGCGCAGCACGAGCGGCGCCAGGTTCTCGGGTACGCCGGTCAGGTCGGGCTCGTCGTGCACCACCTGGTAGGCCACGATGTACGGGCTGTCGGAATCGAACGGCCCGCGTCCGGTGGCCGCGTGCACCAGCACGGACCCGAGAGCGAAGATGTCGGCCGCCGGCCCGACCTCCCGCGGCCGGCGGAACTGCTCGGGCGCCATGAAGGGCGGCGTGCCGATCAACTTCCCCGTCTCGGTGCGCAGTTCGCTGTCCTTCGGGCGGGAGATGCCGAAGTCGATGACCTTCGGCCCGTCCTCGGCGAGTAGGACGTTGCTGGGCTTGAGGTCCCGGTGGACGACCCCCACCCGGTGGATGTCGCGCAGAGCCTCGGCGAGCCCGGCCATCAGGCGGCGCAACTTGGCGGGGGGCATGGGCCCGTTCTGCTTCACATGCTCGGACAGCGTGGGCCCTGGAATGAACAGCGTGGCCATCCAGGGCCGTTCGGCCTCCGGATCGGCGTCGACGACGGGCGCGGTGAAGGCGCCGCTGACTCTTCGGGCCGCCGCCACCTCCTGCCGGAACCGGCCTCTGAACTCGGGGTCCCAGGCGTACTGCGCGTGGACGACCTTCACCGCGAGCCGCAGCCCCGAAGTGCTGCGGGCCAGGTGCACGACGCCCATGCCGCCGGAGCCCAGGCACGACTCGAGGCGGTACTGCCCGGCGTACTCCGGAAGTTCCGATTCCGCGCCCGCTCCGGTATTGCGCTGTGGCGTCATGGACCACCCCCGTGCTGTTCGTTTGCGCGCGCGACGCTCGGAGCCTAGTCGATGACTCGAACGGGATCGGTGGAGCTTGCCAGCATTCGCGTGCGAGTCGCGCACAGATGTTTCGTTGGTTGATTCCAGGGAATCAACGGGACTCCATGGCAGTCATGGGGTTCAGCGGGGGGAGTTTTCATGTCTGTTGACCGCGTCGAAGAAGCAAGGGGCGGAGACGAGGAACAGGCAGTCGGGACTCAGGCAACGGCAGCGGCGGCGCGGTACTACTCGGTGGCGCCTGGCGTCCGCCTCAATGTCCGCAGCGGTCCCGGCACTGGATACGGCATCGTCCGGGCCCTGACCGAGGGTGCCCAGGTTCCGATCTTCTGCCAGACACCGGGCACGACGGTGTCGGGCTACTACGGCACCTCGAACATCTGGGACAACATCGGCAACGGCCAGTACGTCTCCGACGCGTACGTGTACACCGGCAGCGACGGCTACGTCGCCTCTCGCTGCGGCTGATCATTACTGGAGTGGCACACGATGAGTTTTCTGAGACGCAGATCCGCCCTTGTCGCGGGCGTCGCCGCCGGAGCCTGCCTCATGGTCCTGGGCGCATCCACGACCGCTACCGCCGCCGTGGCGTACTACCCGGTCGCGCCGGGTGTCGAGCTCAATGTCCGCAGCGGTCCTGGCACCGGCTACAGCATCGTGCGCACGCTGCCCGTGGGTGCCTCCGTGCCGATCCACTGCCAGACGCCGGGTACGACGGTGTCCGGCTACTACGGCACATCGAACATCTGGAACAACATAGGAACCGGCCAGTACGTCTCGGACACCTATGTGAAGACGGGCAGCGACGGCTACGTGACCGTCCGCTGCGGCTGATCCCCGACGGAGCCCGCGGGCACCCCGGAGCCATAATCGACCCGTGAGCGACGACAACGGCACCCCGGCCACCCCCGCGGGCTCCGCAGGGCCACGCCCCGAGCCCCTGCGCTTCTTCGGCACCACGTGGGTGAACCACGACAACGGCTACACCGCCCGCCGTATCGGCGTCGCCGTCGGCTCACTCGCCGCGGCCGCCGTCTCCTGCTTCGTGCTCCGCTTCGCCTACCAGGGACTCCAGATCGCTGGCTCGGGTGCCTTCGTGGAACTCCTGGTCGTGGTGATGTTCGCGGTGTGCAGCGTGCTCGCCTTCCGCCACGCCTGGGACGGCTTCGGCAAGCGTCCCGACCCCGACCGCCAGGCTTCCCTGCGCGGCCTGCTCGCCGTTGGATTCATCGGCTCCCTCCTCGCCTACTTCTTCCGTTCGCTCGTCGAGGCCCCCGGCGAGAAGCTGCACCGCCAGGAGTACGAACAGGCCCGCGAACAGTACGAACGCCGGGCCACCCGCCGCTCGGGCGACCCCTCCAGGAAGCGCCGCCGCTCCTGACCGCAGGGGGTGCACGGTCCGCGAACCGGTCCGCGCCGCCCGAACCCCCTGCCACGAGGTGGTCATGCGGTCGCACGATGGCCGTATGACCTCATCTCCGCCGCCCGCCCGCACGGACCGAGCCCGCTCCTTCAACGCCGCCGCGGCCCAGTACGCGGCGAACCGGCCCTCCTATCCGCCCGCCCTCTTCGACGCGCTGGAGGAACCCGCCGGCCGGCCCCTCGCCGGCGCCCGCGTCGCGGACATCGGCGCCGGGACCGGCATCTCGACCGCCCTGCTGCACGAGCGCGGCGCCGACGTGCTGGCCGTCGAGCCCGGCGACGGCATGGCGGCCCACTTCCGCCTCACCCGCCCCGGCATCCCCATCGTTCGGGGCGACGGCAACGCCCTCCCGCTCGCCGACTCCTGCGCCGACCTCCTCACCTACGCCCAGTCCTGGCACTGGATGGACCCCGACCGGGCCGTGCCGGAGGCCCTGCGGGTACTGCGGCCGGGCGGTGCCCTGGCGCTGTGGTGGAACAGGGACGCCGCCGGCATCGAGTGGATCGCGCGGCAGACCGACCGCGTCCGCCGCCTCTTCGGCATCGACCGCTACGCCGAGCGGGAGGCGGCCGCCGTCCGCGCGGGCCGGACCCACCCCGAACGACTCCGCTTCACCCGTCGCGAGATCCGCTGGAGCCGCCGGGTTCCGCTCGACACCCACCTCGCCAACCTCGGCAGCCACTCACGCCTCCTGGTCTGCCCCGGGAAACTCAGGGACGCCTTCCTCGCCGAGGAGCGCGACCACCTGCTGGAGGTTTTCCCGGACGGCTTCGTGAAGGAGACCTACGACGTCCTTCTCCTCGTCGCCACCACACCCTGACGCTGCTCATCCCCTCACCCCACTTGACGGCGCCCTCTTCCACGCGCATTAATCATCGCATGATGAATATTTCTTCGGGGCCACCCCGCCCCGAAACGGATGCCGTCCGAGCCGAAGCACTCACCGTGGTCCGAGGCCCCCGCACCGTCCTGCGGGACCTCGGCTTCACCGTCCCGCGCGGCCGCATCACCGGCCTCCTCGGCCCCTCCGGCTGCGGCAAGTCCACGCTCATGCGCGCCGTCGCCGGCACACAGGCCAAGGTCGACGGCACCCTGGAGATCCTCGGCCTGCACGCCGGCCACGCCACCCTCCGCAACCGCATCGGCTACGTCACCCAAGCCCCCTCCGTCTACGACGACCTGACCGTCCGCCAGAACCTCGAGTACTTCGCCGCGATCCTCGACCCCGGCCGCGCGGCGGCCGAACGCCGCCGGGACAACGTCAGCCGCGCCATCGCCGACGTCGACCTCACCGGCCACGCCGACGCCCTCGCCGGCAACCTCTCCGGCGGCCAGCGCAGCCGCGTCTCCCTCGCGGTCGCCCTCCTCGGCACCCCCGAACTGCTGGTCCTCGACGAACCGACCGTCGGCCTCGACCCCGTGCTGCGCCGCGACCTGTGGAACCTCTTCCACGACATCGCCGCCACCCGAGGCGCCACCCTCCTCGTCTCCTCCCACGTCATGGACGAGGCCGAGCGCTGCCACCACCTCCTCCTCATGCGCGAGGGCCGGATCCTCGCCGACGACACCCCCGAAGCGCTCCGGGCCCGAACCGGCACCGAGACCGTCGAGGCGGCCTTCCTGCACCTGGTCGACGAGGCGGTCGCAGCAGGCCGCGCCAAGGAGACAGCACGATGAGCACGACCACCGCACCCCGCGCCCCCCGCGCCCTGAGCGCCGCCCGCACCACCGCCACCGCGGCCCGGGTACTGCGCCAGCTCCGCCACGACCCGCGCACCATCGCACTGATGCTGCTGGTCCCCTGCCTGATGCTGCTCCTGCTGCGCTACGTCTTCGACGGCAGCCCGCGCACCTTCGACAACATCGGCGCCTCGCTGCTCGGCATCTTCCCGCTGATCACCATGTTCCTGGTGACCTCGATCGCCACCCTGCGCGAACGCACCTCCGGCACCCTCGAACGCCTCCTCGCCATGCCGCTCGGCAAGGGCGACCTCATCGCCGGCTACGCGCTCGCCTTCGGCGCCCTCGCGATCATCCAGTCCGCGCTGGCCACGGGACTGGCCGTCTGGTTCCTCGGCCTGGACGTCACCGGCTCGCCCTGGCTGCTCCTGCTGGTCGCCCTCCTCGACGCCCTGCTCGGCACCGCCCTCGGCCTGTTCGTCTCCGCCTTCGCCGCCTCCGAGTTCCAGGCGGTCCAGTTCATGCCGGCGGTGATCTTCCCCCAGCTCCTCCTCTGCGGCCTGTTCACCCCGCGGTCCGACATGCACCCCGCCCTGGAGGCCGTCTCCGACGTCCTCCCGATGTCCTACGCGGTCGACGCCATGAACGAGGTCCTGCGCCACACCGACGTGACGACGACGTTCGTACGCGACGCGCTGATCGTGGCGGGCTGCGCCCTGCTCGTCCTCGGCCTGGGAGCGGCCACCCTCAGGCGGCGAACCGCATAGCCCCACGGCACCGGAGGGTGTCCCGCCAGCCGGACAGTCCACCCGCGTTCCGGACCACCGGTGCGAGGATGAGCACCATGAGCCAGAAAGTCGCAGTTCTCGGCACCGGAAAGATCGGCGAAGCCCTGCTCAGCGGAATGATCCGAGCCGGCTGGACCCCCGCCGACCTGCTGGTCACCGCCCGCCGCCCGGAACGGGCCGAAGAACTCCGCGCCCGCCACGGAGTCACCCCGGTCACCAACGCGGAAGCGGCGAAGACCGCCGACACCCTGATCCTCACCGTCAAGCCCCAGGACATGGGCACCCTCCTCGACGAACTCGCCCCGCACGTCCCCGCCGACCGCCTGGTCATCAGCGGCGCCGCCGGCATCCCCACCTCCTTCTTCGAGGAGCGCCTGGCCTCCGGCACTCCGGTCGTCCGCGTCATGACGAACACCCCCGCCCTCGTCGACGAGGCCATGTCCGTCATCTCCGCCGGCACCCACGCCTCCGCCGAACACCTCGCCCACGCCGAGGAGATCTTCGGTGCCGTGGGCAAGACGCTCCGCGTCCCCGAGTCCCAGCAGGACGCCTGCACCGCCCTCTCCGGCTCGGGCCCGGCCTACTTCTTCTACCTGGTCGAGGCCATGACCGACGCCGGCATCCTCCTCGGCCTGCCCCGGGACAAGGCCCACGACCTGATCGTCCAGTCCGCGATCGGTGCCGCGGTGATGCTCCGCGACAGCGGGGAGCCCCCCGTGAAACTCCGCGAGAACGTCACCTCGCCGGCCGGCACGACGATCAACGCCATCCGCGAACTGGAGAACCACGGCGTGCGCGCCGCGCTCATCGCCGCGCTGGAAGCCGCCCGCGACCGCAGCCGCGAGCTGGCCTCCGGCAACAACTGACCGGCACCGGGCGGCCGACGCGGGCCGCCCGCCCCGCCGCCCCTGCCCTCAGGCGGGCAGCAACCCGATCGCCCGGTACGCCGCGTCCACTCTCGGCCGCGCCATCTCCCTGGCCTTCTCCGCGCCCCTGCGCAACACCCCTTCCACATACGCGGGATCCGCGCACAGCTCCCTGTGCCTTGCCTGTACCGGCCTGAGGAGCTCGACCACGGCCTCCGCGGTGTCCTTCTTCAAAGCGCCGTACGACTCATATACACCGCCCAGGGCTTCCGGGTTCCCGCCCTGGCAAGCGGCCAGGATCTCCAGCAGGTTCGCCAGGCCGGGCCGCTCCTGCGGGTCGTAGACGACGTCCCGCCCGCTGTCGGTCACCGCCCGCATGACCTTCTTCTCCACGACCTCCGGCTCGTCGAGCAGATAGACGATGCCCGGCCCGGAGTCGTCCGACTTCCCCATCTTCGACACCGGGTCCTGGAGGTTCATCACCCGCGCCGCCACTTTCGGCGGCGTCGCCTTCGGCACCACGAACGTGTGCCCGTACCGCTGGTTGAACCGCACCGCCAGATCACGGGTCAGCTCCACGTGCTGCGTCTGGTCGTCACCGACCGGCACCTCGTCCGCTCCGTACGCCAGGATGTCCGCCGCCATCAGCACCGGATACGTCAGCAGCGACAGCCGCACGCTCCCGCCCCGCCGCTGCTCGCGCGCGGCCTTCTCCTTGTACTGGATCATCCGCCGCATCTCGCCGTCCGTGGCCACGCACTCCAGCAGGTACGACAGCCGGGCGTGTTCGTCCACATGGCTCTGCACGAACAGGGTGCACAGCTCCGGATCGAGCCCCGCCGCCAGCAGCAGCGTCGCCGCCTGCCGGCTGAGTCTGCGCACCCGCGCCGGGTCGTGGTCCACGGTCAGCGCATGCAGGTCGACGACGCAGAACAGCGCCTCCGACCGGTGCTGGTCCACCTCGGCCCACCGCCGCATGGCGCCCAGGTAGTTCCCCAGCGTCAGGTGTCCGGTCGGCTTGACTCCGCTGAAGACCCGAGTCCTCTCCACACTCCACCTCCTGGTCGAGGCCGCCGTCCCCGGTCGGCCGGCCCCCGGAGTCCTGGAGGGAGATACGAGAACGGCCGCCGAGGCGGCGGCCGTTGGATGCATACGTGAGTACGGCCGCCGTCAGGCGGCCCACCACAGATGGGTGCACGTACGCGTAGTCATGGCCCCAGGATAGGACTCCGGGGCGCTGCCCGCCCGTGAGTTGACACACCTCGTAGGGATACGTAGTGTTCTCCGAGTTGCCCGACGTGAGAGCCGACTCCGGTCGGTCCCCGGACAACCTTTCCTGAGTACCACCCTTTACTCGACGGCAGTCGTGCAGTCTGTCTGTTGTCGTGTCATCGGTGTGCGTATTCATGGAATGAGGAATCCGCGCCCGAAAGGACGCAGCCCCCGATTCGCACGGGGGCAGGGAATCCGCTAAAGTCTCACTCGTCGGAACGGCCCAACGGCTGTGAAGACAAACCCCGCTGACTGGGGGTCAGGCCGAGAAAAGGATCTGATAGAGTCGGAACCGCCGGAAAGGGAAACGCGAGAGCGGAAACCTGGAAAGCACCGAGGAAATCGGATCGGAAAAAGATCTGATAGAGTCGGAAACACCGAAGGGAA
>NZ_JBSGBZ010000063.1:0-42074 GCF_053601495.1 Streptomyces sp. NPDC004721
GCTCGGGCTGGGTGCTGGACTACCCGTTCAACGCCAACTTCCTGCGTGACCTGTTCGGTACCCACTCGGACGGCAACCAGGGTGGCTTCTCCAACCCGACGATCGACAAGGAGATCGCCGCTGCCGACACCGCCAGCTCCCTGGAGGAGTCGGAGAAGAAGTACCAGGAGCTCGAGAAGAACCTGGTCAACTACATGCCGACCATCCCGCTCTGGTACAACAAGGTCAACGCCGGCTATTCGACCAAGGTCACCGGCGTCCAGTACGACCAGCACGGTGACCCGGTCCTGACTGGCGTTCAGGTCAAGAAGTAAACACAAACAGCCCGTTCGTCCCGGGGTGCGCGATACCGCACCCCGGGGAACGGCAGCGGCTGGGGGCCCTTTCCGCACGTACCGTCCTGCGCTTGCCGAATACCTCATCCGTGTTGGTCGGCCGCATGTTGGTACTCGCGGAGGGTTCCCCCAAGCCGTGCTCGTCGTCGCATGTCCAGACGGGCGATCCGGTCCGGGTCCTCGATCGGAGCGGGCAGCAGGGGTGGGGGCGGGTGTTCGCAAGGCCCTGGTGCGGCCTGTGCTCGTTGTAGAACGTCTCGAACTCGCACAGTGTGTGCACGAGATGCCGCTCGTCCCAGATCAACATGCGGTCCAGCGGTTCTCGCAGGCAGGTCCGCACCCACCGCTACATGATCGAGTTCATTCTCGGCATCCGGACGCCGCTGAGCACGACCTCGATACCCTCGTCCTTGCGAAGGCCCCGTCCGTGCTCGACGGGGCTCAGGAGAGGGGAACGATGGTTGTGCAGGATCTGTTACCGGGCCTTCAGAACGTGGGCAGTCGCACGGCTCCGGCCTGGGCGTCTTCCGCTGGGTGGTCGAATGCACCATCGTCTGGCTGGTAGACGGGGCGGTGGTCTCTGCGCCGAACCGTGATCAAGGAAGCGGTGCTTCTCTTCTTTCACCGGGGATACTGTTCCGAACTGCCGTTATCGTGGGGGGACACGATCATCACCAAGTTTCTGAGATCCGCCTTCGCCGTCACGCTCCTGGCCTCGGTCACCGCCTGCGGTGCGTCGTCCGGGCCGGCTGTCTCTGTGGGCACGCCCACTGGCTCGGGTTCTGCCGAGACGCACCGTTCGGCGAACCCGGAGCCAGTCGCGGCTGTCATGCCCGACGTCGTCGGCGGTAACGCCGGGCGTGCGCAGGAGCAGATGAGCTCCGAAATCGACATGATCTTCGAGGACGCAAGCGGGCAGGGCCGTCTGGTGGACGACCCGGCTGAGTGGAAGATCTGCAACTCCGAGCCGGGCCCGAACCAGCAGATCACTGATTTCCCGGTGGTCTTCGGCGTGGTGAGAGTTTCGGAGAGCTGTGAGGACACGGTGCCGGAGTGATGCTCCGAGCACTCCGGCGTCCCGCCTGTGGGGCTCGGAAAGTCATCGTTGCTACTCAGGTCGAGTAGCGGTACTCGTTGATGACGCCGTCGAGCACTCGGGTGCGCAGGAGTCTGCGCGTATCGAAGTCGTGCATGGTGGCGGGCTGTTGGACCGAGTCGGGTGGCAGCTGGCTGCGGGTCTGATGAGGCCGCCGCACGTTGTAGTGCTTCTCGTGGGTGGCCAGGACCTGTCGGGCGTGAGCCTCGTCCACGAGGAGGACGTGATCGAGGGCCTCATGCCGGATACTGCCGATGGTCCTCTCGCGGTGGGCATTCATCCGCGGCGCTCGCGGCGCGCTCTTGAGGATCTCCATCTCTGCCGCTGCAAGGCCGCGTCGAAGGTCTCGCCGTACATGTCATCGCGGTCGCGCAGCAGGACGCGCAGTGGCTCCCAGCGCGTGCCCTGGTCGACGGCGAGATTTCGTGCCTGTTGACCGGCCCAGGCCTGGGCCGGGTGGGCGGTGACGCCGGTGCCCGAACGCCGCAGCCAGCGACTACGTCCGTGCCGGCACCACCACCCTGTTCGCCGCCCTGGAGGTCGCCACTGGCAAGGTGATCGGTTCCCTGCACCGGCGGCACCGGGCCGTCGAACGCGACATCCGCAGCCGGCTCGCCGACTGGAACGAGCATCGAAGGCCCTTCGTCGTCGTCGGGAGCCTGCTGCGGCCAGGCCGCGTGGAATGAAGGCCCGACCCTAGATGCGGGGCCTTCAGCACAGTAGCCCGTTCAGGACATTCCGCAACACCTCATCGGCGACCACGCAGCTGCCCCACCTGGGCCCACTCGGCTGTGACTTCGAGCGATAGGTGGCCAGGGACGCTCGGACGCGCCCTGGCCACCTATCGCTGACGGCTCGTAGTTGGCCACTGTGCAGACTCAGGTCACTGGGTTTCCGGGGCTCTGGTCACCATGCGTTGATGATCGGCGTGTCGGGTTCGTGCTGCCGCCAGGCCTCGTTGAGGCGCGCGAGCCGGCCCGCGGCGGCGATGCCGCGCAGGGACGCGACCTTGCCGTCGCTGACGTCGAACGCCACGGCGCCCACGACCCGGTCGTCAACCACGGCGAGGACGGCCGGGGAGCCGTTGACCAGCGCGATGTGGAACGCGGGGGAGCCGCCCGCCAGCCGCCGCTTCGCCGGCGTGGGCTTGAAGCCGGCCCGCACGTAGGTGGCGACGCGCTCGCGCGTCTTGTACCGCAGCAGCCGCCTGGCCAGTCCGGCGCCGTCCGAGACCGCCGTCACGTCGTCGGTGAGCAGCGCCACCAGCCGTTCGGTGCGCCCTGATGTGGCGGCGGCGAGGAACTCCTCGACGACCCGGCGCGCGGACGCGGGGTCCACCTCATCGCCGCCGCGACGCTCGGCGACGACCCGGCGTCGGGCCCGGTGGACATGCTGCTGGCTCGCGGACTCGGTGATGTCGAGGATCCCGGCGATCTCGGCGTGGGGGTACGAGAAGGCCTCGCGCAGGACGTAAGCGGTCCGCTCGACCGGCGAGAGGCGCTCCATGAGGGTCAGTACGGCCAAGGATACCGATTCGCGCTGCTCGAAGGTGTCGGCAGGGCCGAGCATAGGGTCGCCCTCAAGGAGTGGCTCGGGCAGCCAGTCTCCGGCAGCGCGCTCATGGCGCGCCTGCGCCGAGCGGAGCCGGTCGAGGCAGAGATTGGTGACGACCTTGGTCAGCCACGCCTCCGGCACCTCGATACGTTCCCGGTCCGCGGCCTGCCAGCGCAGGAACGCGTCCTGCACGGCGTCCTCGGCGTCGGCCGCAGAGCCGAGCAGACGGTACGCGAGCGAGGCCAGCCGGCCCCGGCTGGCCTCGAACCGATCGATGGCTGCACTGTCCATGCGGAACAACCTATGCGGCGGCCCTCACACCGACCAGGTCAGGCGCGGTGGCCAGGCGACGCTTGCGCTTCGGCATGCCGAAGGTCGGGTGGGCGATGCCCCACCCGGCCCCCTTGAGCACGCCCGACTTGAGCCGCGCGGCGGTCCGGCCACCCAGGTACCAGGACTTCGACCGGGCATCCCCGTCCACCATCTGGAAGATCGCGTCCCGCCGCCCGAGGCTGATGTGGTTGCCGAGGTACTTCAGCCCGGTGGTTGGGATCTTGCTGCCCGTCAGGCGCGCGATGATCGCGGCGGTCGCCTGCATGTTGGTGAAGCCGGCCGAGGCGCAGGACATCGGCAGCGGCCGGCCGTTCTCGCCGATCGCATAGGCACAGTCACCGGCGGCGTAGACGTCCGGGTGCGAGACCGAGCGCATGGTGCGGTCGACGACGATCTGGCCGGTCTCGGCGACCTCCAGACCGCTGGCGGCCGCGATGGGATGCACGGCGAACCCGGCCGACCACACAGTCACGTCGGCCGGGATGGACGTACCGTCGGCGGCGATCGCCCGAGTCGGCTCGACGGCTTCGATGCCGGTGTGCTCGTGGACGGTGATGCCGAGCCGCTCGAAGGCCTGGCGCAGGTGACGGCGGGCCTTCGGGGAGAGCCAGGCGCCCAGCTCGCCGTGGGCGGCGAGTGCGACGGAGAGGTCGGGCCGGGACTCGGCGAACTCGGTGGCGGTCTCGATGCCGGTCAACCCCTCACCGACGATCAGCACGGTGCCGCCCTCGTCCAGGCCGGCCAGGCGCTCGCGCAGACGCAGCGCCGAGGACCGGCCGGTCACATCGAAGGCGTACTCGGCCACACCGGGGACGTCGTGATGGGCCACGGAGCTGCCGAGCGCGTAGAGAAGCGTGTCGTACGCGAGCTCGCCGTCGCCGTCCTCGCCGGTCACGGCGACAGCCCTGCGCTCGGGGTCGACGCCGGTGACGCGCGCCAGGCGCAGCCGCACCCCGGTACCCGCGAATACGTCGGCGAGCTTGCGGAACGCGAGGTCCTGACCGATCGCGAGCTGGTGGAGCCGCATCCGCTCCACGAAGTCGGGCACGGCGTTGACGACGGTGATCACGGTGTCGGCGGGGGAGAGCCGGCGGGCCAGATTTCCGGCGGCGAAGGCCCCGGCGTATCCGGCGCCGAGTACGACGATGCGGTGCTTCATGGCGTTGCTCCTGTCTCGTTCGCGTGCCCCTTGAACGAGACGGGGCCTTGATTGCTGACAGGAGCCGGGTGTGACGCGGGTCACCGAACCAAGACGAGCGGCTGAGCCTCCGACAGGCGCCTGGGCCTGTCTTGGGCAGTCGAAACGGGGCGATGGCCGACTAGCTGTCAGCCCCCGTGAACGCGCCCTGGCGGCGCCCCGCCCACAGATGTCCCCCCGGGGCAGGCGGACAGGCCACCCTCAAGCCACCCCAACCAAGTCGTTGACGATGACCATGACGACCGTGGAAACCGAGACCGACAGGCCACCCGGGCTACAGCATCACAATGTCCTCCATGCCGGAGACGGCCGCCGAGGCGCGGCGCTTGGCCCGCCAGAGCTGCGCCCTGGAGGCTCGCGAAGGGCGCCGCCGCTCAGTCTCCATGAGGCCGGGCCAGGCCGTGGTCATAGGCGAAGATCACCGCCTGGATGCGGTCGCGGGCGCCGATCTTGGCCAGGACGCGGCCGACATGAGTCTTCACCGTGGACTCCGACAGGACGAAGCGGGCGGCGATCTCGCCGTTGCTCCAGCCCTTGCCGATGGCGACGAGGATCTCGCGCTCACGGTCGGTGAGGGAGCTCAAGCGCGGGTCCTCAGCGGAGCCGTCGCCGCCGAGTGGCACGAGACGGGCGAACTCGTGCAGGAGACGGCGGGTGAGCGCGGGGGCGATCACAGCGTCTCCGACGGCCACGGCCCGGATGCCCGCGAGGAGTTCCTCGGGGCGGGCGTCCTTGAGGAGGAAGCCGCTGGCTCCGGCGCGCAGAGCCGCATACACGTACTCGTCCAGGTCGAACGTGGTCAGCATCAGGACGCGCGAGCGATCGCCCGCGGCGACGATGCGGCGGGTGGCCTCGATGCCGTCCATGCCCGGCATGCGTACGTCCATGAGGACGACGTCGGGCCGGAGTTCGGCGGCCTTGCGCACCGCTTCCGCTCCGTGCGCGGCATCGCCGACCACCTCTGTTTCGGGCACGGAGTCCAGGAGCATGCGGAAGCCGTACCGCTGGAGCGGCTGGTCGTCCACGACGAGCACGGTGGTCACCGGGCACCGCCCTGGGGAGTGAGGTCGAGTGCGGCCCGTACCGTCCAGCCGCCGCCCGCGGGACCCGCGCTTACGTGTCCGCCGTAGAGAGCCGCTCGTTCCCGCATGCCCACCAGGCCGTGTCCTTCCTCGTTCGCCGTGCTGGGACGGTCGCCCGGGACGAGTGGGCCGGAGTCCTGGACGGTGATGGTCAGCCGCGTGTCCTCCACGGCGACAGCCAGGTTCGCACGCGCGCCGGCGCCGGCGTGTTTCAGGGTATTCGTCAGGGCCTCCTGCACGATGCGGTAGACCGTGAGCTGGACCCCGCTGTCGAGGGCGTCGACGTCTCCGGCGGTACGGTAGACGACCTCCAAGCCGGCGGCGCGCACCCCTTCGCACAGCGCGTTGATGTCCGCGAGACCGGGCTGCGGGCTCAGCTCGGGCTCGGCCGGCGGGCCGTCCACCTCGCGCAGCACGCCGAGCACCCGGCGCAGTTCGCCCAGGGCCTTGCGACCGGTGTCGCCGATGAGGTGGAGGGCCTCCCTGCCCCGCTCCGGAGCGACCCCGGCGGCATAGGCACCCGCGTCGGCGAGCGTGATGATGACGGACAGGTTGTGGCCGACGACATCGTGCATCTCACGGGCCACCCGTGCTCGTTCGGCCGCGACTGCGAGCCTGCCACGCTGGTCGCGTTCGATCTCCAGCCGGGCCGCACGGTCCCGAAGCCCGGCCAGCTGAGCCCGCCGGATACGGATCATCAGGCCGAGCGCGAGGGCCGCGGTCGCCGTGCTGAGCAGGAAGAACAGCGCGTCCCAGACCGACACCGCCGCCGACACCCGTGCCGCGACCAGGCCCACCGCGCCCGCCGTGGCCGCACAGGCCCACGGCAGCTGCCGCAGCCGTCCGTGCAGGGCCAGGCTGTACAGGGCGACGAAGAGGGCGACGTCCGCACGGAGCGCGGCGCCGAGGGACCACTGGAGGACGAACACGGCCGCGATGGCGCCGAACGCGGCGGTGGGTGCCCGGCGCCGCCACAGCAGCGGCAGCACCAGCCCGGCCTGCAAGGCCAGCATGCCCGCCACGGGCAACCGGGTGAACACCAGGCGGAAGCGGCGCGGGCCGTCGCCTTCCCCGTCGATGGCACCGACCGCGTGCAGCAGGTCCGGCAGGCAGAACATCAGGAAGACCAGCACCACGACCGCGGTGTCCAGCACCCACGGACGGGCCCGGTCGGCATGCCGGAGCCACTGGCCGGCCCGGCCGAGCCGGGCGACCAGCGGCCCCATCCCGCTGAGATCTTCGGTGGTCACGGAGTTCACGAGCCCATGATGCGGGTGGCTGCTCAGACGTCGCTGCGCCGCAGCCGGTACGCCGCTGCGGCCAGCGCCAGTGCCGTCCAGCCGAGGAAGACCCAGAGCCCGGCGCCCGGCGACAGGGTGGTCGAGTCGTGGGTCAGGGCGAAGATCGACTCGCCGGCGTGGCTGGGCAGATAGGGGTCGATGTTCCCCCTCCATGAGCTGGGCAGCAGGGAGATCAGTCCGGGTACGAGCATGAGGGCGGCCACCAGGACCGAGATACCGCCGGCCACGGACCGCAGCAGCGCGCCCAGGGCGGTGCCGATCACGCCGACCAGGCCCAGGTAGAGCCCGGCGCCCAGCAGACTGCGAAGGACACCGGCGTGGCCGAGGCCCATGGCGGCGGGCGTGCCGGAGACGACCTGGCTGCCCACGAGGAAGGCGACGAACGCGCCGACGGTCGCGATCAACAGCGCGACCAGCCCGTACACAGCCGCCTTGGACCACAGCACGGGCAGCCGGCGCGGCACCGCGGCCATGGTGGAGCGGATCATGCCGGTCGAGTACTCGCCCGCCGTGACCAGCACGCCCAGCACGCCGAGGGCCAACTGGGCGAAGTTCGTGCCGAAGAGGGACAGACTCACGGCCGTCGCGTCGGCGAAGTCGCCGTGCATGGGGCGGCCGGAGTCGATCCCGGACTTGTAGCGGCTCGCGGCGATGACGCCGAAGGCGACGAGGAACAGCAGGCCCAGGCCGAGAGTGATCCAGGTGGAGCGCAGAGACCACAGTTTGGCCCACTCCGAGGCCAGCACGCGCCGTCCGGTCACCCGGTAGGCGGGGCGGGCCGGCGCGGCCTGAGCGGTCTCGGGGGACTCCGGGGTTGCCGTGAGGGTGCTCATGCCGCGCTCCCGGAGGTCTCGGTGCCGGTCGTGGAGCCGTGGTACTCCACGGCGTCCCTGGTCAGTTCCATGAATGCCTCCTCCAACGACACCGCCTTCGTGGTCAGCTCGAACAGCGGAATCCTGTGCTCGGCCGCCTTCAGCCCGATCTCGCGGGCGGACAGCCCGGTCACCTGCAGTTCCTCGGAGCCCACGCGGCCGGTGATCTCCACGCCGTATCCGGCCAGTACCTCCCGCAGCCGTGCGGGGTCGTCCGTCGCGACCTTCACGGCGTCGCCGCCGGCCTCGCGGACCAGGTCCCGTACGGTCGTGTCGGCCAGCAACCGTCCACGGCCGACGATGATGAGGTGATCAGCCACCAGGGACACCTCGCTCATCAGGTGCGAAGAGACGAACACCGTGCGCCCTTCACTCGCGAGGGAGGTGAGCAGGTTCCGGATCCAGAGGACGCCCTCGGGGTCCAGCCCGTTGACCGGCTCGTCGAGCATCACGGTCTGCGGATCGCCGAGCAGGGCGGCCGCGATGCCGAGCCGCTGGCCCATGCCGAGGGAGAAGGCACCGGCCCGCTTCTTCGCGACGCTGCCAAGACCGGCAAGGTCGATGACTTCGTCGACCCGGCGGCGCGGGATGCCGTGAGTGAGGGCGAGGGCCCGGAGATGGTTGTAGGCCGAGCGGCCCGGGTGGATCGACCTCGCCTCCAGCAGCGCCCCGACCTCCTGGAGCGGCGCCTGGTGGCGGGCGTAGCGTCGTCCGTTCACCGTGACGGAGCCGCTCGTCGGCGCGTCAAGCCCGACGATCATGCGCATCGTCGTCGACTTGCCCGCCCCGTTGGGGCCGAGGAAGCCGGTCACCGTGCCCGGCTTCACGGTGAAGTCCAGCCCGGCGACGGCTGTCTTCTCCCCGTACCTCTTGGTGAGCTGCTGTGCCTCGATCATTCGCGTTCCCTCTTTCGGACTCCGGCGCGCCCTGTACGCCTGACGCCTCCTCCGTCACGCTAAGCCCGCGATCTGCCGGATCCGGTCGTACCGGGGACTGAACACTGCCAGGCAGGTGGTACCGGGGTACTACAGCCCCGCTGGCGGCGGGGCGTGGTTCCGGGATACCAGTGACACGGGCGGCCGTCATCGGCCATGGGGAACCACAGGGGACCACTTCATGACCACCTTCTGATCCTGAACCGCGTGCAGCGCCCGGACAGCACCTGGTACCAGCATGCCGTCGCGGCCGGGACGCTCTACACCCTCAGGATGAACACGGAGGTGTGTGAGGAGCTGGGCCTGGCGACGGTGCCCCGCGAGGTGACGCCGGGCCTGCGACCGGCAATGGAGATAGCCGCAGTCGGCTCCGAGCTGATCCACTGGTCCTCCACCCGCCGCCAGCGGATCGAGGACGCCCTGGAGGGCCTCACTGACCAGTACGTGAAGGACCACGGGCGGCTGCCCGGCGAGCGCGGCCGCCACGGCCTCGGATGGGCGCAGGACACTCGCCCGGAGAAGAAGACCGCCCGCCCGCTGGAGCAGCTGCGCGCGTGGTCGCGGACGTCCGCGATCCTCCACTTCGGACAGCAGCTGGTCGACGGGCCCCTGGAGCGCTGCCGGGCGGCCGGTGCGGCGATCCGGGCCCGGGTGGGGCCGGTGGTGGACACCGCCCTCGCTGCCGTCGACGTTGCCGCGGTTGTCTTCACCGTCCGCGGTACGTTCGCCCGCCGTCACGTCCTCGCCGAAGCCCGCCGGCACCTGCTGGAGACGCGGCGCGGCCGGGCGTTCCCGCCCGGCGCGGACGACTACATCGCCGACCAGGCTCTCCCGCCACGGTCGCCACCTCACCGTTCCCCAGCCCGGCCGCCGGAGTCCGGCACTGGAGCAGCTCACCTACACCGTCGACTTCGCGTGGCCCGCCCGCTGGTGGATCGCCAGCACCGACGGCAAACCGCCCCGCGCATCGACTCGGTACGAGCGGGCCCTGGCCGCCGGCCTCGCCTGTCGTCCACGCCCACCAGCAGGCCACGATGCCGGAGCTGCTGGAAGGCCGCACGACCGCTGAGCGGTGGGCGCCGCGCCCTTCCGCTGTCGTCCACGCCCACCAGCAGGCCACGATGCCGGAGCTGCTGGAAGGCCGCACGACCGCTGAGCGGTGGGCGCCGCGCCCTTCCGCCGGCCGTCGGCGGGCCTGGCGCCGCCCAGGCCGAAAGCGGAGACCGCCGCCCCAGCAGTCGGCGCGGTTAGTGCCGCCGCCGTCCGTGAGTGGAGTCGCACACTCGGTACGGCAATTACTACGAAGAGTTCCTAGTAATCGATGTTTGGAGCACGTATATGTGGATGAGGCGGTATACCATTTCGTAACCTCATCGGAGTTTTCTCTTCATGTCTTGCGGAGCCGACACCGGATCCCAGCAGCCCAATCCTCACGCCGATCCGGTTCGCGCCCGCGGTTGTGAGGAGTGCCGGGAGTGGGGGAGCGTGGTCAATGACGAGGGTGGGCACGAACTTTGCCCCAACTGCCAGACGGACGTGGTCGGGGCTGAGCCGGCCGCACGTTCACCGCGGACTCGAAACGAAGGCGGCCGGCCTGGTTCGGTTCAGGCCGGCGGCGCTCAGCGGGTGATTGACGACAAGTGCCGGTGAGCGGGCTGTCATGGCAGGCCGCTCACCGGTCGCCTTCGGAGACGAGCAGTTGCCGATGGTCCCCGAGGCCGGGCCTGTCCGCCGAGGACATCATGGTCGCCATCGTGTCCGTCGGCGCGCCCCCGACGGGGCGCGAACTCCCGCGCCACGCCGACCGTGCGCAGAGCCCTCAGGCATGGCGACCTCATTGTGATGGGCGGCTCCTGCCAGCGCACTTGGAAACACGCGATCCCCAAGTCGGCGCGGGCGGCCGGGCCAGGATCAGCATTCAGTTCCGGCCGGACGGGGTGCGCTGAGCCGGCACCCGGCCCCCCGCCCACCGCTCCGGCGACCCCGCCGGAGCCGACGTGACCTGGGGGAACATCAAGTCGCGGATCCCGAGTGCGAGTTCGGGTCCGCATGTGCATCGGGCCCAGCCCGTGCCCGCTTCCCTCGCGCCCGCGGACCGCGGCGGGACACGGACTTGATCCCACCCCTTGTCCTGCCGCCCGTCGGCACCGAAGAATGCGCACGGCAACCATCGGCTACAGACGTCACACCCGGCGTCGGCAAGGGGGCTCCACCCAATGTCACCTGCAGCACCGATGACACGCACGACACGTCGCTCACCGAGGATCGGCAAGGCGCTCACCGGCGCGGCGTTCGCGCTCGCCCTGGTCGGCGCGGGCGCGGCACCCGCCGTCGCCGGGACCGCGGGCGGGGACGCCGGCACCCGCACGAGACCGAACGACGCACCCGTCACGTTCGCCGGCACCGTAGCGCTCAGCAACTGTTCCGGTTCCGTCGTGCGCACCCCGCAGTCACAGCCCGACGACCCCGCCCTCGTGCTGTCCAACGGGCATTGCATCGAGGGCGGCTTCCCGAAGGCCGGCCAGGTCATCGTGGACCGGCCGTCCACCCGCACGTTCAAACTCCTCGACGAGGACGCCGGGGTGCTCGGCACGCTCCAGGCCGACCAGATCTCGTACGCGACGATGACCGACACCGACATCTCGCTGTACCGGACGACCACCACCTACGCCGAGATCGAGAGCACCTACCACGTACGGCCGCTACTGCTCGACCCGCGCCACCCGCGCAAGAACACCGAGATCACCGTGGCGTCGGGATACTGGAAGAAGCAGTACAAGTGCTCCGTCGACGGGTTCGTAAACCAGCTCAAGGAGTACTGGTGGACCTGGAAGGACTCGGTGCGCTACACGCCCGGGTGCGAGACCATCGGCGGCACCTCCGGCTCCCCGGTGATCGACGACCACACCGGACGCGTGATCGCCGTCAACAACACCCATAACGAGGACGGCGAGCAGTGCACGCTCAACAACCCCTGCGAGGTCGACCGCAAGGGGCTCATCACCGTCCGCTACAACGCGCGCTACGCGCAGGAGACCTACGGGATCGTGCCGTGCGTCATCGACGGCAGCAAGCTCGACCTGGGCCGCAAGGGATGTGAACTCCTCGAGCCCCAGGCCTAGTCCGCAGAAGGGCGTACGCCGTACGGACCGGCCCGCGAGCAGGTCCGTGCGGCGGTCCTCGATGACGTAAGGGAGCCGCAAGTGGTGTGGTCTCCGTCGACTATGTGTGCAGCATCTTGTAATCGCATTTTGGGACAGGAGATCTCATGGCAGACACCGCGCTGACCGCACGCACCGGTTGGTTCCACGCCGCCGCGAGTTTGCTGCTCGGAGCCGTATCCGTGGCAGCCCTGGCGGTCAACTTCCTGCTGGCGGTGCCGGTCGGGCTTGCCGCAGTCGGCAGCTCGCTGATCGGCCGTCGACGCGACGCCGAGCACCGCGGCATCCACAGCGCCGCGCTCATCATGGGTACCGTCGCCGCCGTGGCGGGACTGCTCCTGGCGATGCTCCTGCTGTCGGCCACCTCCGGCGTCAGCAGCACCAGCGTTCCGGCCCCGTGAACCACCGGGGCAACACTGCCTGATCGCTGCCCATGGGCCCCGTCCGCCAACCCAAGGCGGACGGGGCTTCTTGCTTTCAGTCCATCCATTGGATGAGCCATGAGGGCCGGGGCGACACGAGCGAGGGTGTCGCTACGAGAGCCGACTCATCGGCCGATCAACTCATTGCCCTTTGACGCGTACCTGGGTCACACCCCCTGATCCCTCTCCGGCCCACCTCAACCCCGACTACGTGACAGACCCTGATTCCTGACGGACCCCGTCCAGCAGTCCCGGAAGCGGAGCCGGGCTGGAGGACGGGGCGAGCCGGAGTGGTGCCACCAGTGTGACCGGCGTGGGGCGTGATGAGGAGACGAGCACGGCAACCTTGCGGATCTTGAAGCGTAGACGCCTCCATGATCCACATGTGCCGTGCTCGTCTGGGTTTTCCTCTCCCAGCCCGCCGTGATCAAAACGGGCGAAGCGAACTCTCCCCGGGGTCCTGAGCCGAGTTGAGTTAGCGGGTCACGACTTACTGCCCGTTGTTCGGCACCGCGTCCATGACGGTCAGCGTCATGCTGTTGTTCTTGTAGGACACCCGGAACAGGTAACCGCCCACGTTCAGGGCCCGGTTCTCCGGCAGCGCGTGGAAGGCGCCCTTGATCGAGCTACCGCTCATGATCGTGAACACGGTGCCCGGTGTCAGCTTGCCCCGCACGTCCAGGTCCAGCTCACCGTCCAGCACCAGGTTTCCCGCAGCCCGGACGCTCGTGTAGTCCCGGTCGCCGGAGATCGTGACGGCAACGCGACCCTGCTTGCCGATGGTCGCGTTCCCGCCGACGTTCAGGACATTGCCTGCGGCGCCGGAAGCGCTGGTGATCTGCGCGGCCTCGTCGGCCGTGAGACCCGGCCGCAGCACGCCGCCGCCGACGTTGATGCTGCCACCCACGGTGCCGCTGCCGCCGAGTGTTCCGCCGCGCACGTCGACAGCGCTCGCGTGCGAGCCGACGACCGAGAGTTTGCCGTCGAGGACGGTGCTCGTCCCGTGCCAGGTCTCGCTGCCGGTGAGGAACAGGGTGCCGGCGCCACGCTTCGTGAGGCTGCCCTCGTAGGCGCGGGCCTCGCGGGCTTGCTCACGGCGGACCCCGATGGCGTAGTCCGACTTGTCGGCGTCGCTCGCGCCGGCCGGCAGGCCCTTGGTCCAGCCCTTGGCGGCCTTGGTCGCCGCCCAGGCGTCCGCCTCGGTGGCGTCCTCCTGCTGGCGGGCCCGGATCGCGACGTCCGAGATGTCGTTCGACCACACGTCGTCGCGCCCCTGCGTGTCGACGACGAACGGCCCCAGGAACTGGCCCGGGCCGTTCATGGCCTCCCGCAGGCTGACCGTGCCCCAGCCATTGCGGCTGTCCGGCACCTGCACGATCTGGCCGCCGGCGGGGTTCAGCACGGCGTTGCCCGCCGCGTCATTGATCGTGTTGTTCTGCCGGCCGGTGGTGAACATCGTGTAGAGCGCCTGCTCGTTGGTCATGTACGGGAAGCGCTGCATGATCAACGACAGTGCGGCCGCCGAGTGCGGGCCGGCCATCGACGTCCCCGACGCACTGCCGTAACGGGGCTCGGGCACGCCGTTGACGACCGATACGGTCGTGCTGTTGATGCCGTTGGCCGGCGCCGTCACGCAGGACCACTTCGCGACGCCGCACTGGTTGAACGTCTGCTGGCCGGGGACCAGGACGGAGCCGTCAGGGTTGAACGTGCGCCCCACGGTGGGGTTGATCCCCGACGTCGTGTACCAGCTACCCTCCAGCTCGGGCATGAAGTACGGCGCGGCGCCTCGTGGCGACGGGTTCACGTAACCGCTGTTCCCGGCGGTGAACTGGATGACCGTGCCGGTACGCGCGGCCTCGATGGCACCGTTCAGCCAGTGGGCGGTGCTGCCGTTCGCGTCGACGACGCCGTCCGGAGTGGACCAGAGGCGCCATGCCGTGTTCAGACCGAAGCCCGCCGGGCTGCCGGACGGCGTGTCATACGTGTTGTAGTTTTCCGTGTTGGGCTGGCTACCCCAACTGCTGGTGATGATCCTGACGGGCTCGCCGTTCGCCGTCTTGGCGGAGTTCACGGCCCGGTAGACATTGCCGATGTAGGCGTCGTCCGGTTTCTGCGCGGCGGTCGCGTTCGCCGGCAGGAGACCGTAGAGCACGCCGTCCGTCTTGCCGGTGTTGCCCATGTACACGTTGCTGTTGAACGCGACGCCGTGCATGTTGGCATCCGGCCCGGCCGGTTGCGTCTCGCCGACGCCGTCGCGGCTCGCACCGATGGTCCCGGTGACGTGGGTGCCGTGACTGTCGTTGAATGCCGGGTTGTAGAACCCCGGCGTGGGGCCCGTCTGGCCGCCCTGGGCCTCCACTGAGAAGTAGCGGTCCCCGACCGCGTAGTTCGTGTCCAGGCTTCCGTGCTCCCGGACGTGCCCGGCGAAGACGCCCGAGTCGACGACGCCGATGTTCATCCCGGTGCCGGAGTAGCCTGCGGCGTAGGCGAATTCGGCTCCCATCGACGCCAGGCCGGCGTCCCGGTTGAACTCAGGGGTACGCCAGCTCGCCGCGTCGCCGAGTCGGCCGGGATCTCCCTCGTAGGTCTTGATCGGCGGTGGCACGGGCACCTGCCCCATCGCCGGCTGCGCGGCGACGCCGAGCACCACTATCGGTATCAGCGCTGTGATCAGCACCGGCTTCACGCGTTTTGTGTTCGGCACTTCGACCCCTTCCAAGATCAATCGCGCCGGATGCTATTCCCTCCTTCAGGAGCGGTTCAAGGCCTCGGCGGACACGTTATCCATCCGTCGAGATCCATGAGTTGGCGGAGGCCGTTGAGGGCGCCGGGTATGGGCGGGTCGTAGATGGTGCCGTCGTGCCGGCCTCGGGAGTACCGGTGGACAGCTCCGTCGAAGTCGACCGCGAGCGTCATGAGGACTTGTCTCCTGGGGTGGTGAGAGTGGTGAGTCGGTGGGCGAGGTTGAGTAGGAGGCGGGCTGCCAGAGGCGGCCTTGGGGCGGAGCCGGGGGCTACATGACCGCAAGATGTCCGTTCTCAGATCCTCAAGATCCACGTCTCAAGTGTCCGAGATCCGGGGCCAAGGCCCCAGACAGTTTGACCCTCTCCTTACGTCAGGCTTAAGGCTGTATGCCGACGAAAGGGCAGGTGGATGAGCTACTCCGTGGGACAGGTCTCGGCCTTCGCCGGGGTGACGGTGCGTACGCTGCATCACTACGACAAGGCAGGGCTGCTCTCGCCCAGCGGCCGCAGCCACGCCGGCTACCGGCTCTACAGTGACGCTGACCTGGTCCGTCTCCAGCAGATCCTCTTCTACCGCGAGCTCGGCTTCTCCCTCGTTGAGATCGCTGCGATCCTCAAGGATCCGCAGTCGAACGCCCTTGAGTATCTGCGGGCCCGACAGCGGCAGTTGGGTGAGAAGATCGCCAGATTGCAGCGGCTGGCCGAGGTGGCAGAACGGGCGATAGAAGTCCAGCAGACCGGGGTGTCCCTGACTCCCCAGGAACGCTTCGAGGTCTTCGGCGAGATTACCTTCGACCTGAGCTATGCCACCGAGGCGGAGCTGAAGTGGGCGCAGTCGGAGGGACAGCGCGAGGCGATG
The DNA here is from genome assembly GCF_053601495.1 of Streptomyces sp. NPDC004721. NCBI lineage: Bacteria > Bacillati > Actinomycetota > Actinomycetes > Kitasatosporales > Streptomycetaceae > Streptomyces > Streptomyces sp. NPDC004721. The sequence continues at coordinate 15,896 of NZ_JBSGBZ010000063.1, forward strand.
GCGCGCGCGGCTGCCCACACCAAAGAGGACTGGCGGCAGCTCATGGGCGAGGCCGCCGCCTGGCGCGCGGAGCTACTCGCGGCCTTCGACAAGGGGGAGCCGAACGACGGCGAGCGGGCCATGGACCTCGCCGAGGAGCACCGCCTGCACATCGCACGCTGGTTCACCTCCTGTCCGCCCGACATGCACTGGCGCATCGCGGACGACTTCATCGCCGATCCGCGCGCCTTCGCTCTGGTGGTGCCGCCGTCGCAGCAACGGCCGGGGCTGGCCGCCTATCTGTGCAAGGCGATCCACGCCAACACGGCCCGCCACGCAGGTCGCCGTACCGATTCCGAGGAGGACTGATGAGGGTTCTGATCGCCGCGGCCGGATCGCGGGGCGACGTCGCGCCCTACACCGGGCTGGGCGCCGCACTGCGTCGCGCCGGGTACGACGTCGCCCTTGCTACCACGGATGACTTCGCGCCCCTCGTACACGACGCAGGGCTAGAGTTCCGACGTCTGCCCGCCGACCCGCGGGCCCACGGCGGCGTCACGGGCCGACGTGAACTGATGTGCGCGGCCGCCGCGTTCATCACCGAACTGGGCCAGGGATTCGCCGATGCGGTGGCCGATGGCACGGATCTGCTCTTGCTGTCGGCCGCCACCGCCCCGCTCGGCTGGCACCTCGCCGAGGCGACGGGCATACCGAGCCTGGGCGCATACCTGGTGCCCACCGCACCTACCGGCGACTTCCCGCCCGTCGTCACGAGTATGCGTTCGCTGGGCCGTCCCGCCAACCGCATGGCCGGAGGCTTCACTCTTCGCATGGTCGACCGCGTCTACGAGCAGGCGGTCGCAAAGCTGCGCCACAGCCTGAAGCTGCCGCCACTGTCCGCCGCTGCGATGCGCCGACGGCAGGAACAGGCGAATTGGCCCATCCTGCATGGCTTCAGCGCGGCACTCGTGCCTCGCCCCTCCGACTGGCGCTCCGGCCTGGAGGTAGTGGGCACCTGGTGGCCCCATCAGGATGCGTCTGAACGGCTGCCCACCGGCCTGGAGGACTTCCTTCGTGCCGGACCCCGGCCCGTCCTCATCGGCTTCGGGAGTATGGCAGCCGGCGACGGGGAGCGGTTGAGCGAGATCGCCGTGCGAGCCCTGCGCCACGCCGGGCTGCGCGGCATTCTCCAAGCCGGCAGTGCCGGACTCGCGGCCGACGGCGACAACGTGCTCACCATTGGGGACGTACCGCACGCCCTACTGTTCCCACGGCTGGCTGCGGTGGTTCACCACGCAGGGGCCGGCACGTCGGCCGCGGCGTTGCGTGCCGGAGTGCCCGCGGTCACCGTGCCGGTGACCGCCGACCAGCCGTTCTGGGCGGGACGACTTGCTGCCCTCGGCGCCGCCACAGACCCGATCCCCTTCCGATCCCTGACTGTTGAACGGCTTGCCGACTCACTCGACCAAGTCGTGAAGCAGCAGACATACGCACGAGCCGCCGCGAGAGGCGCGCAACACATGGTGACCGAGGACGGAGCGGGCCAGACCCTCGAGGCCATCCAGCAACTGGCCAACGGATGATGCCGATCCGTTCCCCACCGTCGTCACTCAACGTTGTGCTCCGCCAGCCGCCATATCGAATGACTGAGCCTTTCCAACCTGGCTTGCAGCGAGCTGAGTCGACGTGGAGGCCGGCAAGCCGTCAACCGCTCCCACGCCAAGATCCGAGCCGTCGGCGAACAGGCCATGGCCACCCTCAAGACCTGGCGACTCCTGCGCAAACTGCGGTGCAGCACGGGCCGCATCACGGATCTGATCAAGGTCGGCTCAATCTCCAGACCAACCCCAGAAGTAGATCTCCTGTGGCATCCCGTGGTCGTCGTGCAGTACTGCGCAACGGCCGTACCAGCGCTCGCGAGCGAGGTCTTGGATCGCTGGAACGTGTTCGCGGGTCAGCCGCTCAGTGCCGATGGCCCTCCGGGCCTCTTCGGCGGTCACCGGCTGTACTGCACAGACCTCGGGCACCTCGTCTTCCCGTTGAACGTGGAAGACATCGAGAATCGAGTGGGTTCCAGAGTGCTGTGTCCACTCGTCGGCCCACAGTTCGTCCAGGGTCAAAGGCTGCGGGCGGCGCTCCTCCTCAGGAAGCCAGTCGCCACCGCGCACCCAGTAGTAGTCACCGGCGAGGAACGCTCGGTTCCGCAACTCCTGCAGCGCGGCATCAAGATCCTCTTGGTACGGCACGTAGTAGTCCCAGGCCGAAGCACCCATCCTGTACCCCTCCGAGTCAGCTGCCATCGCGGTACCACGTCACAAGAACGTTAGCTGTCGCCCCTGACAGGCCATGAAGGCTGACGACATTCCTCGTGCAGCGACGCGGAGACGTACCGAAGAAGACGACCAGCCCATGCATGGTCGACGAAGAGCCGAGCGGAGTTGTCACGCTGCGCAAGGTCTGCTCGCCGTGACCAAGGTGCCCGGCCCAGTTGGGGCGACTACTCTCGGCCGTTGCCCAACAGCGAGGCTGTGGACCGCGCATGGAGGCGTTCTCCGGCTGCATGTACTACGCGGCCATGAGACCGGCGGAAGTCATCCATCTCCGGCTCGTGCAGTGTCACTTGCCCAAGCACGGGTGGGGATGCTGAACCTGTCGGGAGGTGTCGTCATCGCTTCGGAGTGGCAGACGATGGCCGGCGAGGGCTTGGATGCGCGTCCTGACCGGAGTCCATCATGGGCGGTCGTGGGGCCCATTCGGGCGGATGGCACCGGCGGCCGGGCGTGGCCGCGTGGCACGGGATCCTTGTGCCCTTACTCTTCCGCTGACTGACCAGCAGCATACGGATCTCCGTCCGGACGTTCCCGGTCGGGGCCCGCCCGTTTTCCTGGGGGAGACAAGTGACCCGGCCCACCACACGTTGTTCCTCGCCGTCCAGCATCGTCGCCGGCCTGCTCCTCGCCGCGCTCTGGCTCGCCGGCTGCGCGGGTAGTGCACCGAGCGAGCGCTCCAGCGCCACGCAGGGGTCCGGGGTTGAGGGTGGGCCCACACCGCCGGGCACGGGGCCGCGGCTCCAGGATCCCCCGGAGGTGGTGAGCCGCAACGGTGTGCTCAGGACCACGATCGTGGTGGAACGGCGAAAGGTCCGCGTTGGCAACCGCCAGTTGTACGCGACGACCTACAACGGGGCCTACATGCCGCCGACGTTGCGCGTGTGGCCTGGCGACCGTATCGACCTGACCATGATCAACAACGCAGACAAGTACACCAATCTGCACACGCACGGACTGTTCGTGTCGCCGCGCGCTCCCTCCGACGACATCTTCATCTCCATCAAGTACGGGCAGTCGTACCACTATGCCTATCAACTGCCGCGCGGTCACCCCACTGGCACTTTCTGGTACCACTCACACGCGGACATGCTGTCCGCCCCGCAGGTCGCGGGTGGTGAGTCGGGCATCCTCGTCGTCGGGAACCTGAAGCAGCACCTGCCTTTGTCGTTGCGGAACATCACCGAGCACACCATCGCGTTCAAGGACTTCCAGGTCCAGGGCGACGCGATCAAGACCCATCCCCTGAGTATCGGCGCGTCGACCAACCGCACCGTCAACGGCCAGCAGAACCCGGTGATCCACATCCGGCCCGGAGAGACCCAGTTGTGGAGGCTGGCCAACATCGGCGCCAACATCTACTACAAACTGCACCTTCCGGGCGTCCGCTTCCACGTGATCGCTCAGGACGGCGTCCCCGTGGGCAGGGCCTACGCCGAGGACACGCTGCTCATTCCCGCCGCGGCCCGCTTCGATGTCCTGGTCCAGGGCGGCGCTCCCGGCACCACCCGGCTGGAGACACTGCCGTACAACACCGGCCCGGCCGGGAACCAGTTCCCCCGGGCCGACCTCGCTACAGTTGTCACCAGTGGCACGCCCGTGACGCGGGCCGTGCTCCCGACCGACCTCGGCTCATACGAGAACCTGAGCCACGCGACGATCGCGGACCGCAAGACCGTCGTCTTCACGGAGAACAAGGCCGGCACGATCTTCTACATCAACGGCCGGACGTACGACGCGAGCCGGACCGACTTCGTCTCCACCCTCGGCGCCGTCGAGGAGTGGACCGTCCGCAATGACTCGGACGAGGACCACAGCTTCCACCTGCACACCAACCACTTCCAGTTGATGAGCACCAACGGGGAGGCCCACGACCCCACCCACGGCGTCTACGACACGGTGAACGTGCCGAAGCGCGGTGCGATCGTCGTCCGCATCCACTTCAGGGACTTCACCGGCAGAACCGTGTATCACTGCCACATCCTCAATCACGAGGACATGGGCATGATGGCCGTCCTGGACATCGTTCCGCCCGGCGCGCGACCCCGGGCCACCCACAGCGGATGACCGTCGACACGTGGCGCGACCGCCCCGCCCACCGGGCCGGACCTGTCCCCGGCTGCGACGACTTGTACATGGCTCGCCGTGGCGCCTGTCCGGGCGGTCAGCACCACGGAGAGTTGTTCTCGACGCGCACTACTTGTCAGTGTTCGGTCAGGGACGGCACGTGATGTGCAGGTGCGCCGCGGCGTTGTTGGCGTATCCCCTGGGATTCCAGACGGTTGCCGGGGATTCGGCCTGCACGGCCGCGGTGGAGTCCCAGGCACGTGCGATGAGCTCGGCCTCACCGGGGGGCAGGGTGACCATGGCGCGCCAGTGCTGCCAGGTCCAGGGATTCTCCGGGGGGTCGAGATCCGTGGGGGTCCAGGTGCTGCCGTGGTCGGCGGAGACATCCACGCGTGCCACGGTTCGGTCGTCCCCGGCGAAGGCGAACCCGCTGACCTCGGTCGGTCCAGAGGGCAGGTGGTCGTTCTTGCCGGGCCGTAGGATCGCGCAGTGGATGGCGACCGGGCCGAGGGTGATGCCGTCGCCCGGTCCAACGGCCTCGGGGTCGGCTTCGGGGGGCAGGACGCTGTATTCGGCTTGGAAGTAGTTGTCGGTCGGTTCGGCCTGTGCGCTGATGCGTTGGAGCCATTTGACGCTGCGGGCGCCGATCCAGCCCGGAACGATCACGCGTAGGGGAGCGCCGTGCGCGGCGGGCAGTGCCTGATCGTTCATGGCCCAGGCCAGGAGCACCTCGCCGGAGGTTGCCTTGGCCACCGGTATGGAGCCGCCGAAGGGCTGGGGCGGGGTGGCCTGCTGTGACACGTCGGCGCCGGTAAAGGCGATGTGGGACGCTTCCGGCTGCGCTCCGGCCTCGGCCAGTACGTCTGCCAGGCTCGCCCCGCTCCATCTCGCAGTGGAGATGGCTCCTGGACCCCAGGGGACCTGGCCGGGTATGTCTCGGACCTTGATGAGATCGGCGCGGCGGTTGCCGGCGCACTGCAGCGTCGCCACCAGTGTCCGCTCGGTGAAGCGGCGCAGATCGTCCATCGACAATTCCAGGGGACGATCGACCAGACCTTCCACCCGCAGCCGCCAGCTCGCGGAGTCGATGCGGGGGATCGGTGCGTGGTTGCGGCCGTAGAAGGTGTCCAGGGAGGTGATCTGGGCTGCGAGGGAGCCAGGAGGCGCTTCGGCGTTGTAGGGCTCGTCTTGGTGTACGAGCATGTCGTCACGTTTGCCCCATATATCCATGAGGTCAATGTCCACCACGTTGGGCGCGGACGCCAACCCGCTCACCAAGGGGGCAAGCCTGTGACGTATAGACGGCGCGGGGGCCGGCAGGTGCTGAAACGGCAGAGATTCGCGGCGTCTCCTAGCCTGATGAAGGGCGGCACATCATCCCGCGTGCACGGGAAGGGGTGCGGTCAATGTGCTTCGGGCCGATTCGACGCCGAAGCCGCCTTGGAGGCGTCGCCGGCGCCCGCCGCTCAGGAGAGCGACGGGCGGACACCGACGAGGGCGCCGAGCCCGACCCGCGTTTCACCTTCGCCAACGAACGCACGTTCCTGGCGTGGAGCCGCACCGCATTGGCGCTGGTGGCGGCGGGGCTGGCCGTCACGCAGCTCCTGCCGCCCTTCCCCGGAGTCTCCTGGGGCCGCCGTGCCATCGGCGTGCCGCTGATCGTGCTTGGCGCAGCCGTCGCCGTGATCAGCTACGTCGAATGGAGCCGGGACCAGCGCGCGCTGCGAACAGGCAGGCCTCTGCATCACACACATCTGCCGTTGATCCTGTCCCTGGTGATTGCCGCGGAGTGCCTGTTGGCAGCAGCCCTCGTGATCTTTGCGAAGGGAGTCTGACCATGTCCGGATCCGAGAGATCGCCACGCCCGGCTGTCGCCGAGGAACTCGAAGATCTCGACCCCGGACTCGCCCGGGAGCGGACCTGGCTGGCCTGGCGCCGTACGGCCATCTCCTTGACGGCCGTCAGCGCCGCCGTGCTGAAGATCTCCCCGATCGACGGGGCACTCCTGCTGGTGATGACCCTGGCGGTATGGGCCACTGGGCGAGGGCACGTCGCAACAGGATCACGCTCGAGCGATACAAATGCACGGCGTCCCGCAGTACGCCTCACCGCGTCGACCATCGTGCTCACCGCTTTGGCCGCCCTCATCGTGGCCTTGTGATCGTATTGAGCGATCCGAACACTTCTGTCTCGCCCGAGGCGGCTTTCTCTTCAGGTCGGCGGAGTGGATATGACTGGTGGCCTGCCTGGCCTTGCTAGGCAGGAGTCCTGGCTCAGGGAGGTGGGCACAGCCGTCGAGGCCACCATCGCCGAGGAGGCCTTTCGTCGGTCTTCGCCGCCGACGTGCCGGCGGCGGTCACGAAGGTCCTCGCGGCGGCTCGGCACCCGCTCGCCGCCGCGGCCTTCGGAGAGAAGGCCACCGCCGCCGCATGGAAGACCAAGCCGTCCTGGGCACTGATAGCAGGCGCGGACCAGGCCATCAATCCGGAGGTGGAGCGCTTCGCCGCGAAGTGCGTAGGGGCGACCGTAGTCGAGATGGAGGGCGCGTCGCACGCCGTCGCCGTTTCCCATCCCAAGGAGGTCGAGGACCTGATCCGCGAAGCGGTACGCGCGACGAGCTGACGGGCGGCAGGGACAGCCGCGCGGGAACAGTCTCCGCACCGCGTCCGTGCGGCCCGGTCGTCGTGCTTCCCGGCCGCACGGGTCGCGTCAGAGGGCCTCGCTCGGATGTGGTTGGCTCAAGCTCTGCCGGACGGTTCGAGCCCTTGAGGCCGCCGACTATGAAAACCGTCCGAATCCGACATGAGCCAAGTACTTCAGGAGCCAGCTTGTCCCGGAGCCACTCTCGCAAGTTCTCTCGTTCTGAGACCACACGGGCCGAGGCCTTCAGCGACGGTGTATTCGCCATTGCCGTCACGCTTTTGGTCCTGAATCTCGCTGATCCGCCGCACAAGCCGGGCGGCCTTGGCCAGGCATTGCTGGCTCAGTGGCCCGCCTACCTCGGCTACTTGGCGTCCTTCGGCTATGTTTCGGTGATCTGGCTCAACCACCACCAGGCCTTCGTGCGCATCAGGGCCATGGACCGCGGACTGCATGCTGTCAACCTGTTTCTCCTGCTCACCACGGCGGCGCTTTCCTTCCCCACAGCGGTGGTCGCGGACGCACTGCAGGCTGACCCTACGGGCTCCGACGCGCGGGTGGCCGTCGCTCTCTACGCCGGCCTCGCCGCAGCGATGTGCCTGAGCTGGGTGGCCTTCTACCAACAGATCGCCCGCCGACCCGAACTGCTGGACCCTGACGTGGAGGACACGTACGTACGGCACGGACAGCTTCGTTCCGGAGCTGGAGCCGTTGCCTACACCATCGCCGGCCTCCTTGGGGTGTTCGTCGCACCGTTGCTGGCGATCGCGGTGTTCGTCATGCTCCCTGTCTTCTACTTCGTCACCAGCGAAGGTCTGCCCGGCGGCCGGGGCGGCTCTCCTGATACAGGACCCCATGCCGACGAGGGAGGTCGTGGCGGTGCGGTCTAACGCGTCCTGACACTCGGTGGCACGGTGTCGGCCAGGCGGGCGGTGTCTTCCAAGCGTCTGGCTCGCTGGATGGATGGGCCACTCGAGAGGAGAGTGACGCGGACCGGGCCAAGCTACTCAAGAGCGGCCGAAGGCCGGCACGCGCACGCCGTGCCGGGGCACCTCGCCAATGTCCGGCAGGCTCACCTCGATCACCGCAAGGCTGTTGCCCCGCAGGAAGCGGTTCAACGCGGCTTCGTAGGAGCCGGTGCACTCCACTCCGGCGCGGTGGACGATGCCGTGCGAGAGGCCGGCGGCTGGCTCCCACTTCCGCTCCTGACCAGGCAAGCTGTCCGCCGGCGGCGCGGGCACATCTGATTGGGCCGGGCAGCTGTCACCGGATCAGGGCCGTGGCCTGGTTCGTGTTGGCCGCTTGAGCGAGGTCGTTGTCACCCTCTGGGTGTTCTTGTTGTCACCAGCTTCGATCTTCGGGGGCAGAGAAGGTGGGGCGGGCTGAGTGGACTCGCGCCGGTACGAGTGTCCGCATGGCTCCGCGGGCGGCGTCACCGTCCTGGGTGAACGTCGGCTGCCAGAGGCGGGGGTCGCGGGCTGCCCGGTGTGGGGGCGCTGGCGGGTGTCAGGAGATTTCGTCGTCGCGGAGTGTGAGGTCGAGCAGGCCGGGGAAACGGGCGTCGAACTCTTCCCGCCGCAGTCGGTTGAGTCGCTTGGGCCCGTCGTCGCGCTGTTCGACCAGGCCGGCGGCGCGCAGAACCGAGAAGTGATGGCTCTTGGCTGCCCGGCCGACGGGGACGTCGAAGTTGCTGCAGCTCAGGGACCAGTCGGGATGGTCGGCCAGAGTGCGCACCAGTTGGATGCGGACCGGGTCGGCGAGCGCGGCCAGTGCGGTCAGCAGCGGGACGTCGTCGGGGTGCGTGAAAACGGGTGCCGGGCGGTGACTCTTGCCCGGGGTCTTGTCCGTCATCGCTCGCCCTTCCTGGCGTTGCCCTTTGCGGAGTGTTCGACGGACATCATACAGTGCGAGTGTTTGCTTCCCGTCGAACACTCTCGGAGAGGTGGTTCTGCGTATGCGTGCGGTCGAGTTCCAGGAGTACGGCGGCCCCGACGTACTGCGGGTCGTCGAGGCCGAGGTCCCCGAGCCCGGCGCTGGGCAGGTGGCCATCGACGTCGCGTGGGCGGGCGTCAACTTCGCCGATCTCAAGGCCCGGGCCGAGGGCTACCGGGTCGCCTCGCTGCCCCACCGCCCCGGTCTGGAGGTGTCCGGGCGCATCCGGGCCGTCGGCGAGGGCGTGACCACGCTGCAGGTGGGGCAGGAGGTCGCCGGGCTCGTGCAGGGCGGCGGATATGGCGACGTGGTCGTTGCCGAGGCGGCGGCCGTGTTTGCGCTGCCCGGCGGCGTGGACCTGCGCACCGCGGCGACACTGCCGACGGTGCTGCCGACCGCCCACGCGCTGGTGCACGAGGTGGGCCGGCTGCAGGCCGGGGAGAGCATCCTCGTGCAGGGCGCTGCCGGCGGTATCGGCACGGCTGCTGGGCAGTTGGCCCGCGCGGCGGGCGCCGGCGCCGTATACGGGGTGACTTCGAACAAGGCCAAGGCCGAGTACGCACGCGAGCACGGATACCACGACGTGTTCCTGGCCGACACCTTCGACCAGGACGTACGTCGAGCCACCGGAGGCCGAGGCGTCGACCTGGTCCTCGACCCGGTCGGCGGAGACACACTGCGCCGCGGACTGGAAGCGCTGGCCGCCTTCGGGCGCCTCGTCTCCTTCGGCAACGCGAGCGGCGCCGACCCATGGCAAGCAGGACAGGCCGACCTTGCCACCCGCGGCCTGTCCGTCAGCGGCTTCTCCGTGCTGGCCCTGGCCGGCACGGCCCCGGACGCACTGCGTGCGCTGACCGCCCGCGCGCTGCGCACCGTTGCCGAAGGGACCGTGTCCCTGCCCGTCACCGCGGAATTCCCGCTGCACGACGCGGCCGGGGCCCACCGCCTCATGGGCAGCCGCACCTCCACCGGCAAGCTCCTGCTGCGCATCGCCTGAGACGAACACCTCCCAAACCAGGGTGGCGCAGGCACTCCTGCCGCACCCAGCACCCCACCCCGGCACCCGAGGCCCCATGCACAAGGCCTGCGACCATGGACGGAAGCGATGCAACTGAGCAGTGCGCCTCAAGGATTCTCGGCCGTGGCGGGCAAGGTGCCCGCCTCCGGTCTGGTCCTGGCCGGAGTCTGCGGGATCCAGTTCGGCGCGGCACTCGCTCCCCGCGTGTATCCCCAGGTGGGTTCTGCCGGAGTGGTGTTCCTGCGCCTGCTGATCGCAGCCGTGCTGCTGTGCGTGATGTGGAGGCCGCGGCGCGCGGCACTCGGCCGGATGAAGGGAGCCTGGCCGGCCATGCTCGGCGCGGGCACGCTGCTCGTCGGCCATCACATCGCGTTCTTCGCGGCCGTGGAGAAGAACGTCCCGCTCGGCGTGGTCGCCACGATCGAGTTCCTCGGCCCGTTCACCATCGCCCTTGGCGCTTCCCGGCGCCTGGCCGACCTGGTTCCGGCCTGCGTGGCGGCAGGCGGCGTGGCATTGCTGAGCCAAGGCGGCACCGCCTCCCTCCCACTGAGCGGCGTCGTCCTGGCCGCCCTGGCGGCTTGCTGCTGGGCCTCCGTTGTCGCTGATCACAGCGACGTGGACGGTGTCGGCGTGGGAATCGACCCCGCCGAACACATCCCGGTCCACAGTGTCCGCCGCAACCTCTGATGTCATGCTGATACTGCCTTCCCAGCCGAAGGTAGGCGCCGGCCGGGTGGCGCAGACAGGACATTGAGGGGGCTTCTGACCAAGCTCCTGACTTGTTGAATCGACCCCAGAAGCTCGGTCTGCAGCCGTAGCGTCCAGGGTGTCGGTCGGCACGGGCCCGCAGTGCTCCTATCAGGTCATGTTCCGCCCGGCCGGGGCCACGAGAACGAGCTCCGGCGGCCGGACAGAACAACGCGAAGACAGCCCAGTAGGGCGTCAGTCAGTGCCCGAGTCACGACCGCCGGAACCCGAGTATCAGCATCAATGTCAGTGCCGGCTGCAAGGCTGATCGAATGAACGGCGATGAGCAGCTACTGCGCGGCCGGGTCTACGGCCACGACCACGACGACCCCAACCCCGGTCCGCTTCCGCACCGGACGTACGCCACGCTCATGGGCGGCCCGCTGGACGGCCTGCTGCTGGACATCACGGGCTGGCGCCCGGAGGAAGTCGACGACGGCGTGGCCCTGCCCACCGAGCTCGGGCAGTTCCCCGGCGGCCGCGCCCTGTACGACCCGCGCCCCGGCGAAGCGCGCACGCCCGGTCCCGGCGTCGCGTGCCGTCTCTACTACTCCGGCGACATGCCCTGACCGTAGCCCCGACCATGACCCCGACCAGAGCCGAAAGCGACCCGGGCAAGCACTCCCGCTCAGCAGTGGCTGTCGGCGTCAGCGGACGCGTTCGTCCGGCTGCGGCTCTGCCAGTAGGCGGCCCGCAAGAACGGCGTCCGCTTCAGCTCCGGCAAGCCGTTGTGGGTGACGCTGCGGCGTCCGCTCCGGCCGCTGGACTACGCCGCGTTCCGCGCGGTTTCGGTCTGAGCGAACAAGGCCCTGGGCGCCAACTGGAGTTCATCCCGGGTGATGTCCGCAGCCCGGGGGCGACCTGGCCGGGCAGCCTCCGCGGCGAACTCCTTTAGGCCTCGGCCGGCGTCGTACTCGACGAGGTCGAGGGCTACGTAGTCGTGGCCCGCCATTGCCTCGAAGACTGTGATCGCCTGGGTTGTCGGGTCCGGTGTCGTCGGGTGCCGCGACGAAGATATTCGGACGACTGCCGGTCGCCTGGGACGTCTGACCGGGGGCCCGGCGGCCGACGACTGGCCGCCGGGCGGACACGGGCTCAGACCAGCGCGTTCTTGTAGAAGATGCTGGAGCGCCGGTCGCCCTCCACGCCGGTGGCGAAGCCGATGAAGAGGCGGGCCTCGCCGGCGTCGGTGCGGTAGATCGCCAGGCCCTCGGGCTCGCGGTAGTGGAGGGTGGAGCCGGCCTTGGTGAGGACGGGGCCCTGCTTCACGGTGCCCGTGTTGATGTCGATACTGGTGACGTAGGAGTTGCCGTCGCCGGTGGGGGTGCCGTCGCCGGGGTACGCGTCACCCGTCAGGTAGTACATGTACGAGCCGTAGAGGGTGTAGCCCTGCGGAGTGCCGGAGATCGTCGGCTGCTTGAAGTCGACCAGCGGCGAGCCGAAGCTGCGGGTCTCGAAGGCGGAGAGGGGGTACACGGCGATGCGCTTGCCGGCGCTGGTGTGGTAGCGCACGATCATGCGCTGGTAGACCGGGTCGACGGAGCAGGTGTACTCGGTGGCCCCAGAGATCGGCCGGTAGGCGGCCGAGGCAGCCGGCGAGCCCAGGGTGGTGTCGGCGGTGTAACGGATGGGGGCGAGCGCGGTGCCGTACCCGTTGGTGTTCGCGGCGCACTCGATCCACAGCTCGGTACCGGAACCGCTCGGCAGCGCGGCGAAGGCGACGCCGTGGCCGAAGCCATTGAGGTGCATGTACGAGATGAAGTTCCCGCCGAAGTCCATCTTGTTGATGCACAGGTCACCGGCGGACTCGGCGCTTCCACTCCGCTTGGTTGCCACGAACAGGAACTTGTTCACCCAGTCGAAGGCGAAGCTCTGCTGGACCCGCGGACCGTGCGTGTCCTTGGACCGGAATAGGTCGTACGACGGCTGCGTGAGATCGAACCGCTTGGTGGTGGCCACCGCGGCGGAGGCGGTCTGCGCGCCGACGCCGAGCCCGAGCGCGGTGAGCGAGGCGCCGGCGCCGGTGCGTAGGAGGCCGCGGCGGGAGAGGGGGAAGCCAGGGGTGCGGTTCACGGGCGACTCCAGGGGCATGGGTGGAGGGCACGGACACGTGATGCTATCCGTCACAGGGGTGGTGTGAGTACCGGGTCTCGGTGGGCAGTTGGATGTCCGGTTACCCGGAGGCCAGGCGCGAAGTGGTGTCGTCCGGGGCCGCCCCGGACCGGGTGGAGAGGACTTCGCGGGCCTTGGCTGACCTCGCTGTCGTGGTTCCCGGACTTCGGAGCGCGCGGGGCTGATCGCCCGGAGCGGCGAAGCTTCCCTCGAACGAGTCATCCCGAACGTCGTCTCCGCTGGTCGGAGGGCGTCCCGTCCCGTCGTGTCGTCAATTGCGGGACGAGCGTTGCCGGTGTCCGTGCCGACCTCGCACCCTCGTGGTGTCCGCTCGGCAGCACGGCCGTCGGCGGACGTGAACCGCCCTCCTCACTTAAGATCGGAGTACTGACATGCGGACGATCGGCACGCGCTTTGGCGTCCTCGCCAGCATCACCACCCTCACTCTCGGCGTGCTCGCCGGCCCGGTGGCCCACGCGGCGACCGCCGACACCACGGCGACCGCGTGCAAGTCGGGCCACGGCGTGGGGGAACTGTGGTCCCCCAAAGGCCGGAACATCGGCGTGGAGAAGAACTGGAAGTGCGACGGGCACGGTGGCTACAACGGCAAGTTCCGCTGGTGGAAGAGCGACGACGGCGTGTGGGCCCAGATGCTCATCAAGTGGGAGTCCGGTCGGCGCGAGCAGAAGAAGATGAAGTTCGGGAAGCAGTACACGTACAAGGGGGCCTACGGCGTCTACATGCGTGCCTGCGACTCGAGTGGCTGCGGCGGCTGGTGGTGAGCTGACCGGACAGATCCACGCCATGGGGACCGGTAGCCCTCGATCCGGAAGGTAGTCACGCAAGGATCGACTCCCAGCCTGGCCGCCCCGGCGCCCGGCCGGGTGACGCCACCGCGACGATCCGCTGCGCCGCGATCGCCTGATCGACGGTGACGGCCGAGATTCCAACGTTCCGGACGAGGCCCTTCTAGCGTGCTTCGGCGAGCATGCCGAACTGGTCCCTGCCGGATAGTCCGGCCTCCGGGCTGCTCCAGCAGCAAGGAAGGATCCTGGGCGCGCAGCGCTGCCCGGATGGTCGCGGCATCCATGATCGGCATCCCGGCAGCACTCCGGCCAGCCAGGATGGCTCAAGTGGATCCGATTGTGCAGCGTCAGTTCAAAAAGGGTGCTGCTGGCTCAACAGCCCTTCATCGGCGGGTCGGTGGAGTTCGGGGGTGTCTCGGGGGAGCTGCAGGTCGTCCAGATCTTCGCCGTCCCTCTGCGGCGCTGAACCGACACCAGCTCCGCATGCAAACACTATGACCAAAAAGATCGCGCCCTAGTCCAGCAGTCCGCTCCTTCCTAGCATCGCAGCGCACGGCACAAGAACGCACCGCGTAGGGACAAGGAGCAAGAGCTTGACCAGGTCCAACGCATCACAGCACGTAGGCAAGAGAGTCCGCGGGCTGTTTCGCACAGCCCTAGCCGTCGCTGCCACGGGCGTACTCGTCGGCACCCTCTCCAGCGCCCCACCGGCCGCTGCGAACGTCCAGCACCCAACCGTCGCTGCATGTCCTGCTGATCTGACCGACAAGGCCACGTGCTACACCGGCCAGGATGCCAACGGCGCCTACTACGCGATCGCTGTCCCCAAGCACTGGAACGGCTCCCTCGTCGTACACGCTCACGGCGGCCCTGACCTGGGCGCCAATTCCGATCCCACGCGTAGCATCGACGACCTGGCGCGCTGGTCGGTTATGGTCGACCAGGGCTACGCCTGGGCCGGCTCGTCCTACCGCCGTGGCGGCTACGGTACGCGCATGGCCGCCGCCGACACGGAAAACGTGCGGCGCCTATTCGTCTCCACGTTCGGTCAACCACAGCGGACTTACGTGCACGGTCAATCCTGGGGCGGCGACGTGGCCGCCAAGGTCGTGGACCTCTACGGCAAGAAGAACGGCCCCTACGACGGGGCCTTGCTCACCAGCGGGGTCCTGGCGGGAGGCTCCCGCGGTTACGATTACCGTGTCGATCTGCGGGTGGTCTACCAGTACTACTGTCAGAATCACCCCCGGCCCACCGAACCGCAGTACCCGCTGTGGCAGGGCCTGCGCGCTGACTCCACAATGACGACCAACGGGCTGCGCGCCCGTTTGCAGGAGTGCACGGGCTACGCCTCCGCCCCACAGGATCGCACCGCCCTGCAGCAGCGCAACCTCGACGACATCCTCGCCGTCACCAAGATCCCCGAACGCACCCTCGAGTCGCACCTGCGTTTTGCCACCTTCACCTTCCGCGACATCGTTCACAACCGCCTCGGCGACCGCAATCCGTTCAGCAACCAAGGCGTGTGGTACTCCGGATCCCACGACGACAAGGCCCTCAACGCCGCAGTCGAGCGCTTCTCAGCCGACCCGACCGCCTTCCGGGATCTGTCCTATGACAGCGACCTCACCGGCAAAGTCTCCATCCCCGTCCTCACCCTCCACGCGATCGACGACCCCACCGCGTTCGTCGAGCATGAAGCGGCCTACCACGCCACTCTCCAAGGCGCCCACCGGGACAGGTACCTGGTGCAGACGTTCACCCAAGAGCACGAGCACAGCCAGCTCAGCAACTCGGAGTACGCCAGTTCCATCTCGGCCCTGAATAGCTGGGTGCGCACCGGGAAGAAGCCTACGGCGAACTCCATCGGAGCCACGTGCACTTCTTTCGAGCGCGTCTACGGCACAGGATGCTTCTACGAACCCGCCTTCCGCCCCTCGCCCTACGCCTCGCGCGTCGCCGCCCGTCCGGACGGACTTCACTGGCCTGCCATGACCGCGACGCAGGAAAAGACTTGGAGCCGTATCAACGGCGTCGGTATCGCCCCCTAGTACTCCAGTCCGAATTCGCGATCTTGTCGCGGACCCGGCTGGGGAACAGGTACGGCCACCGCGTGATCATCAAGGGTTGTGTGGACTTTTGAAGACCGTGCGGTGGCCGCAGGTCATAGCGTAGGCCCTGGCCGCTGGAGGGCGATGTTCGACCAGGTCATGGCCCGGATCGCGGGCACATACAGGCGAGTTGAGCCCCGGGCCGCGGTCCGCGCTTACCTGCTCGGGCTGCTGTCGGCGTCGAAAGGACGCTCGTGACGCCACCTCGTGGGACCCCCGAATGGTGGTTCACGGTGGCTGTGACACGTCGTCATGAACTCACGGACCGGAAGTGGGAGTTCCTTGCTCCGCTGATACCGCGAGCTGCGACGGGCCGGCCGCGTGTGACGGACCGGCAGGTCATCAACGGGATGGTCTACAAGATCCGTACCGGGATCGCCTGACGCAACCTGCCGGACTACCGGCCGTGGCAGACGGTGTGCACCCGCTTCCGCCGCCACGCCCTGATCGGCGTGTCCACCCGAGCCCTCCAGCAGATCCAGTCCCGCGCGGACGCGGCCGGGGACATCGACCGGCTGGTTCCGAATCGACTCTGCCATCGTGCGGCGGCGGTTCCCGTCAATGCTCGATTTCTATCTGCGCAACCATGTGGACGGGTCATCGATGATGGCCCGGATGACCGAGCTCGCGGCCCCGAGCACGGAGGCGTCGGTGCCCGCGAGCGAGATCCGGACGCGGATCGGAGACCAGGATGAGGACAGCACCCGAAGATCGACCTCACGCTGCACCTCTGGCTGGATCCAGGGCCCCAGCGGTGCGTAGATGCCGCCGAGCACGACGCAGCCGATGTCGAGGAGTTTGACGGCCCCGGCGATCGTGATGCCGAGAGCGCGGCCGGCTCGCCTGAGCGCCGCCAGGGTTTGACAATGGCCCGCCTCCGCCGCCTGCACGATGCGGCCGACGGTAGCCTGTCCCCCCATTGAGGTGGCGGCCCGCAGGGGGAGTCCGGCGGCCCGCAGGATGGCCTCTTGGCCGGCCACTTGTTCCAGGCAGCCGTGGGCGCCGCACTGACATGGTGGTCCGTCCATCCCGATGGCCATGTGCCCGATCTCACCGCTCCAGCCGTGCTCGCCACGAAACAGCCCACCGCCCATGACGATGCCGGCGCCCACCCCGATCTCGCCCGAGACATGCAGAAAATCGGGGGGCACGGCGCCCCGGTCCATGCGCAGTTCGCCCAGCGCGGCGAAGTTCGCCTCGTTGTCGACCGTGATCGCCAGCCCGTCCAAAGCTCCGGTCCGGGCGAGCAGCGACGAGATGTGGACATCGCGCCAGCTGAGGTTGGGTGCCAGGCGCAGCAGCCCTTTGTCGACCAGTCCGGGAACGGCCACGCCCGCACCGGCCACGGTCAAGTCCAGCCTCTCGGCCGCAGTGATCGCGGTCGCGGCCATGTCGGCGACGGTGCTCAGCACCTCGCGCGGGGTCCGCCCCCGCTGGTCCTGCTGTACAACCTCCTGGTAACGGATTCCTCCGGCGAGGTCGATGACGCATGCTGCGATGTAGTCGACGCTGATTTCCAGCCCGAGTCCGGCCGCTCGATCGTCGGCGAGTACCAATCCGGTCGCCGGGCGGCCCGTCGGCCTGGTCTTGCGTGGTTCCAGTTCGCCGACCAGACCACCCTCGATCAGGACGTCGACCAGAGCCGAGACGGTGGCCCTGGTCAGTCCGGTCGCCGCTGCCACGTCGGCACGCGACACCGGTTCCGCCGCGCCGGCGATCTGGTTGAGCACCAGCGACAGGTTTCGGGTCCGCAGGCTTTCTTGCCGGGCCGGACTGGCCATGACTTCTCTGTTCCCGGGCCCTGCCGAGTCTCCACCCTTCATAGGTGTTGACACTGCCACATTCCCGCTCTAAGTTCAGCGACTAAACAAAGCCAATCTGGACATGGATCTCACCTTGGGGAACCACGTGACCGTGCCGCGGTTGCGGGTGCAGGGCGTCAATACGTTCCCCGGGGCCCGAGCACTCGATGGCGTTGACCTGGAGACACTCCCGGTGCGGTGCACTGTCGGCTCGGGCGGAACGGTGCGTCGGAAAGTCAATTCTGATCAAGGTTCTCGCCGGCGTGCATCAGTCGGACGGCGGTGAGATCCATGGCCGCGGCGATGCGCCGTGGCCCGATGGACCGTGGTCCGGCGATGTCGGACCGCAGAGGGAGGGGCCGTCCATGCACGTAAAGCTCCTGCGTTTGCTCGCCTCGTCAACCGCGAGTGGCTAGGAGCCATCCACTGAGGGTGTCCCTCAGTCCCGGCAAGAGACCCCCCGTACCGCATTACGAGGGGACCGACGACCCCGTCCCGGCCCCAGCCCGGCATGTGCGGCCGGACGACCCCAGAACGTGGGGGGCGCCGACGTTGACAGCACCCCGGCGCACCCCAACCAGCAAGCGGCCCGATGAGTCCACATTCCCCCGAGCCCCAGAGGAACGGCTGTGGCCCACAGACATAGAACCCTACGCCGAATAGCCGCGACGATGGCGTTTGCCCTCGTCCTTCCCATCCTGTCGCTGGTCGCCCCAGCGGCCCTGGCGTCGCCGGCGCACGCCGCCACTGCGGCACCTGCCTTCAAGGTGCTCGTCTTCTCCAAGACCACCGGATTCCGACACGACTCGATCCCTGACGGCGTCGCAGCCATTCAGAAGCTCGGCCAGGAAAACGACTTCGCGGTCGACGCCACCGAGGACAGCGCGGCGTTCACCGACGAAAACCTGGCGCAGTACCAGGCCGTCATCTTCTTGTCCACGACCGGCGACCCGCTGGGCACGCAGGACCAAAAGGACGCCTTCCAGCGCTATATCCAGCGCGGCGGCGGTTTCGCCGGCGTCCACGCCGCTTCCGACGGCGGTTACAACTGGCCGTGGTACGGCAAGCTCGTCGGCGGGTACTTCAAGTCGCACCCGGCGATCCAGAACGCCACCGTCAAGGTCGAGGACCCGGCGCACCCGTCGACCGAGGGTCTGCCGACATCGTGGAAGCGCAACGACGAGTGGTATGACTACCAGGCCAACCCTCGTGGCACCGTGCACGTGTTGCAGTCGATGGATGAGAAGTCCTACAACGGCGGCACGATGGGCATCGACCACCCGACCACGTGGTGTCAGGACTACGACGGCGGCCGGTCGTGGTACACGGGGCTCGGTCACACCAAGGAGAGCTTCAGCGAGCCGGAGTTCCTGAAGATGCTCCTCGGCGGCATCAAGACCGCCGCGGGTGTGGTGAAGGCCGACTGCGCCGCGTCGCAGAGCGCCAGCTTCGAGAAGGTCGCCCTCGACAACAAGACGTCGAACCCGATGATGCTGGACGTCGCAAAGGACGGCCGGGTCTTCTACATCGACCGCCTGGGCGACGTCAGGATCGTCAAGCCGACTGGCGGTACGGTGACGGCTGGTCACCTGAACGTGTTCACCGCCAACGAGAGCGGGCTGCTCGGGCTGGTGCTGGACCGTGACTTCGACTCCAACCACTGGGTGTACCTGTTCCACTCCCCGGTGGGCGAGAACGTGGACCGGCTGAGCCGGTTCACGGTCACGGGAGACACGCTCGACATGTCGAGTGAGAAGAAGGTGCTCGACGTGCCGGTGCAGCGGGCGGAGTGCTGTCACCACGGCGGCGGCATGCTGATGGATCGCAAGACCGGTGATCTGTGGCTGGCTGTGGGCGACAACACCAACCCGTTCGCCTCGGACTCCTACACCCCGATCGATGAGCAGCCGGGCCGTGAGGCGTGGGACGCTCAGCGCACCTCGGGCAACACCAACAGCCTGAGTGGCAAGCTGCTGCGGATCCACCCCGAAGCGGACGGCACCTACAGCGTGCCGGCGGGCAACCTGTTCGCTCCGGGGACGGCGAAGACGAAGCCTGAGATCTACAGCATGGGCTTCCGCAACCCCTTCCGGATCGGCCTCGACCCGAAGACCGGGAATCCGATGGTCGCCGACTACGGTCCTGACGCCGGGTCTCCGAGCGCCACGCGGGGTCCGGAGAACACGGTGGAGTGGAACCTGATCACGAAGCCGGGCAACTACGGCTGGCCGTACTGCACCGGTCCCAACAACCCGTACATCGAGTACGACTTCGCCACCAAGAAGTCGGGATCGGCGTTCAACTGCGCCGCCCCGGTCAACAAGTCGCCCAACAACACCGGGCTGGCCGACCTGCCGCCGGCGATCCCGGCAACGGTCTGGTACCACTACAACACCGACCCGAACCAGTTCCCCGAGCTGCAGGGCGGCGCGCCGATGGCGGGCCCGGTCTACCGGTATGACGCGGACCTGAAGTCGGACGTCAAGTGGCCGGCGTACTGGGACGGCAAGGCGATCTTCGGCGAGTGGAACACCAACAAGATGTTCTCGTTCCAGCTGAATGAGGACACCACCAAGCTCGTCAAGATCAACCAAATTCTCAAGTCCATGAGCTTCAAGCGGCCCATGGACATCAAGTTCGGCCCTGACGGTGCGCTGTACCTGATCGAGTGGGGGTCCGGGTTCGGCGGTGACAACGCCGACTCTGGCGTCTACCGGATCGAGTACGTCAAGGGCAACCGGCCGCCGGTCGCCCGCGCCTCGGCGGACAAGACCGACGGTCCGCTGCCGCTGACCGTGAAGTTTTCCAGTGAGGGGACCAAGGACCCCGACGGCAAGGCGCTCACATACGCCTGGGACTTCGGTGACGGCACGGACGGCGCGACCGACGCCAACCCCACGCACACCTACACCAAGGCGGGCGAGTACAACGCGGTCCTGACCGTCACCAACGACGACGGCATGACCGCCAAGGCCAGTGTGACGATCACCGCGGGCAACACCCGGCCCACCGTGAAGGTGGACCTGCCTCCGAACGGCGGATTCTTCGACTTCGGCGACCAGGTGAAGTTCAAGGTCACCGTCACCGACGCCGAGGACGGCCAGATCGACTGCAACGAGGTCCAGATCCAGGCGATCCTCGGCCATGACGGTCACGGTCACCCCCTCGACCAACTCAAGGGTTGCGAGGGCATCGTGCAGACCAACGAGGGCGGGCACGGCGCCGACGAGAACCTCTTCTATGCGATCGAGGCCAGCTACACCGATCACGGCGCTGCCGGCGGGGCCAAGCCGCTGACCGGGCGGGGTCAGGTCGTGTTGCAGCCCAAGCACAAGCAGGCCGAGCACTTCTCGGCGACCGGCCGGGTCTCGGACAGCAAGGCCACCACCGCCCATGGCATTCAGACGGAGACCACCGGCGACCCGCTGGGCGGCGGCCTGAACATCGGGTACATCCGGGACGGCGACTGGTGGTCGTTCGACCCGGTGAACCTGACCAACATCGACGCGATCCGGCTGCGAGTGGCCTCCAACAACTCCGGCGGAACTGTGCAGGTACGGCAGGGTGACCCGGAGAACGGGAAGCTGGTCGGGACTGCCGATGTGACGGGCACCGGCGGCTGGCAGAAGTACGTCGATGTCACGATGAAGCTGACCAACGCGTCGACCGACAGCGGCCCGCTGTACTTCGTCGTGCGCAAGCCGGCGAGCGCGGGCGACGACGCCTTCTTGATCAATGCCAACTGGGTCGACTTCATCGGCAAGGGTGTCACCGACAGCCAGCGCCCGGTGGTGACCGCGTCGGCGAACCCGACCTCGGGCACCGCGCCGCTGAAGGTCGACTTCACCGCGTCGGCCACCGACCCCGACGGCAACCTGCCGCTCACCTACAAGTGGGACTTCGGGGTGAAGGGAGCCCCGCAGCCGACGACCGCGGACGCGAGCTACACCTACAGCGCGCCGGGAACGTACACCGCCTCGGTCACCGTGACCAACGCCAAGGGCGCGGCGACGACCAAGGAGATCTCGATCAAGGTGGAGGCGTCGAACACGCTCTGCCTGACCGGACGTTCCGACGACTTCCTGGGCACTGAGCTCAACCATGACCGCTGGTCGGTCATCCGGGAGAACCAGGACCTCAAGGTCGAGGACGGCAAGCTCGTCATCCCGACGTCGAACACCGACATCTACGGATCCAACAGCGGCTCGCCGAACATCGTCGTGCAGCCGGCGCCGTCAGGCGCCTGGATGGCCACCACCAAGGTCACGCTCAATGCCCGCGACGCCTACCAGCAGGCGGGTCTGATCCTGTACGGCGACGACGACAACTACGCCAAGATGGTGCTGCAGGGCCGCGGCACCGACAGCCACGCCAACCGTATCTTCCAGTTCATCCGCGAGGAGAACGGCGATCCCAAGGAGGTGGCGGCCAGTAACACGGCCCAGCTCGGGGACGCCTACCCCGACACCGTGTACGTGCGGTTCATCAGTGACGGCACCAACCTGACCGCTCACTACTCGGCGGACGGCATCAACTTCACCGCGATGCCGGAGACGAAGCCGCTCGCCGGGATCAAGAACCCGAAGATCGGCCTGTTCGCCATCACCGGCACCGGCAACCGCCCGGTGATCGACGCCCGCTTCGACTGGTTCCACATCACCCCCGACGACACGGCGACCAAGCCGGGTCCGAACGACGAGTTCGACGGCACCACGCTCGACCAGTGCCGCTGGGACTCGATCGTGCGCCACGACCCCTCGGCCGTGCGGGTGACCGGTGGCAACCTGGAGATCGACACCTCCAAGGGAGACATCTACGGCACCGACAACAGCAACCCGAAGAACTTCATCGTGCAGAAGGCGCCGGCCGGCGACTGGACGCTGGAGACCAAGGTTGACGGCAGCGCCTTCAACGAGCGGTACCAGCAGGCCGGCCTGATCGTCTACAAGGACGACGCCAACTACGTGAAGTTCGACTTCGTCACCGACAACCAGCCCGGCGAGGCCGTCGCCCGGCGGCTCGAGCTGCGCAGCGAGATCGGCGACGTGGTCCAGAACCCGCAGCCTGCGATCAGCAACCTCACCAGCGGCGTGGCCTGGCTGCGACTGAAAAAGGAAGGCGACACCTTCCACGGCTACTACTCAGCCGACGGCAAGACGTGGACCGAGATCGCGTCGAACGGCAACCCGACGCCGGTCAAGAACGACGTCGTCTCGGCGAACGCGAGAGCCGGACTCTACGCCTTCGGCGTCAACCAGACGGCGTCGAAGACGGCCAAGTTCGACTACTTCCACCTCACCCCGGTGGTCGAGGAGGACAAGACGCCGCCGGTGACGACCGCGAAGACCGACCCGGCACAGCCGGACAGCGGCTGGTTCACCGGTCCGGTCACCGTCACGCTGACCGCCGCCGACGAGGACAAGGGCAGCGGCGTCAACCGTACCGAGTACAAGCTGGACGGCGGCGACTGGACGGCCTACACCGCCCCGGTCATCGTCCACGGAGACGGCTCGCACACGCTGGCCTACCGCTCGGCCGACAAGGCCGGCAACGTCGAGGACGCCAAGACCCTCACGGTCAAGGTGGACGCGACGGCGCCGATGACCACCGCGAAGATCGCCTCGGCGAACGACGACGGGTGGCACAACGGCGCGGTGCCGGTGACGCTGACCGCGACGGACGCGACGTCCGGCGTGGCCAAGACCGAGTACTCCACGGACGGCGGCCCCTGGACGCCGTACACCGCGACGGTCACGATCACGGGCGAGGGGCAGCACGAACTGCGCTACCGCTCGACCGACAAGGCCGGGAATGTGGAGGACATCAAGGCCGTCACGGCCAAGATCGACACGAAGGCACCGACCGTCTTCGTCTCCGGCGTGGCAGACGGCGAGAAGTACGGCGACAGCCAGGACCTGGCCATCAGCTGGCAGGCCGTCGACTCCGGGTCCGGGATCGCGTCGGTGAGCGGCACGCTGGACGGCAAGCCGTTCGCCTCCGGCACGGTTCTGGCGTTGCACGAGCTCGGCCTGGGCAAGCACACGCTCAGCGTCACCGCCGTCAACAAGGCCGGCAACCGGACCGAGCAGACCGTGAAGTTCACCGTCGTGACCTCGACGACCGACATCGCGAGCCTGATCGACCGCTTCGAAAGCACCGGAAAGCTCACCCCGCTGGGCGCCCACAAGCTCCACGGCAGGCTCGACAGTGCGATCGACGCCGAGAACAAGGACAAGTCCAACGAGAAGATCATCGATGAGCTGGAGAAGTTCAAGGCCTTCGTCAACGACGACAAGAACGTCTCCGACGACCAGGTCCGGGCCACGCTCCTCCGCGACGCCGACGCACTGATCATTCAGTACGGCGGCACGCCGAAGGACTGACCACCGGCCGCGACCCCGAAGAGGTGCAGGGCGACCGAAAGGAACCCCGGCACCCCGCTGAACCAACCAGGGTGCCCCGCGACAACTGTCGTGGGGCACCCGCCCATTCCGCTCCCATCAGTACATACGTCCAACGTTCATCAGGAGGTGGGCATCATCAGCCGACGCAGGGAACCGACGGTGGCCAGGAATTCGCCCCGAGGTTGGGTGCTCACACTCGCGGCCGCATTCACACTCGGCGCGCTTCTCGTCGGCGGTCTGGTGTTCGCCGGAACCCGGGCGAGTTCGACCGAGCGGACGGCCGACCGGATTCGCGTCGAGGCCGCCCAGCGGGACAAGGCGCAGATCAAGACCCTGACCGAGCTGGCCCGTACGACCCGCGACCGGCTCGTCCCTGTACTCGAGGGCCTGGACCGGGCCATGCCCGCTGACGACAGCACCCGACCCGCTACGGTGACCTCCGCCGATGTCGCGGGTTGGCGGCGTGCGGCCACCGCAGCCGTCGAGGCCTTCGCCGATCCACCCTCCGGCGAGACCGCTACCAACGTGGCGAGGTCGAGCCTTGCCTCCGCCGTACGCCAGATCGCCACCACCGTCGACACATACGCGACCTCGCGGGCACTGACCGGATCCACCCGCGAGACTGTGGTGGCCCTCGCCGTACGGCAGCGCACCGACGCGATCTTCACCTGGTCGACCGCGGCCACGGCGCTCGACGCCGCGAACACCGACGCAGGCCTCGGACACCAGCACGTGTTCTTGCCGGCACCCCCCGGCAGCGGAGCACTCACCCCCGACGACGAACCCGAAGGGAGCCACGGACCATGAAGATGACACGGAGGCACGCCACGACGACTGTCCTGTTCACCGGGCTCGTCCTGCTGCTCGGCGCACCGACGGCGTCCGCCCATAGCGGCCCGATCAAGCTGGAAGTGAGCGGGGATGGCAGCCACGACATCAACGTGCTGGTCACCTGGAAAAAGGACGGCCATCCGGTCAGAGACATTGTCGCAGCGACGTTGGTCGCAACCTCCACCGACGGCCGTTCCTTCGGTCCGGTCCGGCTCAACTCGGCGCCCGAAGGCCAGAACCTCTACCACTCCGCCCAGCCGCTGCCGAACGGCCAGTGGCGTGTCACGGTGACCACGACCAAGCCCGCCAAGGCGCAAGCGACGGCGAACGTGACGGCGCGAGACATTCCCGCACCCAAGAAAGCGGCAGCCGTGCCAGACCGTGGGAACCCGATCGGCATGGCACTCAAGATCGGCCTCATCGCGGTCGTGGCGGCTGTCGGCGTCGCGGCCTGGAGACGCCTGGGTCATCGCAAGCGCCTATGAGTGGGCGATGACGGAGCCGTTGCTGCCTTTGCCGTCTGGCGAGGCGGTGATCGCGGAGAAGGCCCCGAGACAGCAGGCGTGATTGAGGCGGTCGTTCTTCACTCACCGTCTGGTGATGCTGGACTTCGAGCATCTGCTGAGCGATTACAGCGCAGGGCAGTCACGCAAGGGCTCGGGACCGCGGAGAGTCCGCGGCCCCGAGCCCGTTGGCGACGCCCGGCCTCCAGGCTCCTCAGCAGTGCCGTCGCGGTCCGCGGTCCGCGACGCGAACAGCGTCCAGTGCTGGTCGTATTACGCCTTGGCGGCCTCCGGGTTCTCCTGGAACCTCTCATCCGCCAGTCACCAGACCATGCAGCGCCCTAACCTGCGGGCGCGCAGGCCGGTCATCTGCCCGGCCCTGTACGCCCTTCGCTGTTCTGCGACCCACTGCCCGAGCGGGCCAGGCGCCTTCCTTGTGCCATACGGGAGCCGGACGCCAGGCCGCGACCATCACCGGGTCACGCGGAGCAGCAGACGCGATTCTTCCTCGCCTTCCTCCGGCGCTGCGAGTTCAGCGTCCTTGGCGGCGTTCTTGGGCTCCGGCCCTGGGGTGACTACACGCTGGAGCCAAACCGGGCCGGGATCGGGTGGACGGTCTGCGGGCCCGGGGGCCGACCGGGCTGTGTGGTGCGGCCGCAGGCCCGGGGCCGGAACCCTATCGGCCCCCGGGCCGTGTCTGGAGACAGGACCCCAGCGGAACGGTGCGATCGGCTTCAGCTGCGGCGTGCCGGCAGTACCTGCAGGGTGTCGCCGACCGGGCGTTCACCGGTCGCGTCGGAGGTGATGTTGACGAGCCGTCCGTCCACCGCCATCGCGGAGGAGCCGCCGCCGTCCAGGTTGAGCGCCTGCACCGCGCCCAGGGAGCGCATGAAGTGCGCG
>NZ_JBSGBZ010000064.1:0-40812 GCF_053601495.1 Streptomyces sp. NPDC004721
GCCAGTTCTACCGGGGCTCCGCTCCTCATGTCCGGCGAATCCACACCTCAAAGACCCTGGACAACCCCGCCCGAGCCGTAACTTCACGGCCTTGGGACTAGGCCTCTCGTTTGGATCATGCAGGGCTCGCGGGGTCTGGCCTGATCCAAACGAAAGACCCTCGGGGCTCTCGTCCGGCCCTGAGTACGGGAAAAGCGGCGGCCCCCACTCGTCCGGCAGTGGGGGCCGCCGCTGGTCTCGGGGGGCGTGGTGTCACCAGGTGACGGGGAGTTCGGTGAGGCCGCCGTTGAGCTGGCCGGACGTCACCTGGAGTTCCTCCACCGGGCGGGCCAGGTTCAGACCGGGCAGCCGGGTGAACAGCTGCGTGTAGGCGGTCTTCAGCATCATCCGGGCCAGCGGGGCCCCGATGCAGTGCCACATGCCGTGCCCGAACGTCAGGTGCTCGTTGGGCGCGCGGCGGATGTCGAAGACCTCCGGCTCGTCGAAGACCGCGTCGTCGAAGTTGACCAGCGTGAAGTCGAGCAGTACCAGGTCGCCGGTGCGCATGGTGACGTCGCCGATCGTGATGTCGTCGGTGGCGTAGCGCGGCAGCGCGGCACCCGAGCCGCCGGCCTTCGCGGCCCGCAGGATCTCCTCGACGCCGCTCTTCATCAGCTTCTCGTCGGCGAGTGCCTCCGCCAGCTGGTCCGGGTACTGCGTGAACAGCACGACGCCCAGGTCGACATGGGTGGCGACGCTGTCAAGGCCGGCGAAGAGCAGGCTCGCGGCGATGGGGCCGATGCGCTCGTCCTCGGGGACCGTCCGGCACAGCCGGGAGATCACGTCGTCCCCGGGCTCGGCCCGCTTGCGGCCGGCCAGTTCGACCAGCATCCCGAACAGCTCCGCCTGGCTCTTGGCGACGCTCTCCGCGTCGTTCAGCGTGGCCATCTCGCCCAGCACCGCCAGCAGCCGGCCCTGCTCCTGCATCGGGATGCCGATCAGGGCGCACAGCACGGTCAGCGAGTACGGCAGCGAGAAGTTGCCGCGCAGGTCGGCGGGGCTCTCCTGGGCGGCGAAGCCGTTCAGGATCTGCTCCGCGATCCCCTCCACCACGGGCATCATGTTGAGCACCCGGCGGGCGGAGAACTGCGGGGTGAGCAGGGTGCGCAGCTCGGCGTGCGCGGCGCGGGCCGCCTCGACGTCGCCCATGATGAGCAGGTCCATCAACGGGTTCTTGACGTAGCGGGGCGCGTTGGCCGGGTCGGCGTGCGCACGGGCCAGACGCTCGTCGTGCAGCAGCTGCTTCAGCTCGGCGTGCCGGGTCACCAGCCAGCCCTCGTCGCCGGCCGGGGTGGTGATCCTGGTGACGGGGGCGCGCATCTGGAGCTCGCGCAGCAGCGGGCTGAGGCGGAGCACCGAGGGCGCGGCGTCCTCGAGAGAGGGCGGCGGCGTGGGGTTGACCATGGGACTGCTACTCCTTGGGGCAGTGGTGGTGTGCGCGGGTCCCCGGCTGGGGTCTTTCGTTTGGATCAGGTCGGATCAGCGAGCCCGGCATGATCCGAACGAGAGGCCCTGGGGGCCGCTGTCGCACCCGGGGCGACGCCGTGTGAGAGGGCGACGCCCCGGATGCGGTGGGGGGACAGGAAGGACCCGGCCGGGTTGGCGTGCACCGACCGGACCCGGCTCAGGCCTCGCCGGCCGGAAGTCCGGCGAGCCAGTTCTCGATGGCCTCGGCGGTCAGTGCCGAGTGCTCCATGGCCAGGGACAGATGGTCGGCCTCGATGTCCTGTACCGCGTCGGCCGGCACCGCGGAGGTGTCGAGTTTGAAGCCGTTGTTGGCCCGCGTGGCGCGCAGGAGCAGGGTGGGGGCGGTCGTGGCGGGTGCCTCGATGTCCGTCATCAGCATGAACCAGTGCGCCATCGCGGACATCCGGGCGCTGTTGAGCGTCACGGACGGCGAGTCGATGTCGGCCAGGTAGAAGCGGGTCGTCCGGTCGAGGTTGTTTCCTTCCGAGGGGTCGTACCGGATGGACGCCGTGTCGAGCAGGACGATTGCCTCCGGCTTCACGCCCCAGGTGTCCTCCAGGACACCGGCCGCGAGGTAGGCGAGGGAGCCGCCGGTGGAGTGGCCGATCATCACGAAGGGTTCGCCGTCGCTCGCCATCAGGACGCTCTCGGCGACGATCCGGGCCGCCGCGTCGCTGCCGGCGGGCAGCAGCTCGCCGGGGGCGAACCCCATCAGCGGTAGCGCCGACACATGGCGCTTGCCGCGGAAGTGGGCGGCGATGCGGGCGTACTGGTGGACACCGCCGGTGGCGCCGGGGGCGCTGACGAAGATCAGCCGCGGGGTGCCGGGGCCGGTGGCCAGGGTGACGGCCTCGGACAGCTCCTCCAGGTCCGCGGGCGTCTCGAAGGTGGGCCGGGTGTTGGCGACCGCCTTCAGCATCCGCATCGCCTCGACGAGCTTGCCGCCGCGCACCGCGTTGTGGAACAGGCCGACCAGTGTGTCGTCGGGGTGCACCGTGGTGCCGGCGACGGTGGTACCGGACGCGGGGCCGGAAGCGGACAGGTCGCCCAGTTCCTCGTTGAGGTGGCGGGCCAGCTTCACCGGCGTCCTGCTGTCGAAGACCACCGACGTCGGCAGGCGCAGCCCGAGCAGTTCGCCGAGCTGGTTGCGCAGGCTGACCGAGACCAGCGAGTCGAAGCCCAGCTCCAGGAAGCCGCGCTCGGGGTCGACGGCGGAGGGGTCGGCGTGGCCGAGCAGGCCCGCGGTGAAGCCGACGACCAGCTCGGTGAGCAGCTTCTCCCGGCCGGCGGTGTCGAGCGTACGCAGCCCGTCGAGCACGGTCTTCGGCGAGCGGTCCGCGGCGGCGGCGCGCCGGGTGCGCGGCACCAGATCGCGCCAGAGGGCGGGCAGGGACTGCTGGACCTGGAGTCCGGCGACGTTGATCCGGGTGGGCACGACCACCGGCTCGGGGCGGGCGAGGGCGGCGTCGAACAGGGCGAGGCCGTCCTCGATGCTCATCGGCGGGGTGCCGCCGCGGTCCATCCGCCCCAGGTCGGTGTCGCTGACCTGGCTGGTCATGCCGCTGCCCCGGCCCCAGGGGCCCCAGGCGAGGGACAGACCGGGCAGGCCGGCGGCCCTGCGCCGGTGGGCGAGTGCGTCGAGGGAGGCGTTGGCGGCGGCGTAGTTGCCCTGGCCGGGGCCGCCGATGACACCGGAGATCGAGGAGTACAGCACGAACGCGGCGAGGTCGTGGCCGAGGGTCGCCTCGTGCAGGTGCAGGGCCGCGTCGGCCTTGGGCCGCAGCACACCGGCCAGTTGTTCCGGGGTGAGCGATCCGATCAGGGCGTCGTCCAGGACACCCGCGGTGTGCACGACGGCGGTCAGCGGGTGCTCGGCCGGCACCGACGCGACGAGCGCGTCGACGGCGTCGCGGTCGCCGACGTCGCGGGCGGAGACGGTCACCTGGGCGCCCAGGCCGGTCAGTTCGGCGACCAGTTCGGCCGAGCCGGGCGCCTGCGGGCCGCGGCGGCCGGCCAGCAGCAGGTGCCGGGCGCCCCGGGCGGTGACCAGGTGACGGGCGAGC
Organism: Streptomyces sp. NPDC004721; assembly: GCF_053601495.1. Classification (NCBI taxonomy): domain Bacteria; kingdom Bacillati; phylum Actinomycetota; class Actinomycetes; order Kitasatosporales; family Streptomycetaceae; genus Streptomyces; species Streptomyces sp. NPDC004721. The sequence continues at coordinate 3,570 of NZ_JBSGBZ010000064.1, forward strand.
GCGGCGCCGAGGCCGCCGGTGCCGCCGGTGATCAGGACGGTGCCGTCGGGGTTCCAGTCGGCGGCGGCGGGGGCGTCGGCCGTGCGCGGCAGCCGGGCGAGCCGGGCGGCGCGCACCTGGTAGTCGCGGACCGCGAGTTGCTGCTCGTCGAGCGTCAGCACGTCGGGCAGCACGCCGGCGGACAGGAACGTGTCGTCGAGGTCGACGAGCAGCAGGCTCCCGGGGTTCTCGGTCTGCGCGGACCGCACCAGGCCCCAGACGGCCGCGCCGGCCGGGTCGAGGACGTCCTCGTCGTCGAGGGCGACGGCGCGGCGGGTGACGAAGACGAGGCGGGTGCCCGCGAGCCGCGGCTCGGACAGCCACTCCTGGAGATGGCCGAGGACCCGGGCGGTGAGGGTGTGCACCCCGTCCGCTCCGGAGTCCTTCACCCCCGCCAGCGGGATCAGGAACACGTCGGGCGCGACGCCGCTGTCGCCGATGGCACCGCCCAGGGACTCCGCGTACGCGGTGACGGTCTCGTCGGCGCGGTGCATGGCGTAGCCGAGGTCGAGTTCGTCGGAGCCGACGACGGCCCAGCGGGTGCCGGTGGCGCGGGCGGAGGCCTTGACGGGCACCCACTTCAGCGCGAACAGGTCGCCCTGGCCGGTGGCGGCCGGGGTTACGGCGGGGCCGTCCGGGGTGCCCAGGCGTACGGTCTCGGCGGTCAGGACGAGGTTGCCCGCGGGGTCGACGGCGGTGAGGGCGACGGTGTCGGGCCCGGTGGTGCTCAGCCGCACGCGCAGCGCGGTGGCGCCGGTGGCGTGCAGGGTGAGCCCGTCGAAGCCGGCCGGCTCGCCGGCCGTGGCGCCGTCGAGGGCGGCGGCGCGCAGGGCGGTGGACAGCAGCGCGGGGTGCAGTCCGAAGCCGCTGTCGGGTCCTGCGGGCAGCTCGGCCTCGGCGAACACCTCGCCCTCGTGCCGCCACACCCCGGTCAGGCCGCTGAAGTGCGGGCCGAGGGCGCGCCGGTCGGACTCCAGCTCCGTGAGCGGGACTTGGCGGGCGTCGACGGGCGGCCACTGAACGAGGTCCGTCGCGGTGTCCTCGGCGCCCTCGTCGCCCTCGTCGCGGGAGAGGACACCGCGAGCGTACGTGGTCCAGGGGGCGTCGTCCGCGGTCGCCGGGCGGGCGTGCACGGAGAGTGGCCGGTGGCCGGAGGCGTCCGCGGGGCCGACGCGCACCTGGAGCAGGACCGCGTCGCGGTCGCCGAGGGTCAGCGGGGCGAGCAGGTCGAGCCGATCCAGGCGCGGGGTGCCGTTCTCGTCGCCCGCGCGGACCGCGATCTCCACGAAGGCGGCGCCGGGGACGGTGATCCGGCCGTTGACGCGGTGCTCGGCGAGCCAGGGGTGGGTCAGCGGCGAGAGGCGTCCGGTGAGGACGGACTCGTCGGCGTCGGCGAGGGCGACGGTGGCGCCGAGCAGCGGATGCGCGGCGGCGCCGAGGCCCAGTCCGGCAGGGTCGCCGGAGCGGGCGCGCACGGTCGGCCAGTACCGGCCGCGCTGGAAGGCGTACGTCGGCAGGTCCACGGGGGCCGGACGCCCGGGGAGCGCGCCCTCGAACACGGCGTCCCAGTCGGCCCCGGCGCCCCGGGTCCACAAGGTGCCGAGCGCACCGAGCGCGGCGGCCTCCTCCGGCTGGTCCTTGCGCAGCGCGGGCACGGCGGTGACGTCGGTAGACTGCGTGTTCTCGCCGACGAGCGCGGACAGCACACCGTCCGGGCCGAGTTCGAGGAAGGTCCGTGCGCCTTCGTCGACGAGGGTGCGCACGGCGTCGGCGAAGCGGACGGCCTGCCGGGCGTGGCACACCCAGTAGTGCGGCGTGGCCAGTTCCTCGGCGGTGACGACGTCGCCGGTGAGGGTGGAGACGACGGGGACCGACGGCTCGCCGAAGGTGAGCTCGGCGACGACGTCCCGGAACGCGTCGAGCATCGGGTCGACGAGCGGCGAGTGGAAGGCGTGGCTCACGGAGAGCCGCGCGGTGCGCCGGCCCTGCTCCCGGAAGTGCTCGGCGATGGCGAGGACGGCGTCCTCGGCGCCGGAGACCACCACGGACTCGGGGCCGTTGACCGCGGCGAGCGAGACCCGCGCGTCAAGGAGCGGCCGCACCTCGCACTCGGTGGCGCGCAACGCGACCATGGCTCCGCCGGCCGGCAGGTCCCGCATGAGGCCGGCGCGGGCGGCCACCAGCGTGCAGGCGTCCTCCAGGGACAGTGCGCCGGCCACGTGCACGGCGGCGATCTCGCCGACGGAGTGTCCGGCGAGGTGGTCGGGGCGCAGCCCCCAGGAGGCGAACAGGCGGTAGAGGGCGACCTCGATCGCGAACAGGGCGGGCTGGGTGTGACCGGTGTCGTCGAGGGCCGCGGGGTCCTCGCCCCACAGCACGTCGCGCAGCGAGTGGCCGAGGCGCTCGTCGAGGAGGGCGAGGGTCTCGTCCAGGGCGGCGGCGAACACCGGGAAGCGTGCGTGGAGTTCACGGCCCATGCCGAGGCGCTGGGCGCCCTGGCCGGAGAACAGGACGGCGAGGCCGGGGCGGTCGCCGGAGGGGACGGTGCCGCGGGCGGCCTCGGTGAGCCCGCCGTCCGCGGCGACGAGCAGGGCCCGGTGTTCGAAGGGAGTGCGGGTGCCGGCCAGCGCGTGGCCGACGGCTACGGGGTCGGCGCCGGACGCGGCGAGCGGCCTGACCCGCTCCAGCTGGGCGTCGAGGGCGGCGGCGGTACGGGCCGACACGGGCCAGGGCACGGCGCGCGGGGCGACCGGGGCGGGCTGCGGCTCGGCGTCGGTGTCCTCCTCGGCCGCGGGGGCCTCTTCGAGGATGACGTGGGCGTTGGTGCCGCTGATGCCGAAGGACGACACACCGGCCCGGCGCACCTGCTCGCCCTCGGGCCAGGGGGTGGCCTCGGTGAGCAGGCTGACGTGGCCGGCGTCCCAGTCGACGTGGGTGGAGGGCGCGTCGACGTGCAGGGTGCGGGGCAGCAGTCCGTGGCGCAGGGCCAGGACCATCTTGATGACGCCCGCGGCACCGGCGGCGGCCTGGGTGTGGCCGATGTTGGACTTCACCGTGCCCAGGCGCAGCGGGCGGTGCGCGTCGCGGTCCTGGCCGTAGGTGGCCAGCAGGGCCTGTGCCTCGATGGGGTCGCCGAGGGTGGTGCCGGTGCCGTGCGCCTCGACGGCGTCGACGTCGGCGGGCGAGAGGCCTGCGGAGGCCAGCGCGTCGCGGATGACGCGCTGCTGGGCGGGCCCGTTGGGGGCGCTGAGGCCGTTGGAGGCGCCGTCCTGGTTCACGGCGGAGCCGCGCAGCACGGCGAGCACCGGGTGGCCCTTGCGCCGGGCCTCGGAGAGTCGCTCGACGAGGATCATGCCGACGCCCTCGGACCAGCCGGTGCCGTCGGCGGAGTCGGCGAACGCCTTGCAGCGGCCGTCCGCGGCGAGGCCGCCCTGGAGGCTGAAGCCCACGAAGCTGGACGAGGTGGTCATGACGGTGACACCGCCGGCCAGCGCGAGGTCGGCCTCGCCGGAGCGTACGGACTGGGCGGCCAGGTGCAGGGCGACCAGGGCCGAGGAGCACGCGGTGTCGAGCGTGACGGCGGGTCCTTCGAAGCCGAGCGCGAAGGACAGCCGGCCGGACATCACGCTGGCGGCGAGGCCGTTGCCCGCGTAGCCGCCCATGTCGTCGTCGGAGGCGAGGACGAGGTGGGCGTAGTCCTGCGAGTTGGTGCCGACGAACACACCGGTGCGGCTGCCGCGCAGGCTGCCGGGGGCGATCCCGGCACGTTCCACGGCCTCCCAGGCGGTTTCGAGAAGCAGCCGCTGCTGCGGGTCCATGGCCAGCGCCTCGCGGGGCGAGATGTCGAAGAAGCCCGGGTCGAAGTCGGCCACGTCGTGGAGGAATCCTCCCTTCTGCGTGCTGCTGCGGCCCTCTCCGTCACCGGCCAGGGTCTCCAGGTCCCAGCCGCGGTCGGCCGGGAACCCGCCGATGGCGTCGCGGCCGTCGGCGAGCATCTCCCAGAGGTCCTCCGGGGTACGCACACCGCCCGGGAAGCGACACGCCATGCCGACGATCGCCACGGGCTCGTGGCGGCCCGCCTCGGCTTCCTGGAGGCGTCTGCGGGTCTGGTGGAGATCCGCCGTGACCCACTTCAGGTAATCGACGAGCTTTCTTTCGTCCGGCATCGTCCGTGAACCTTCCTCAAAATGTTTCGCGCGTAGTCGGGGTGGGCCCAGGTCAGGAGTTCGACGACCGGCCGAGTTCGTTGTCGATGAAGGCGAAGATCTCCTCGGCGCTCGCCGCCTCGATGCGTTCGCCGACGGCCGGTCCGTCCCCGTCCTGTCCGGTGCCGTCCCAGGCGGCCAGCAGCCGCTGGAGCCGGCCCGCGACCCCGCGGCGGGTGGCCTCGTCCACGCCGTCGGCGGACAGTTCCGCCTCCAGCCGGTCGAGCGCCGCCAGCGGGGAGGCGGCCGTGTCGCTCCGGTCTCCGCCCGCCAGGGAGCCGGCCAGGTGCCGGGCGACGGCGGTGGGCGTCGGGTGGTCGAAGACGAGCGTGGACGGCAGCCGCACACCGGTGGCCGCGGAGAGCCGGGTGCGCAGCTCGACCGCCATCAGCGAGTCGAAGCCCAGCCGGCTGAAGTCCCGGTCGGCGGGGACCGCGTCGGCACCGGAGTGGCCGAGCACCCCGGCCGTCTCCTGGCGGACCAGGGCGACGAGGGTCTCGTGCCGCTGCTCGGCGCCGAGGCCGGCCAGCCGGCGGGCGAGCCCGTCGGCACCGGCGGTGACCGCCGCGCGGCGCCGGGCGCGGACCAGGGAGCGCAGCACCGCGGGGACGTCGCCGGCGTCGGGGGCGGCGGCGGACCGGGAGACCCGGATCGCCACGGCGAGTGCCTCGTCCTGGCCGTTCGCCGCGTCGAACAGGGCGAGGCCCTGCCGTTCGGTGAGCGGCGGCATCCCGGAACGCTCCATGCGCTCGATGTCGGCGGCGGTGAGCGTGCCGGTCATGCCGGCGCCCTGGCCCCAGGGTCCCCAGGCGAGCGACAGGGCGGGCAGGCCCTGGGCGGCACGGTGCGCGGCGAGCGCGTCGAGGAACGTGTTGGCGGCGGCGTAGTTGCCCTGTCCGGGGCCACCGGTGACGCCGGCCACGGAGGAGTAGAGGACGAATCCGGCGAGCGGCAGGGCCCGGGTCGCCTCGTGCAGGTGCCAGGCGGCGTCCGCCTTGGGCCGCAGCACGGTGTCGAGCCGGTCGGCGGTGAGCGAGCCGATCGTGGCGTCGTCGAGGACGCCCGCCGTGTGCACGACCGCGGTCAGCGGGTGCTCGGGCGGCAGTCCGGCGAGCAGCGCGTCGACGGCGGCCCGGTCGGAGACGTCGCAGGCCCGTACGGTGACCTCGGCGCCCAGCGCGGAGAGTTCCTCGCTCAGGGCGGTGGCCCCGGGCGCGTCGGGTCCGCGGCGGCCCACCAGCAGCAGGTGCTTGATGCCGTGGCCGGTCACCACGTGGCGGGCGAGCACGGCTCCGAGGCCGCCGGTGCCGCCGGTGATCAGTACGATGCCGTCGCGGTCCCAGGCACGGACCTGGTCGACGGCCGGGGTGGTCGTGGACGCGGTGCGGGTGAGGCGGGCGACGGTGAGCGCGCCGCCGCGGACGGCGGCCTGGGTCTCGCCCGCGTCGAACAGGGCGGGCAGTGAGGCCAGTACGCCGGCGTCGGTCGCGTCGGCGCCCTCGGCCGGGTCGAGGTCCAGGAGCAGGAAGCTGCCCGGGTTCTCGGACTGGGCGGAGCGGACCAGGCCCCAGACGGCTGCCGCCGCCAGGTCGGTCACGCCCTCCCGGCCGGCCGCGACGGCGCCACGGGTGACGATCGCGAGGCGGGAGTCCGCGGTGCGGGTGTCGGAGGTCCAGCGGCGCAGCAGGTCGAGCACCGGCTCGGTGGCGGCGCGGACCGCGGCGGGCAGGTCGTCCCCGGCGGCGGGGTCGCCCTCGACCGGCAGGAGCATCAGAGACGGCAGGGGTGCCCCGCCGTCCAGCAGTTCGGTGAGCGAGTGCGCGCGGGCGGCGAGGACGCCGTCCGTTGCGGCGAGGGCGGTGTCCAGGCCGGGCAGGCCGTCGCCGAGCACCGTCCACGGTCCGCTGCCGCCGGAGCGCGGGGCCGGGGCGGGCGCGACCCAGTCCAGGGTGAGCAGCGCGGCGTCGTCCGCGGCGGGGGCGTCCGCGCCCTGTTCGGCGGCGGTGGCGCCCAAGGTGAGCGAGGCCACCGACAGCACGGGGCCGCCCTGCGGGTCGGTCGCCTCCAGCGCCCAGGTGTCCTCGCCGGTGGCGGTGAGCCGCACCCGCAGGAGGGCGGGGTGCGCGGCGTGCAGGACGAGCCCGTCCCAGGTGACGGCGTCGAGGGTGGCGTCGCCTTCTCTGTCGACGACGACGGCGGCGCGGACCGCGGCGTCCAGGAGCGCCGGGTGCAGGGCGAACGCCTGCTCGGCCGGGCTCTGTTCGGTGATCTCGACCTCGGCGAAGACGTCCCCGCCGCGCCGCCAGGCGGCGCGCAGCACGGCCGCGCCGACGGGTTCGGGCAGGTCGTCGACCGGGGTGGCGTCCGCGGGCGGCCATGCGCTGTCGGCCTCGGCGGGGGCGGCGGGCGCGTCGGTGAGCGCCGCGGTGGCCCGCTCGATCCACGGGGCGCCGTCGCCGTCCGCGCGGGTGTGCACGGTGAGGGTGCGCCGGCCGGTCCCGTCGGGGGCGCCCACCAGTACCTGGAGGCGCTGGGGGCGCTTCCCGGTGAGTACCAGGGGCGCGCCGACGGTGAGGTTCTCGACGGTGGTGCGGTCGCAGGCCTCGGCGGCGTGCAGCGCGAGTTCGGCGAGGACCGCGGTGGGCAGGGTGGTGGTGCCGTCGCTCACGCGGCCGGTGAGCCAGGGCTGTGCGGCGGCGGACAGGCGTCCGCTGAGCAGTGTCTCGTCCGAGCCCGCGACCGCCGTGGCGGCGGTGAGCAGCGGGTGCCCTCCGGCGTCCAGGCCCAGTCCGCCCGCGTCGCCGGGGGCGGCGGTGGTGTCGGGCCAGAAGCGGGTGCCCTGGAAGGCGTACGTGGGCAGCGGCACCCGGCGGGCCCCGGTGCCGTCGAAGACGACGCTCCACTCGGCGTCGAGGCCGGCGGTGTGCAGCCGGGCCAGGGCGGTGAGGACGGACACGGTCTCGTCGCGGTCCTTGCGCAGCGCCGGCACGACGACCGTGCCGGTGTCGGGCAGGGAGGCGGCGGCGAGCGCGGAGAGCACTCCGTCGGGGCCGATCTCCAGGAAGGCCGTGACGCCCCGGTCGGCGAGCGCGCGGACACCGTCGGCGAACCGCACGGCCTCGCGGACATGACGCACCCAGTATTCGGCGTGGGTGTGCACGCCCGTGGAGGCGACCTCGCCGGTCAGGTTGGACACGACGGGGATGCGCGGCTCGTCGTAGGCGATGCTCTCGGCGACGGTGCGGAACTCGTCCAGCATCGGCTCCATCAGGGCCGAGTGGAAGGCGTGGCTCACCCGCAGCCGGGCGACGCGGCGGCCGGCCGACTCCAGACGGGCGATGACCTGGCCGACGCCGTCCTCGGGGCCGGAGACGACCACGGAGTTCGGGCCGTTGACGGCGGCGACGGCGACGCCGTCGGCGAGCAGCGGCAGGACCTCGTCCTCGGTGGCCTCGACGGCGGCCATGGCGCCGCCCTCGGGCAGCGCGTCCATGAGGCGGGCGCGTGCGGCGACCAGCCGGCAGGCGTCCTCCAGCGAGAACACTCCGGCGACATGCGCGGCCGCGATCTCACCGACCGAGTGACCGGCCACGTAGTCCGGGGTGACGCCCCAGGACTCCACCAGGCGGAACAGGGCAACCTCGACCGCGAACAGCGCGGGCTGCGTGCAGCGGGTGCGGTTGAGCTGTTCCGGGTCGTCGCCCCACATGATCTCCCGCAGGGAGAAGCCGAGTTCGGCGTCGAGCAGGTCCAGCACGGTGTCCAGGGCGCGGGCGAACACCGGGAAGCGGGTGAGGAGTTCACGTCCCATGCCGAGGCGCTGGGCGCCCTGCCCGGAGAACAGGAACGCCGGTGTGCGGGGTTCGGCTTCGGCGCGCGCGGCCTCGGTGACGCCGTCGGGGCCCGCCAGCAGGACGGCCCGGTGCTCGAAGGAGGACCGGCTCGTCACGAGGGACAGGCCGATGTCGGCGCGGGACGCCTCCGAGTGTGCGGCGGCATGGGCGCGCAGCCGCTCCATCTGGGCGTCGAGCGCCTGCTCGGAGCGGGCCGAGACGACCCACGGGGTGACGGCGGGGGCCACGGTGTCCTCGGTGGGGCGCTCGTCCGCGGCGGGCTCGAGGGCGTCTTCGAGGATGACGTGGGCGTTGGTGCCGCTGATGCCGAACGACGACACACCGGCCCGGCGGACCCGGCCCGTCTCCGGCCAGGAGGCTTCCTCGGTGAGCAGCCGGACGGCGCCGAGGGACCAGTCGACGTGCGAGGACGGATCGGTGACGTGCAGGGTGCGCGGGAGCATGCCCTTGCGCATCGCCATGACCATTTTGACGAGTCCGGCGGCACCGGCCGCGGACTGGGTGTGGCCGATGTTGGACTTCACCGAACCGAGCAGCAGCGGCTGCTGCGGGTCGCGGTCGGAGCCGTAGGTCGCGATCAGGGCCTGGGCCTCGATCGGGTCGCCGAGCGGGGTGCCGGTGCCGTGCGCCTCGACGGCGTCGACGTCGCCGGGCCGCAGGCCCGCGTTGGCCAGCGCCTGCCGGATCACCCGCTGCTGGGAGGGGCCGTTGGGGGCGGTCAGACCGTTGGAGGCGCCGTCCTGGTTGACGGCGGTGCCGCGCACCACGGCGAGCACCCGGTGTCCGGCGCGGCGGGCGTCGGAGAGGCGCTCCAGGACGAGCACCGCCGCGCCCTCGGACCAGCCGGTGCCGTCGGCGGAGTCGGAGAACGCCTTGCAGCGGCCGTCCTGGGCGAGACCGCCCATCTTGGAGAACCCGGCGAAGTTGGCGGGGGTGGTCATGACGGTGACGCCGCCGGCCAGCGCCATGGTGCACTCCCCCGCCCGCAGTGCCTGCGCGGCGAGGTGCAGGGAGACCAGCGAGGAGGAGCAGGCGGTGTCGACCGAGAGGGCGGGGCCCTCCAGGCCGAGCGTGTAGGCGAGACGGCCGGAGACCACGCTGACGGCGAGGCCGGTGGTGGCGTGGCTCGCGATGTCGTCGCGGGAGCGCATGACCAGACCGGAGTAGTCCTGGCCGCTGACGCCCATGAAGACGCCGGTGCGGCTTCCGCGCAGGGCGGCCGGGTCGAGCCCGGCGCGCTCCACGGCCTCCCACGTGACTTCGAGCAGGATGCGCTGCTGCGGGTCCATGGCCAGGGCCTCGCGCGGCGCGATGCCGAAGAAGTCGGCGTCGAAGTCGGCGATGTCGCTCAGGAATCCGCCCTGTCCGGACAGGTCGCCCAGCTCGCCGCCGATCGTCGAGGACTCCCACTCGCGGTCGGCGGGGAAGCCGGTGATGGCGTCGGTACCGGACGCCACCAGGTCCCACAGGTCCTCGGGCGACCCGACACCGCCAGGGAAGCGGCAGCCCATCCCGACGATGACCACGGGGTCGTCGTCGGACGCGGCGGCAGCGGTCTGGGGGGCGGTGAAGGCCTCCGCGGCGTCGGCGCCGAGCAGTTCGTCCAGGAGATGCTCGGCGAGCCGCTGGGGTGTCGGGTAGTCGAAGACGAGGGTGGCGGTCAGGGTGAGGCCGGAGGCCTTGCCGAGCCGGTTGCGCAGCTCGATCGCGGTGAGCGAGTCGAAGCCGAGACCGCGGAACTCGCGGCGGGCGTCCACGGCGTCGGCGGAACCGTGTCCGAGGACCGTGGCGGCCTCGGCACGCACCAGGTCGACCAGGAACGGCAGGCGCTGCTCTTCGGGCAGGCCCGCGAGACGCTCGGCGAGTCCGGCGCGGGCGACCGCGGCGGTGCCGGCCCGGACCCGGCGGCCGCCGGTGCGGACCAGTCCGCGCAGGATCGCGGGGACGCTCATGCCGGGGGGCAGCGAGCCACCGCCGCCGAGGCCCAGTGGCACGACGAGCGGTTCGTCGGCGAGGGTGGCGGCGTCGTACAGGGCCAGGCCCCGCTCGACGGACAGCAGCGGCATGCCGCTGCTGTCGTTGATGCGGCGCATGTCCTGGTCGCTCAGGCCGCTCGTCATGCCGCTGCCCTGCTCCCAGGCGTTCCAGGCGAGCGAGGTGGCGGGCAGGCCGAGGGCCTGGCGGTGAGCGGCGAGGGCGTCCAGGAAGCTGTTGCCCGCGGCGTAGTTGGCCTGCCCGGGGCTGCCGAAGACGCCGGAGGTCGAGGAGTACAGGACGAAGGCGTCCAGGTCGAGGTCGCGGGTGAGGTCGTGCAGATGCCAGGCGGCATCGACCTTCGGCCGCATGACCGTGTCGAGGCGATCGGGAGTGAGAGAGGCGAGGATGCCGTCGTCGAGGACGCCCGCGGTGTGCACCACCGCGGTCAGCGAGTGCCCGGCCGGGACGGAGGCGAGCAGCGCGGCGAGAGCGTCACGGTCGGCGACGTCACACGCGGCGACCCTGGCCTCGGCACCGAGATCGGCCAGCGCCTGTACGAGATCGGAGGCACCGGGGGCATCGGGCCCGCGGCGGCTGGTCAGCAGCAGATGCTTGACGCCGTGCTCGGCGACCAGGTGACGGGCCAGCTCGGAAGCGAGACCACCAGTACCACCGGTGACCAGGACGGTGCCCTCGGGATCCATGGGCCGGGGCACGGTCAGCACGATCTTGCCGACGTGCTTGGCCATGCTCATGAAGCGGAAGGCCTCACGAGAGCGACGGACGTCCCAGGCACGGACCGGCAGCGGGGACAGCACGTCCTGCTCGAAGAGGTCGACGAGGTCGAGCAGCATCCGCTGGATGCGGTCGGGATCGACCATGCCCAGGTCGAAGGACTGGTAGCTGATGCCGTCCGGGGCGGAACCGCTGTCCCGGATATCGGTCTTGCCCATCTCCAGGAACCGGCCGCCCGCACCGAGCAGCCGCAATGACGCGTCGACGAACTCACCGGCCAGGGCGTTCAGGACGACATCAAGGCCCTCCTCACCCGCGACCTCGGCGAACGCCGCCTCGAAGTCGAGGGTGCGCGAGGAGGCGATGTGGTCGTCGGCGACCCCGAGGGAGCGCAGCACATCCCACTTGCCCTCACTGGCCGTCGCGAAGACCTCCGCACCGAAGTGACGGGCGATCTGGATCGCCGCCATACCGACACCGCCGGCACCGGCGTGGATCAGGACCTTCTCCCCCGCCTTCAGCCCGGCGAGATCCTTCAGCGCGTAGTAAGCGGTGAGGAACACCAGCGGCACGGACGAAGCGGTCTCCCAGGACCAGTCGTCGGGGATCCGGGTCAGCAGACGCTCGTCGGCGGCACCCGACGGACCGAACCCGCCGAACAACATGCCCATGACCCGGTCGCCGGGGGCCAGTTCGGTGGCGTCCGGACCGACCTCGGTCACGACACCCGCGGCTTCGGAGCCGAACAGGCCCGCCTCGCCGGGGTACATACCGAGCGCGTTGAGGACGTCGCGGAAGTTGAGGCCCGCGGCGCGGATCCCGATGCGCACCTGCCGGCCCACCAGCGGCTCCAGAGCCTCCGGGTGCGGCAGCAGGGCGAGACCGTCGAGGCTGCCCTTGACACGGCTGCCCAACCGCCACGGCGTCCCGGCCGGCGGAACGAGCGAGACACCGGACTCCAGCCGGGCGAGCCGGCCGACGCGGACAGTGCCCTTACGGACCTGCGCCTGCGGCTCCTCCGCGTCGAACAGCCCTGCCAGCAGCGGCAGTCGGGCCATGGACTCGGCCGTGTCGTCGACATCGGCCAGCAGCAGCCGGCCGGGGTTCTCGGACTGTGCGGAACGCACCAGGCCCCACACGGGGGCAGCGGCCAGATCGAGCGGCCCGCGCTCGCCGTCGGCGACGGCGTTCCGGGTGACCACTACGAGCCGGGCGGAGGCGAAAGCGGGCTCGGCCAGCCACCGCTGCACCAGGGCAAGCACCTCATGGGCCAGCTCATGGGCGGCTTCGGGCCCCCGGTCGACGTCGCCACACACCGTCACGGCGACCATGTCCGGCGCGGCTCCGCTCCGGGCGGCCAGCTCATCGAGCGTGGCAGCCGGGGCGTGCACGCCCGCGACCGCCTCGGAGTCCGCGGCAAGCACGGCGGCCAAACCGAACGGGTCCTCACCGAGCACGGCCCAGGTGGCGGGAGCAGCCGGGGCAGCGACCGTACGTGGCGTCCAGTCGACGCGGAGGAGCGAGTTGGCGTCATCACGGCGCGACTCGGCGCCGGGTTCCGGGCCCGCCGCACGCAGGGTCAGCGACTCCACGGAGACGACCGGCCGGCCTCCCGGGTCGACCGCGGCGATCTGCACCGCGTCCTCACCGCAGGAGGCGATCCGCACCCGCAGGGAGGCGGCTCCGTCCGCGTGCAGGGACACGCCCTCCCAGGCGAACGGCAGCAGACTGCGGTCGTCGCCCTCGGCGGACAGGAAGACCGTGCTGTGCAGGGCGGCGTCGAAGAGTGCCGGGTGCAGGCCGAACGCGTCGGCGTCCTCGACGGAGTCGGGCAGCGCGACCTCGGCGTAGACCGTGTCGTCCTGGCGCCACACGGCACGCAGTCCACGGAAGACCGGGCCGTACTCCAAGCCGTCGGAGGCATAGCGCTCGAACATGCCGTCGATGTCGACGGCCTCCGCGTCACGCGGCGGCCACACGGTGGTGTCGAAGCCGATGACCTGCTCACCCGAGCCTATGCGGCCGGTGGCGTGCTGAGTCCACTCGGCGTCGAAGTCCTCGCCGGGCCGGGTGAAGAACCGCAGTTCGCGCGAGCCGTCCTCGTCAGCCGCGCCGACGGAGATCTGCACCTGCACGGCACCCGTGGCGGGCAGCACCAGCGGCGCGGCGATCATCAGCTCCTCGACCCGGTCGCAGCCCGCCTGGTCGGCGGCGCGCACGGCCAGCTCCAGGAACCCGGTACCGGGGAAGAAGATCACGCCGCCGACGACGTGGTCGGCGAGCCACGGATGAGTGGCGGCCGACAGGGAGCCGGTCAGCAGCAGTTCGTCGGAACCGGCCACCGACATGGCGGCGCCGAGCAGCGGGTGGTCGGCCGAGGCGAGGCCGAGGCCGGAGGCGTCCAGGGCCGCAGGGGCCGGCTTGGGCCAGTAACGCTCGTGCTGGAAGGCGTAGGTGGGCAGTTCGACGACGCGTGCGCCGGTGCCGGACAGGTGGGCCGACCAGTCGACGTCGGCACCGGCGGCATGCAGTCGGGCGACACCGCCGAGGACGGACACGGTCTCGTCGCGGTCCTTGCGCAGCGCCGGCGCGACGACCGCGTCGGAGTCGGGCAAGGAGGCGGCGGCGAGCGCGGACAGCACACCGTCGGGGCCGATCTCCAGGAAGGCGGTGACACCCCGGTCGGCGAGCGCGCGGACCCCGTCGGCGAACCGGACGGCCTCACGGACGTGCCGCACCCAGTAGTCGGCGTGGGTGTGCGTGCCCGCGGCGGCGACCTCGCCGGTCAGGTTGGAGACGACCGGGATCCGCGGCTCGTCGTACGAGAGCGTCTCCGCGACCGCGCGGAACTCCTCCAGCATCGGGTCCATCAGCGGCGAGTGGAAGGCGTGGCTCACCCGCAGACGGCTGGTACGACGACCCCGCTCGGCAAGCTTCTCCGCGACCGAGAGAGTGGCCTTCTCCTCACCGGACACCACAACGGAGGTCGGGCCGTTGACCGCGGCCACGGCGACACCCTCGGTGAGCAGCGGCAGCACCTCGTCCTCGGTGGCCTCCACGGCGACCATGGCACCGCCACGCGGCAACGCCTGCATCAGACCGGCACGCGCGACGACCAGCCGACAGGCGTCCTCCAGCGAGAACACCCCGGCGACATGCGCGGCCGCGATCTCACCGACCGAGTGACCGGCCACGTAGTCCGGGGTGACGCCCCAGGACTCCACCAGACGGAACAGGGCGACCTCGACCGCGAACAGCGCGGGCTGGGTGAACGCGGTGGCGTTCAGGGCGTCTTCGTCACTGCCCCACATCACGTCGCGGACGGACGTACCGTACTCAGTTTCCAGGAGGGCGGCGACGGAGTCGAAGGTCTCGGCGAACACCGGGAAGCGGGCGTGCAGTTCACGTCCCATGCCGAGGCGCTGAGCACCCTGCCCGGAGAACAGGAAGGCGGTGCGGCGCGGTTCGGCGACACCCCGGGCGACCTCGGTGAGGCTGCCGTCGGCGGCGAGCAGGACGGCCCGGTGCTCGAAGCTGGAGCGGCCGGTGGCCAGGGTGTACGCGGTGTCGAGCGCGGGCAGCGCGTCGGCGTACTCCCGCAGCCGCTCCACCTGGGCGTCGAGCGCGGCCTCGGACTTCGCCGAGACGGGCCAAGCCAGCGCGCCGGGCACCGGCCTGCCGGCAACCGGCACGGGCACCGGCTCCTCGGGAGGGCCCTCGAGAATGACGTGGGCGTTGGTGCCGCTGATGCCGAACGACGACACACCGGCCCGGCGCGCCCGTCCCGTCTCCGGCCACACCGTCTTCTCGGTGAGCAGCCGCACGGCACCCAGAGACCAGTCGACGTGCGAGGAGGGCTCGGTGACGTGCAGCGTGCGCGGGAGCATGCCCTTGCGCATCGCCAGGACCATCTTGACGAGTCCGGCGGCACCGGCCGCGGCCTGGGTGTGGCCGATGTTCGACTTCACCGAACCGAGCAGCAACGGCTGCTGCGGGTCACGGTCGGAGCCGTAGGTGGCGAGCAGGGCCTGGGCCTCGATCGGGTCACCGAGCGGGGTGCCGGTGCCATGGGCCTCGACCGCGTCGACATCACTCGTGTTCAGGCCCGCGTTGGCCAGCGCCTGCCGGATGACGCGCTGCTGGGAGGGGCCGTTGGGAGCCGTGAGGCCGTTGGAGGCACCGTCCTGGTTGACGGCGGAGCCACGCACCACGGCAAGTACCCGGTGTCCCGCGCGACGGGCGTCGGAGAGACGCTCGACGACGAACACAGCCGCGCCCTCGGCCCAGCCCGTGCCGTCGGCGGAGTCGGAGAACGCCTTGCAGCGACCGTCCTGCGCGAGACCGCCCATCCGGGAGAACCCGGCGAAGTTGGCGGGAGTGGTCATCACGGTGACACCACCGACGAGCGCCAGGCTGCACTCCCCCGCCCGCAGCGCCTGCGCGGCGAGATGCAGGGACACCAGCGACGAGGAGCAGGCCGTGTCGACGGACAGGGCAGGCCCCTCAAGGCCGAGCGCATAGGAGAGGCGACCGGAAACCACACTGACCGCGAGGCCGGCGGTGGCGTGGCCCGCGACGTCGTCGTGGGACCCCATGACCAGACTGGAGTAGTCCTGTCCGTTGACGCCCATGAAGACACCCGTACGGCTTCCACGCAGGCCGGCCGGGTCGACGCCGGCGCGCTCGATGGCCTCCCAGGTGACTTCGAGCAGGATGCGCTGCTGCGGGTCCATGGCCAGGGCCTCGCGCGGTGAGATCCCGAAGAACCCGGCGTCGAAGCCGGCGATGTCGCTCAGGAATCCGCCCCGCCCGGACACACCACCGGTCTCACCGCCGACGAGCGGCGACGACTCCCACTCACGGTCGGCGGGGAAGCCGGTGATGGCGTCGGTTCCGGACGCCAGGAGGTCCCACAGGTCCTCGGGCGACCCGACACCGCCCGGGAAGCGGCAGCCCATCCCGACGATGACGACAGGATCGTCCGTCACCTTGGCGGCGGTCTCCGGAACGGCGAAGACCTCAATGGCATCGGCGCCGAGCAGTTCGTCCAGGAGATGGTCGGCGAGCCGCTCGGGCGTCGGGTAGTCGAAGACGAGCGTGGCAGGGAGGGTGAGACCGGTTGCCCTGCCGAGCCGGTTGCGCAGCTCGATCGCGGTGAGCGAGTCGAAGCCGAGACCGCGGAACTCGCGGCGGGCGTCCACGGCATCCGCGGAACCGTGCCCGAGGACCGCGGCGGCCTCGGCACGCACCAGATCGACGACGAACGGCCGACGCTGCTCCTCGGGCAGAACGGCGAGACGCTCGGCCAGTCCGGCGCGGGCGACCGCGGCGGTGGCCGCCCGGGCCCGACGCCCACCGGTACGGACCAGTCCGCGCAGGATCGCGGGGACACCGACACCGGCGGGCAACGGACCGCCGCCGCCCAGACCGAGCGGCACCACGAGCGGCTCGTCGGCGTGCATGGCGGCGTCGTACAGGGCCAGGCCCCGCTCGACGGACAGCAGCGGCATCCCACCGGCGTCACTGATCCGGCGTGCGTCCTGGCCACTCAACTGGCCCGTCATGCCGACGCCTTGCTCCCACGCGCCCCAAGCGAGCGAGGTGGCGGGCAGGCCGAGGGCCTGGCGGTGAGCCGCGAGGGCGTCCAGGAAGCTGTTGCCCGCCGCGTAGTTGGCCTGCCCGGGGCTGCCCATGACACCGGCCGTCGAGGAGTACAGGACGAAGGCGGCCAGACCGAGGTCACGGGTGAGGTCGTGCAGGTGCCAGGCGGCGTCGACCTTCGGCCGCAGCACGGAGTCGAGGCGGTCGGGGGTGAGGGAGGCGAGGATGCCGTCGTCGAGGACGCCGGCCGTGTGCACCACGGCAGTCAGCGGGTGCCCGGCCGGTACGGAGTCGAGCAGCGCGGCGAGCGCGTCACGGTCGGCGACGTCGCACGCGGCGACCCTGGCCTCGGCACCGAGATCGGCCAGCGCCTGTACGAGATCGGAGGCACCGGGGGCGTCAGGACCGCGGCGGCTCGTCAGCAGCAGATGCTTGACGCCGTGCTCGGCGACCAGGTGACGGGCCAGCTCGGAAGCGAGACCACCAGTACCACCGGTGACCAGGACAGTGCCCTCGTCATCCAGGGGCCGAACGGCAGAGTCACCGGATTCCAGCCGGGCGAGCCGACCGACGCGGACAGTGCCGTCGCGGACGACGGCCTGCGGCTCCTCCGCGTCGAACAGCCCTGCCAGCAGCGGCAGTCGGGCCAGCGAGTCAGGCGTGTCATCGACATCGGCGAGCAGCAGCCGGCCCGGGTTCTCGGACTGGGCGGAACGCACCAGACCCCACACAGGGGCGGCGGCCAGATCGAGCGGGCCACGCTCGCCGTCGGCGACAGCGCTGCGGCTGATCACGACCAGCCGGGAGGAGGCAAAGGCCGGCTCGGCCAGCCACCCCTGCACCAGAGCAAGCACCTCACGGACCAACTCATGGGCGTCTCCGGGTCGTTGATCGATGTCGCCACGGACCGTCACCGCGACCATGTCCGGAACGGCGCCACTCCGGGCAGCCAACTCCTCAAGCGTCGCAGCCGGAGCATGCACGCCCGCGACCGCCTCGGAGTCCGCCGCGAGCACAGCGGTCAGGCCGAACGGGTCCTCACCCAGCACCGCCCAGGTGGCAGGAGCAGCCGGGGCGGCGACCGTACGAGGCGTCCAGTCGATGCGGAACAGCGAGTTGGCGTCGTCACGGCGCGGCTGGGCACCGGCTCCCGCGTCCGCGGTGCGCAGCGTCAGCGACTCCACGGAGACGACCGGCTGACCCGCCGGGTCGACCGCCGCGATCTGCACCGCGTTCTCACCGCACGAGGCGATCCGCACCCGCAAGGTGCTCGCCCCGTCCGCGTGCAGGGACACGCCGTTCCAGGCGAACGGCAGCAGACTGCTGTCGTCGGAGAGGAAGACGGTGCCGTGCAGGGCAGCGTGCAGAAGCGCCGGGTGCAGGCCGAAGGCATCGGAGTCCTCGACCGAGTCGGGCAGTTCGACCTCGGCGTAGACCGTGTCGTCCTGCCGCCATACGGCGCGCAGCCCGCGGAAGACCGGACCGTACTCCAGGCCGTCCGAGGCGAAACGGTCGAACAGCCCCTCGATGTCGACGGCCTCGGCGTCACGCGGCGGCCACACGGTGGTGTCGAAGCCGAGGACGTGCTCGCCGGAGCCGATGCGGCCGGTGGCGTGCCGGGTCCAGTCGGTGTCCTGGTCCTCGCCGGGCCGGGTGAAGAAGCGCAGCTCGCGGTGGCCGTTCTCGTCGGCGGCGCCGACGGAGATCTGCATCTGCACGGCGCCCGTGGCGGGAAGCACCAGCGGCGTGGCGATGGTCAGTTCCTCGACCCGGTCGCAGCCGGCCTGATCGGCGGCGCGGACGGCCAGCTCCAGGAATCCGGTGCCCGGGAAGAGGACCGTGCCGCCGACGCTGTGGTCGGCGAGCCACGGGTGGGTGGCGAGCGACAGGGTGCCGGTCAGCAGGAGTACGTCGGATCCGGCCACCGACATCGCGGCGCCGAGCAGCGGGTGGTCGGTGGAGGCGAGGCCGAGACCGGTGGCGTCGACGGCGGTCGGGGTCACCTTGGGCCAGTAGCGCTCGTGCTGGAAGGCGTAGGTGGGCAGTTCGGTGGTGTGGGCGCCGGTGCCGTCGTGGAAGGCCGCCCAGTCGACGGTGACGCCGGCCGTGTGCAGCCGGGCCAGCGCGGTGACGGCGCTGTGCTCCTCGGGGCGGTCCTTGCGCAGGACCGGGATGGTGACGGCGGTGGCGGACTGCTGGGCCAGGGCGGCCAGTACGCCGTCGGGGCCGAGTTCGAGCAGGACGTCGGCGCCGGCCTCGGCGAGCGTGCGGACGCCGTCGGCGAACCGGACGGCCTCACGGACATGACGCACCCAGTACTCCGGGTCGGTCAACTGCCCGTCGGCGGCGACCGTGCCGGTCAGGTTGGAGACGACCGGGATCCGCGGCTCGTCGTACGAGATCGTCTCAGCAACCGCCCGGAAGTCCTCCAGCATCGGGTCCATCAGCGGCGAGTGGAACGCGTGGCTGACGCGCAAGCGGCTGGTGCGGCGGCCCTGCGCGGCAAGCTGCTCCGCGACTGCGAGGGTGGCCTCCTCCTCACCGGAGACGACAACAGAGGTCGGGCCGTTGATCGCGGCGACGGCGACGCCCTCGCCGAGCAGCGGCAGCACCTCGTCCTCGGTCGCCTCCACGGCGACCATGGCACCGCCACGCGGCAGCGCCTGCATCAGACCGGCACGCGCGACGACCAGCCGACAGGCGTCCGCCAGCGAGAACACCCCGGCGACATGCGCGGCGGCGATCTCGCCGATGGAGTGGCCGGCGACGAAGTCGGGGGTGACGCCCCAGGACTCCACCAGGCGGTAGAGGGCGACCTCGATGGCGAAGAGTGCGGGCTGGGTGAAGCCCGTCTCGTTCAGCGGGCCTTCCTCGTCCCCCCAGACGATGTCGGCGAGGGAGACGCCGAGTTCCTCGTCGAGCAGGTCCAGGATACGGTCCAGGGCTTCGGCGAACGCCGGGAAACGGGCGTGGAGTTCACGGCCCATGCCGAGGCGCTGGGCGCCCTGCCCGGAGAACAGGAAGGCGCTTCGGGTACGGCCGACGGCCTGGCCCTCGTGGGCGTCGGGGGCGGGATCGCCCGCCAGCCAGGAGGTGAGCGCGTCGCGGCCGGCGGTGCCGTCCGCGTCGGTGACGACGGCGAGCCGGTGCTCCAGGGCCGCGCGGGTGGTGGCCAGCGAGTACGCGGTGTCCAGTGCGCCGGGAGCGCCGGTGGTGTCCAGGTGGGCGAGGAGGGCGGCGGCCTGCTCGCGCAGGGCGGCGGCGGAGCGCGCCGAGAGCACCCAGGGCAGGACGCCGGCGGTGCGGGGGGCGGCCGGAGCCTCTTCCGGCTGGCCGGCGGGGACGTCGGGCGCCTGCTCGACGATGACGTGCGCGTTGGTGCCGCTGACGCCGAAGGAGGAGACGCCGGAACGGCGGGGGCGGTCGGGCGCGGTGGGCCAGGGGCGGTTCTCGGTGAGCAGCTCGACCTGGCCCGCCATCCAGTCGACGTGGGTGGAGGGCCGGTCGACGTGCAGGGTCTTCGGCAGCACCCCGTTGCGCATCGCCATGACCATCTTCATGATCCCGGCGACGCCGGACGCGGCCTGGGTGTGGCCCATGTTCGACTTGATCGAGCCGAGCAGCAGGGGCTGTTCACGGTCCTGGCCGTAGGTGGCGAGGATGCTCTGGGCCTCGATGGGGTCGCCGAGCGGGGTGCCGGTGCCGTGCGCCTCGACCACGTCGACGTCGCCGGCGTTCAGGCCCGCGTTGGAGAGGGCCTGCGTGATGACGCGCTGCTGGGAGGGGCCGTTGGGGGCGGTGAAGCCGTTGGAGGCGCCGTCCTGGTTGACGGCGGAGCCGCGGATGACGGCGAGCACGGGGTGGCCGTTGCTCTGGGCGTCGGACAGGCGCTCCAGGACGAGCACGGCCGCGCCCTCCGACCAGCCGGTGCCGTCGGCGGAGTCGGCGAACGCCTTGCAGCGACCGTCCTGCGCGAGACCGCCCTGCCGGCTGAACTCGACCAGGGATCCCGGCGTCGACATCACGTTGACACCGCCGGCCAGCGCCAGGCTGCACTCGTCGTTGCGCAGCGACTGCACGGCGAGGTGCAGCGCGACCAGCGAGGAGGAGCAGGCGGTGTCGACGGTGATCGCCGGCCCCTCCAGGCCGAAGGTGTACGACAGCCGGCCGGAGACGGCGCTGGCGGCGATGCCGGTGCCGACGTCGCCGGTGGCGTCGTCGAGGGACCGCACCAGCAGGTAGGCGTAGTCCTGTCCGTTGGTGCCGATGAACGTGCCGGTGCGGGTGCCGCGCAGACCGGTGGCGTCGATGCGGGCACGCTCGATCGCCTCCCAGGACGTCTCCAGGAGCAGCCGCTGCTGCGGGTCCATGGTGACCGCCTCGCGCGGCGAGATCCCGAAGAAGCCGGGGTCGAAATCGGCGATGGAGTCGAGGAACCCGCCGCGCTGGCTCACCAAGGTGTCCCGGTCGTCGACGCCGCCGTTGCGCAGCGCCTCCAGGTCCCAGCCGCGGTCGTCCGGGAACTCGGAGATCACGTCGGTGCCGCCGGCGACCATCTCCCACAGGGCCTGCGGGGAGTCGACGCCGCCGGGGAAGCGGCAGCCCATGCCGACCACGGCGATCGGCTCCCGGGCGGCGGCCACGATCGTCCGGTTGCGGCGCCGCAGCCGCTCGGTCTCCTTGACCGCGGCGCGCAGTGCCTCGACTACGTTCTCAGCGGGGGCGTTCATCTCTGCTCCATCACTTCGCGCTACAGGTCGGACTGGCCGCCCAGCGCGGCCCGCACCAGGTCTGCCACTGTCATCGAGTCGACCGACTCGTCGTCTTCGTCGTCGCCACCGCCGCGCCCGGCGAGCTGGAGCAGGGGCTCCAGGACACCGATCTCGCGCAGCCGGTCGAGCGGTACGGAGGCCAGTACGGCCCTGATCTCGGCCTCCTCGTCGGACTCGGCCGGCTCGTCGGGGACGAGCCGGTCGAGGACGAACTCACCCAGTGCCAGCGGCGTCGGGTGGTCGAAGACCAGCGTCGCGGGCAGGCTCAGACCGGTCGCGGCGCCGAGTTGGTTGCGTAGCTCGACCGCGCCGAGTGAGTCCACCCCGAGGTCCCGGAAGGACCGTTCGGCGCCGACGGCGCCGGTGTCCGGGTAGCCGAGGACCTGCGCGGCACGGGTGCGCACCAGGTCCACGACGGTGTCGAGGCGGCGGGTCGGCGGCATGCCCGCCAGCCGGTCGGCGAGGGTGCCCTCCGGGGACTCGGGCGCCGCGGCGGCGACGGTCTCCCGGTAGCCGGGGAACTCCCGCAGCAGAGCGCTCGGCCGGGTGCCGCCGAAGGCGGAGGCGAACCGGTCGAGGGCGACCTCGGCGACCACCGCGGTCGGTTCCTTGCCGGTGACCAGCCGCAGCAGCGACTCCACGGCGAGGTCCGGGTCCATGGCGGCGACGCCGGCCCGGCGGGCCGCGTCGTCCGCGCCGTGGCCGTCGGCCATGCCGCCGCCGCCCCAGGCGCCCCAGGACACGGAGGTCGCGGGCAGGTTCCGCGCCCGGCGGGCCTCGGCGAGGGCGTCCAGGACCGCGTTGGCCGCCGCGTAGTTGGCCTGGCCGGGGTTGCCGACCGCGGAGGAGGCGGACGAGAACAGGACGAACGCGGCGAGGTCGAGGTCGCGGGTCAGCTCGTCGAGCAGCAGCGCCGAGGTCACCTTCGCGCGGAACACCTGCTGGTACCGCTCCGGGGTGAGCCGGTCGATGACGCCGTCGTCCAGGACGCCCGCCGCGTGGATGACCGCGGTCAGCGGCCGGTCGGCCGGGATCGCGTCGAGCACCGCGGCCAGCTGGTCACGTTCGGCGGCGTCGCAGGCGGCGAGGGTGACGCCGGTGCCGAGCGCCTGCAGTTCGTCGCGCAGGGCGGTGGCGCCGGGCGCCTCGGGGCCGCGGCGGCCGAGCAGCACCAGGTGCTGGACGCCGTCCTTGGCCAGGCGGCGGGCCACATGGGCGCCGAGGGCGCCGGTGCCGCCGGTGATCAGCACGGTGCCGGTCGGGTCCCAGGCGCCGCTCTGCCCGCGGTCCGGGGCCGGCACGAGGCGACGGGCGAGGACGGCGGAGCCGCGCACGGCGACCTGGTCCTCCCCGTCGAGTCCGGCGAGGACGGCGCCGAGTCCGGCGGCGGCCCGCTCGTCGGCGCGCTCCGGCAGGTCCACCAGGCCGCCCCAGCGGTCCGGGTACTCCAGCGCGGCCACCCGGCCCAGGCCCCACACGGCGGCCTGGAGCGGCCGGCGCGGGCGGTCGGTGCGGTTGGCTGACACGGCGCTGCGGGTGACGCACCACAACGGGGCCTCGATCCCGGCGTCGCCGAGTGCCTGGAGCAGCGTGCCGGTGAGGGCGACGCCCTCCGGCACGTCACCGTGCACGGTCTCGCGCAGGGCGAGCAGGGAGACGACGCCGGCGAAGCGGGTGCCCTCCCCGGCGGCCTCGCGCAGCGTGGCGGTCATGGCGTCCCGGTCGGCGCCGCCGGCCTCGGCGCGCACCACCCGGGTGCCGAGGGCGTCCAGCGCGGTCGTGACCCACGGGTCCTCGCCGAGGCCCTCGGGGACGACGGCCAGCCAGGTGCCGGTGAGCGGCTTGCGGTGGGCCATCGCCGCACCGGTCAGACGCTTCCAGACGATGCGGTGGCGCCAGCTGTCGAGCCGGGTCTTCTCGGAATTGCGGCGGCGCCAGTCGAGCAGCGCCGGCAGCACCTTGGACAGGGCGTCGCCCTCGACGTCGAGGACGGACTCGAGCGAGCCGAAGTCCTCCTGTGCGACGGCGTCCCAGAAGGCGGTGTCGGTGCGGTCGGCCTCTCCGGCGGACCCGCCGCCCTGCGCGGTGGCGGGCAGGGTGTCCGGCCAGAACCGGCCGCGCTGGAAGGCGTACGTCGGCAGGTCCAGCCAGGAGCCGGGGGCGGCGTCGAAGAAGGCGTCCCAGCGGGGTCCGGCGGCGTGCGCGTGCAGCCGGCCGAGGGCGGCGACCAGGGTCTCCACCTCGTCGCGGTTGCGGCGCTGCGCGGGGATGGCGACGGTGTCCGGGGCGCTCTGCTCGGCGAGCGCGGACAGCACCGCGTCGGGGCCGAGTTCGAGGAAGACGCGGACGCCCCGGCCGGCCAGTGCGGTGACGCCGTCGGCGAACCGGACGGTGCCGCGCACATGGCGCACCCAGTAGTCGGCGCTGCACAGTTCCTCGGCGCCCGCCACGTCGCCGGTCAGGTTCGACACGACGGCGATGCGGGGTGCCTCGTAGCGCAGGCTCTCGGCGACCTTGCGGAACTCGGCGAGCATCGGATCCATCAGCGCCGAGTGGAAGGCGTGGCTGACCTTGAGGCGGGTGGTGCGGCGGCCCCGCTCGGTGAGGACGGCGGCCAGGGCGAGCACCGGGTCCTCCGCACCGGCGAGCACCACGGAGGTGGGGCCGTTGACCGCGGCGATCGACACCGCGTCGGTGAGTTCGGCGGCGACCTCCTGCTCGGTGGCCTCGACCGCGACCATGGCGCCGCCACGCGGGAGTTCCTGCATCAGGCGGGCCCGTGCGGCGACCAGCCGGCAGGCGTCGTCCAGGGAGAGGACGCCCGCGACGTGGGCGGCGGCGATCTCGCCGACGGAGTGGCCGGCGACGAAGTCCGGCGTCACGCCCCAGGACTCCACCAGGCGGTACAGGGCGACCTCGAAGGCGAACAGCGCGGGCTGGGTGTGCCCGGTCTCGTTCAGGGTCTCCTGGTCGCCGTGCCAGACGATCTCCCGCAGCGGGGCGCCGAGGTGGCCGTCGAGCCGGGCGAGGACCGCGTCGAACGCCTCGGCGAACGCCGGGAACCGCTCGTACAGGTCCCGGCCCATGCCGAGTTGCTGGGAGCCCTGGCCGGAGAAGAGCACGGCGTGCTTGCCGGTGCGCTCCACGTGGTGCTCGACGACGTGCGCGGCGGTGGTGCCCTCCGCGACGGCGGTGAGTCCGGCGAGCAGCGCGTCCCGGTCGGCGGCGGTGACCGCGGCCCGGTGTTCGAAGACGGCGCGGGTGGTGGCCAGGGTGCGGGCCAGGTCGGTGACCGTCTCCTCGGGGTGTCCCGCCACATGGGCCAGGAGCTTGCGGGCCTGGGCGCGCAGCGCGTTCTGCGAGCGGCCGGACAGCAGGACGGGAACGGGCGAGCCGTCGGCGGCGGGCCGGGCCGGCTGCGGGGGCTGCTTGACGGGTTCCGGCTGCTCCAGGATCAGGTGGGCGTTGGTGCCGCTGGCCCCGAAGGAGGAGACGGCGGCCCGGCGCACCCGCTCGGACTCGGGCCAGGGGGTCAGCTCGGTGAGCAGGCGCGCGTTGCCCGCGGTCCAGTCGACGTGCGAGGAGCGGTTCTCGGCGTACGGCGAGCGCGGCAGCAGACCGTGCCGCATGGCGAGCACCATCTTGATGACGCCACCGACGCCGGACGCGGCCTGCGCGTGGCCGATGTTGGCCTTCAGGGAGCCGACAAGGACGGGCCGTTCGCGGTCCTGGCCGTAGGTGGCCAGCAGGGCCTGCGCCTCGATCGGGTCGCCGAGCCTGGTGCCGGTGCCGTGCGCCTCGACGGCGTCGACGTCGGCGCTCTCCAGCCGGGCGTTGGCGAGGGCCTGTCGGATGACGCGCTGCTGGGCGGGGCCGCTGGGCGCGGTCAGGCCGTTGGAGGCGCCGTCCTGGTTGATGGCGGAGCCGCGCAGCACGGCGAGCACGCGGTGGCCGTTGCGCCGGGCGTCGGAGAGGCGCTCGACGACGAGCATGCCGACACCCTCCGACCAGCCGGTGCCGTTCGCGTCCTCGGAGAAGGCGCGGCAGCGGCCGTCGGGCGACAGCGCGCCCTGGGCGCTGAACTCGACGAAGCCGACCGGGGTGGCCATCACGGTGACACCGCCGGCCAGGGCGATCGAGCACTCGCCCGAGCGCACGGCCTGGGCGGCCAGGTGCAGGGCGACCAGGGAGGAGGAGCAGGCGGTGTCGACGGACACCGTGGGGCCCTGGATGCCGAAGGTGTAGGCGAGGCGGCCGGACAGGAGGCTGGCGGACTGGGCGGTCTGCCACTGGCCGTACTCGGCCGGCGGCCGGTAGTCGCCGGAGCCGCCGCCGACGAAGACGCCGGTGGTGCCGCTGCCCCGCAGGGCCGCCGGGTCGATGCCGGCCCGCTCCAGGGCCTCCCAGGACGCCTCGAGGAGGATCCGCTGCTGCGGGTCCATGACCATGGCCTCGCGCGGCGAGATGGCGAACAGTCCGGGGTCGAAGTCGGTGGCGTCGTAGAGGAATCCGCCCTGGTCGGTGGCGCTGCGGCCCGGGCCGTCGCCGGCGAGGGCGTCGAGGTCCCAGCCGCGGTCGGTCGGGAAGTCGCCGACGGCGTCGGCCTCGTCGACGAGGAGCTGCCACAGGTCCTCGGGCGAGTTGACACCGCCGGGGTAGCGGCAGGCCATGCCGACGATGACGACCGGGTCGTCGCCGGTCACGACGGGCGCGGCCACCGGGGCGGCCATGTCCGTGGCGCCGCCGAGCAGTTCGGTGCGCAGGTGCGCGGCGAGCGCCGCCGGGTTGGGGTGGTCGAAGACCAGGGTCGCGGGCAGGGTGACGCCGGTGGCCGCGGTGAGCTGGTTGCGCAGGTCGACGGCGGTCAGCGAGTCGAAGCCGAGGTCCCGGAAGGGCAGGTCGGGTTCGACGGGCGCGGTGTCCGCGTGGCCGAGGACCAGGGCGGCCTTCTCGCCGACGAGGGCGAGCAGGATGTCGTCCCGGTCGGCGGCGGGCTGCTCCAGGAGCCACTGGCCGTAGCCGTCGGGGGCGGCGGCCCCCTCGGTAGGGGCGCGGTCCGTGCCAGCGAGGGCGGTCCTGGCCTCGGGCAGGCCGTCGAACAGCGCGGTGGGCCGGGCCTCGTGGTGCGCCGGGGCGAAGGTGTCCCAGCGGACGTCGGCGACGGTGACCGCGGCGGAGCCGTCGGCGACGGCACCGGCCAGCGCGGTCAGGGCGGCGTCGGCGTCCATCACCGGCAGCCCGTTCATCCGCAGATGGGCGGTGGTCGACGGGTCGGCCAGCTCGGCCCAGGCGCCCCAGGAGACGGCCAGCGCGGGCGTCCCGTCGGCGCGCAGGGCGCGGGCCAGGGCGTCGACGTAGGCTCCGCCCGCGGCCTCGTCGGACCGGCCGCGCACGCCCCAGACCCCGGCGATGGAGCCGAAGAGAACGAACGCGTCCAGGGCGCGGCCGGCGACGGCCTCGGCGAGGGTGTCCACCGGGGCGAGGGCGGCGGCCAGGCCGTCCGTCGGGGCGTCGTCGGCGTACACGACCGCGGTGAGGTCGGTCAGGCCGCGCAGGAGTGCGGCGGCCGCGTCCCGGTCGCCGGTGTCGTACGGCGCGACGGTGACCTCGGCGCCGAGCCGGGCGAGTTCGGCGCGCAGCTCATCGGTGTCGGTGGCGCCGACGGCGGGCGAGGTGGTCAGCACCAGGCGGGCGGCACCCTCGCGGGCGAGCCAGCGGGCGGCGCGGGCACCCATGGTGCGGGTGCCGCCGACGACGAGGACGGTGCCGTGCGGGCGCCATCCGGCGTCGCCGGGGGCGACGGCGGTGCGCACGAGGCGGCGGCCGAGAAGACCGCCGGCGCGGACGGCGATCTGGTCCTCGGTACCGGGCTCGGCCAGGTGGGCGGCGAGCAGGCCCGCGGTGGCGGCGTCGGCGTCGGGCGCGAGGTCGGCGAGACCGCCGAAGCGCTCGGGGTGCTCCAGCGCGGCGACCCGGCCCATGCCCCACAGGGCGGCCTGGCCGACGGCGGCGGGTGCCTCCCCGGCGACGGAGACGGCGCCGCGGGTGACGCACCACAGCGGGGCGTCGACGCCGGCGGCCCGCAGGGCCTCCAGGACGGCGGCCGGTGCGGCGTCGGGCGCCGGCAGGGTGCCGGTGCCCGCGGCGAGCAGGGAGACGACCAGGGTCCAGCCAGCCGGGTCGAGGTCGTCGAGTTCCCGGGCGAGGGAGCCGGAGGCGCCGTCGACGACGAGCGGGTCGGCGCCCAGGGCGGCGACGAGGGTCTCCGCCCAGTCGGCGCCGGCGTGCTCGGCGGGCACGAGGGCCAGGACGCGGCCGACCGGCGCGGATCGCTCCGGGGTGCCGAGCGGGGTCCAGCTCTCGTGGTAGCGGCAGTCGCGGGCGGTGGAGCGGGCGTCGTTGCGGCGGCGCCAGGCCGACAGCGCGGGCACCATCGTGGTGACGGTGTCGCCGTCCAGGCCCAGGGAGGCCGTGAGGCTCTCCAGGTCCTCCCGCTCGACGGCGGCCCAGAAGGCGGCGTCGACGAGGTCCGGCGTGCCGGTGGTACCGGGCGCGGCGGGCTCGGGCCAGTAGCGCTCGCGCTGGAAGGCGTACGTCGGCAGCTCGACGCGGTGTCCGCCGGCGCCGGCGAACCAGGCGGTCCAGTCGGGTCCGGCGCCCTGGGTGTGCAGGGTGGCCAGCCCTTCCAGGAGGGTCGTCTCCTCGGCGCGGTCGCGGCGCTGCAGCGGGACGACGGTGGCGGGTGCCTCGTCGGCGGACGCGTCCAGGGTCTGCTGGGCGGCGGCGGTGAGCCGGCCGTCCGGGCCGATCTCGACGAAGGCGGTGACGCCGGCCTCGCGCAGGGTCCGCACGCCGTCGGCGAACCGGACGGCCTCGCGGACGTGCCGCACCCAGTAGCCGGGGGTGAGGAGTTCGGCTCCGGCGGGGGCGCCGGTCACGGTGGAGACCAGGGGGGTGCGGGGCTCGTGGTAGGTGAGGGACTCCGCGACCCGGGCGAAGGCGGTGAGCATCGGGTCCATGAGCGGCGAGTGGAAGGCGTGGCTCACCTTGAGCCGGGTGGTCCTGCGGTCCTGCGCCTCGAAGTGCGCGGCGATCGCGGCGACCGCGTCCTCGTCACCGGCGACGACCACCGACGACGGCCCGTTGACCGCGGCGATCGACACCCGCTCCGTCAGATGCGGGAGCACCTCCCCCTCGGTGGCGCGCACCGCGAGCATGGCACCGCCCCGCGGCAGCTCCTGCATCAGGGAGGCGCGGGCCGCCACCAGTCGGCAGGCGTCCTCCAGCGAGAACACACCGGCGACATGCGCCGCGGCGATCTCACCGATGGAGTGGCCGGCGACGTGGTCGGGGGTCAGGCCCCATGACTCCAGGAGGCGGTAGAGGGCGACCTCGACGGCGAACAGCGCGGGCTGGGTCCAGCCGGTCTGGTCCAGGAGCGCGGCGTCGGGCGTGTCCGGCCCGGCGAACAGGACCTGGCGCAGCGGGAAGTCCAGCGCGGTGTCGAACTGGGCGAGGACCGTGTCCAGCGCGTCGGCGAACGCCGGGAACCGCTCGTACAGGCCGTGGCCCATCATGGCGCGCTGGGCGCCCTGGCCGGAGAACAGGAAGGCGGTACGGCCGGGGGTGCGGGACGCGACCGCGCGGGCCGTCTCGCGCACCCCGTCGGGGCCGGCGAGCAGCACGGCGCGGTGCGGGAACAGGGTGCGGTCGGTGGCCAGGGAGCGGCCGACGTCCAGCGGGGAGAGCTCCGGGTGGGCGGCGGCGTACGCGGTGAGCCGGTCGACCTGGTCCTGGAGGGCCTCGCGGCTGCGGCCGGAGACGATCCACGGAACGGTGGTGACGGCGGGGGCGGGGGCGGGGGCGGGCTCGTCGGTGGGAGCCTGCTCCACGATGACGTGCGCGTTGGTGCCGCTGACGCCGAAGGCGGAGACACCGGCGCGCCTTGGCCGTCCGGTCTCGGGCCAGTCGCGTTCCTCGGTGAGCAGCGACACGGCGCCGCCGCTCCAGTCGACGTGGCTGGTGGGGCTGGTGACGTGCAGGGTGCGCGGCAGGGTGCCGTGCTGGATCGCCAGCAGCATCTTGATGACGCCGGCGACGCCCGCGGCGGCCTGGGTGTGGCCGATGTTCGACTTGACGGTGCCAAGGAGCAGCGGCTGCTCGGCGTCCCGGTCCCGGCCGTAGGTGTTCAGCAGGGCCTGGGCCTCGATCGGGTCGCCGAGGGTGGTGCCGGTGCCGTGCGCCTCGACCGCGTCGATGTCGGACGGCGCGAGGCGGGCGTCCGCGAGTGCCTGGCGGATGACGCGCTGCTGCGACGGGCCGTTGGGGGCGGTCAGTCCGTTGGAGGCGCCGTCCTGGTTGACGGCGGTGCCGCGGATGATCCCGCGGACCTCGTGGCCGTTGCGGATCGCGTCGGAGAGCCGTTCCAGGACCAGGATGCCGACGCCCTCGGACCAGGCGGTGCCGTCGGCGTCGTCGGAGAACGGCTTGCAGTGGCCGTCGGGGGCCAGGCCGCCCTGGGTGCTGAACTCGACGAAGGAGTCGGGGGTCGACATCACCGAGACGCCGCCCGCGACGACGAGGTCGCACTCGCCGGCGCTCAGCGCGCGGCCCGCCCAGTGCAGGGCGACCAGGGAGGAGGAGCAGGCGGTGTCGACGGTGACCGCGGGGCCCTCCAGGCCGAGGGCGTAGGAGAGGCGGCCGGACATCACGCTGGCGGTGTTGCCGGTGGCGACGTAGCCGGCGACGTCCGAGGCCGAGCGGCGCAGCAGGTTCGGGTAGTCCTGGCCATTGGTGCCGACGAAGACACCGGTGGTGGAGCCGCGCAGCGCGGCCGGGTCGATGCCGGCCCGCTCCAGGGCCTCCCAGGTGGTCTCCAGGAGCAGCCGCTGCTGCGGGTCCATGGCGAGCGCCTCGCGGGGCGAGATGCCGAAGAAGCGGGCGTCGAAGTCGGCGACCCCGGCGAGGAATCCGCCGTGCAGCGTGTCGGAGGCGCCGGCGCCGAGCGCCGCCATGTCCCAGTCGCGGTCGTCGGGGAAGCGGGTGATGCCGTCGCGGCCCTCCGCGAGCAGCCGCCACATCTCCTCGGGCGTGGTGACGCCGCCGGGGAAGCGGCAGGCGAGGCCGACGACCGCGATCGGGTCGTCGTCGACGGCCCGGGTGGCGACGGCGTGGGCGGTGGACTCCGGGAGCGTGCCGAGGAGTTCGGCGAGCAGGAAGTCCGCCATCTCGCGCGGCGTGGGCTGGTCGTAGACGAGGGAGGCGGGCAGGCTCAGGCCGGTGATGGCGTTGAGCGCGTTGCGCAGCTCCAGGACGGTGAGCGAGTCGAAGCCGAGGTCACGGAAGGCCAGGTCGTCGTCGACGGTGCGGGCGTCGGCGTGGCCGAGGACGGCCGCCACCTGCGTGCGCAGCAGGTCGAGGACGTGTCCGGCGCGCTCCTCGGCGAGCATGTCGGCGAGTCGCTGCCGCAGGCCGGACGCGGTGGCGGTGGCCGCCGCCGGAGCGGTGGCGCCGGCCGTCTCCGGGAGGTCGGCGACGAGCGGCAGCGAGCGGGCCGCCGCGAAGGCGCGCAGGAAGCGTTCCCAGTCGATGTCGGCGATGGCGACCGTGGTGTCGCCGTTGTCGACGGCGCGCAGCAGCGCGGCGACGCCGGAGGGGGGGTCGAGCGGTTCGAATCCGCCGCGGCGTACACGAGCGGCGATCTCGGCGGCGTCGGCGACCATGCCGGAGCCGGCCCAGGGTCCCCAGGCCACGGACAGGGCGGGCAGGCCCTGGGCGCGGCGCTGCTCGGCGAGGGCGTCGAGCTGGGCGTTTGCGGCGGCGTAGTTGCCCTGTCCGGCGGCGCCGATGAGGCCGGCGGTCGAGGAGAACAGGACGAACGCGGCGAGGTCGTGGCCGGCGGTGAGGTCGTGCAGATGGCGGGCGGCGACCGTCTTGGCGTGCAGGACGGTGGCGAAGCTCGCCGGGGTCAGCTCGTCCACCACGTGGTCGTCGACGACGCCCGCGGTGTGGAAGACGGCGGTGAGCGGCGCGTCCTCGGGCACCGCCGCGAGGAGTGCGGCGAGCGCGTCGTGGTCGGCGGCGTCGCAGGCGGCGACGGTGACGCGGGCGCCCAGCTCCTCCAGTTCGGCGCGGAGTTCGGCGGCGCCCGGGGCGTCGGGGCCGCGGCGGCTGGTGAGCAGCAGGTGGGCGGCGCCGTCGCGGGCGAGGCGGCGGGCGACGTGTCCCCCGATGCCGCCGGTGCCACCGGTGATCAGGACGGTGCCCGCCGCCGGGTCGAAGGCGGAGCGGACGGTGTCGGCGGCGGGGCTGTGAGCCAGCCGGCGCACGAAGACACCACTGGCGCGGACGGCGACGGCGTCCTCGCCGTCGCCGGCGGCCAGGATCCCGCGCAGCCGACGGGCGGCCTGCGGGTCGAGGTTCTCCGGGAGGTCGACGCTGCCGCCGAACCGGGCGGGCAGTTCGAGGGCGGCGGCCCGGCCGAGGCCCCACACGGCGGCCTGCTCGGGCGCCGTGACCTGCTCGGAGCGGCCGACGGCGACGGCTCCCCGGGTGACGTTCCACAGCGGGGCGTCGAGGCCGGCGTCACCGAGCGCCTGGAGGGCGGTGACGGTGAGGGTGAGCGCGGCCGGGGCGCCGGGGTGTCCGGCGTCGCCGGGCGCGAGCGGCAGCAGCGACAGCACGCCCTGGAAGGTGTCCCCGTCGGCGGCCTCGGTGAGCCGGGCGGCGAGGGCGGCGCGGTCGGTGCCGGTGACCTCCACGCGGACGGTGGCGGTGGCGAGGGCTGCCTCGACGTCCGCGGCCCAGGCTGCGGTGGCCTCGTCGCGGTGCTCGGCCGGAACGAGGACGAGCCAGCGTCCCGTGGGGGCGGCGGGGGCGCCGCCGCGCGGCTTCCAGGTGACGCGGTAGCGCCAGGAGTCGAGCGCGGACTGTTCGCCGCGGCGCCGCCGCCAGGCGGTGAGCGCCGGGACCATCGCGGTGACGGTCGTGTCGTCCAGGCCGAGGGAGGCGGCGAGCGACGCGACGTCGGCGTGTTCCACCGCGGCCCAGAACTCGGCGTCGAGCGCGGAGCCGGGGGCGGCGGTGGTGGTGCCGGCCGCGGTGGTGTCGGGCCAGTACCGCTCGCGCTGGAAGGCGTAGGTGGGCAGGGCCACGCGGCGGGCGCCGCCGCCCTCGAACCAGGCGGCCCAGTCGACGTCGAAGCCGTGGGTGTGGGCCGCGGCGACGGCGGTGACGAGGGCCTGCTCCTCCGGGCGGTCGCCGCGCAGCGTGGGCAGCAGCGCCGTGCGGGAGGCGTCGGTGAGGCTCTCGCGGGCCATGCCGCTGAGCACGCCGTCGGGGCCGAGCTCCAGGAAGGTCTGGACGCCGCCCTGGGTGGACAGCCAGCCGATGCCGTCGGCGAAGCGCACGGCGGAGCGGACGTGGGAGACCCAGTAGTCGGCGGTACACACCTGCTCGGGGGTGGCGAGGGCGCCGGTCACGTTGGAGACGAACGGGATCGTCGGCGCGTGGTACGTCAGCGTGCGGGCCACGGCGGCGAAGTCGTCCAGCATGGCCTCCATGAGCGGCGAGTGGAAGGCATGGCTCACCCGCAGGCGCTTGGTGCGGCGCCCCTGCTCGGCGAAGTGCGCGGCGACGGCGAGCACGGGCTCCTCCTCGCCGGCGACGACGACGGACCGGGGCCCGTTGACGGCGGCCACGGAGACCTGGTCGGCGAGGCCCTCCAGATACGGCAGCACCTCGTCCTCGGCGGCCTCCAGGGCGACCATCGCGCCGCCCTCGGGCAGCGCCTGCATGAGCCGGCCTCGGGCGGCCACCAGGGCGCACGCGTCGTCGAGGTCGAGGACGCCGGCGACGTGCGCGGCGGCGATCTCGCCGACGGAGTGGCCGGCCAGGTAGTCGGGGGTGATGCCCCACGACTCCAGCAGCCGGAACAGCGCCACTTCGAGGGCGAACAGCGCGGGCTGCGCGTAGCCGGTGCGGTCGAGCAGGGCGGCATCCTCGGCGCCCTCGGCGGCGAACAGCACGTCGCGCAGGGGGAGTTCGGTGGTGCCGTCGATCCTGGCGAGGACCGCGTCCAGGGCGTCGGCGAACACCGGGTGGCGCTCGTAGAGTTCGCGGCCCATGCCGAGGCGCTGGCTGCCCTGCCCGGTGAACAGGAAGGCGGTGCGTCCGCGGCCGGTGCGGCCCTGGACCAGTCCGGCGCCGGGCAGTCCGTCGCGCAGTGCGGTCAGGCCGCGCACCAGTCCTTCGTGGTCGTCGGCGACGACGGCGGCACGGTGCTCAAGGGCGGCACGCGCGGTGGCGAGGGAGAACGCGAGATCGGTCGGGTGGACGCCGGGGCGCTGCGCCAGCAGGTCGAGCAGCGCTCCGGCCTGGGCGCGCAGGGCCGCCTCGCCGCGTCCGGAGACGAGGACGGGCACGAGGGCGTCCCGCGGCGCGGGGGTGTCCTCGGGGGCGGCCGGGGCGCTGTCGGCGGGGGCCTGCTCCAGGACGGTGTGGGCGTTGGTGCCGCTGAGGCCGAAGGACGACACGGCGGCGCGGCGCGGACGGCCGGTCTCGGGCCACTCGGTGCGCTCGGTGAGCAGTTGGATGGCGCCGGAGGACCAGTCGACGTGGGTGGACGGCTCGTCGATGTGCAGCGACTTGGGGACGACGCCCTCGTTGAGAGCGTGGACCAGCTTGATGACGCTGGCGACTCCGGAGGCCATCTGGGTGTGGCCGATGTTGGACTTCACCGAGCCGAGCAGCACGGGCCGCTCGGGGTCGCGGTCCCTGCCGTAGGTGGCGAGCAGGGCCTGCGCCTCGATGGGGTCGCCGAGGGAGGTGCCGGTGCCGTGGCCCTCCAGGACGTCGATGTCGTCCGCCTCGACGCCGGCGTTGGCGAGGGCCTGGCGGATGACGCGCTGCTGCGACGGGCCGTTGGGGGCGGTGAGTCCGTTGGACGCGCCGTCCTGGTTGATGGCGGAGCCGCGGATGACGGCGAGGACCTCGTGGCCGTTGCGGCGGGCGTCGGAGAGCCGCTCCAGCAGGATCAGGCCGACGCCCTCGGCGAGGGTCATGCCGTCGGCGCCCTCGGCGTACGCCTTGCAGCGGCCGTCCTCGGCGAGGGCCCGCTGCCGGCTGAAGCCGATGAACGACATGGGGGTGGACATGATGCTGGCACCGCCGGCGAGGGCGAGGGAGCTCTCGCCGTTGCGCAGCGACTGGCAGGCCAGGTGGATCGCGACCAGCGAGGACGAGCAGGCGGTGTCGAGGGTGACGGCCGGGCCCTCGAAGCCGAAGAGGTAGGAGACGCGGCCGGACAGCACGCTCGGGAGCGAGCCGGTGATCATGTGGCCTTCGGAGCCCTCGCTGCCGGGCACGGCGGCGCCGTAGTCCTGGTAGCTGGCGCCGATGAAGGTGCCGGTGAGGCTGCCGCGCTGGGCGACCGGGTCGATGCCGGCGTTCTCGAAGACCTCCCAGGCCGTCTCGAGGAGCAGGCGCTGCTGCGGGTCCATCGACAGGGCCTCGCGGGGCGAGATGCCGAAGAAGCCGGGGTCGAAGTCGGCGACGTCGCGCAGGAAGCCGCCCTGGACCGAGTAGGTGCGCCCGGACGCGTCCGGGTCGGGGTCGTAGAGGGCCTCGGCGTCCCAGCCGCGGTCGGCCGGGAAGACGGAGATCGCGTCGACCTCGTCCAGCGCGACCCGCCACAGCTCCTCGGCGGAGGTGACGCCGCCGGGGTAGCGGCAGCTCATGCCGACGATGGCGATCGGGTCGTCGTCGACGGGCGCGCCTGCGGCGACGGCCATGGAGCCCGCGGAGTGGACGTCGGCCAGTTCGGCGTGGAGGAAGCCGGCCAGGGCGGCCGGGTTCGGGTAGTCGAAGACCATCGTGGACGGCAGCGTCAGGCCGATGACGGACGCGAGCCGGTTGCGCAGCCCGACGGCGGTCAGCGAGTCGAAGCCGACGTCGCGGAAGGCACGCTGGTCGGTGAGGTCCTCGGCGGAGGACAGGCCGAGCACGGAGGCGGCCTCGGTGCGGACGGTCTCCAGCAGCTTGCGGTGCTGTTCGGCGGCGGGCAGGGCCAGCAGCGCGGCGGCGAACTCGCCCTGGGCTGCGGTCCCCACGCTCCGCTCGGCAGCGGCCGTGAGCTCCCGCACCTCGGGGACCTCGTCGAACAGCGGGGTGGGCCGGGCCGAGGTGTAGACGGGGTGGTACGTCTCCCAGTCGACGTCGGCGACCGCGATGACCTGCTCGTCGTCGTCGAGGGCCCGCTTGAGGCCGCTCAGCGCGAGCTGCGGGTCCATGAACTCCAGGCCGCTGCGGCGGATCATCTGCGGGTCGACGCGGCCGAGTTGGAGGTCGTCGGCCCAGATGCCCCAGGACAGCGACAGGGCGGTCAGGCCGCGGGCGCGCCGGTGCTCGGCGAGGGCGGCCAGGTAGGCGTTGCCCGCGACGTACGCGGCGTGCGCGCCGCTGCCCCACATGCCGGCGGTGGAGGAGTACAGGACGAAGTCGTCCAGCTCCTCGTCGTCGAGGAGTTCGTCGAGGATCTGCGCACCGGTCACCTTGGCGGCGAGGACGCGGTCGAAGTCGTCGAGCGTGGTGGCGTCGAGGGTGTGCAGTTCGATGGTGGCCGCGGTGTGCACGACCGTGCGGACGGTGCGGCCCTCGGCCTTCAGACCGTCGAGCAGGGCCGCGACCGCGTCGCGATCCGTGATGTCGCAGGCGGCGAGGGTCGTCGCGGTACCGCGTTCCTCCAACTCGGCGCGGAGTTCGGCGGCGCCGGGCGCCTCGGGGCCGCGCCTGCTGACCAGGACCAGGTGCTCGGCGCCCTGTTCGGCGAGCCAGCGCGCCAGGTGGGGGGCGAGGGTGCCGGAGCCGCCGGTGACGAGGGTGGTGCCGCGGGGCTTCCAGTCGCGGGCGGGGCCGTCGGGGGCGGTGTCGGCGCGGACGATACGGCGGGTGAAGACGCCGGAGGAGCGCAGGGCGATCTGGTCGTCGTCGCCGAGCGCGCCGGCGAGGACGGCCGCGAGCCGCTGGGCGGCGCGGGTGTCGAGCGTCTCGGGCAGGTCGACGACACCGCCCCAGCGTCCCGGGCACTCCAGCGCGGCGGTCCAGCCGATGCCGGCGACCTGGGCCTGGACGGGCGCGGTGAGCTTGTCGGAGCGGCCGGTGGTGACGGCACCGCGGGTCAGCGCCCACAGCGGGGGCTCGATGCCGGCGTCTCCTAGCGCCTGGACGAGGGCGACGGTGAGGGCGACCCCGAGGACGAGTCCGGTGCCGGGGACGGCACCGGTCCGCTCGGCGCCGGCGAGGACGGAGACGATGCCGGTGAGGTCGTCGGTGTCGGTGAGGCGCTCACGCAGGACGGCGGGGTCGGTGCAGGTCTCGTCGAGGACGAGGCGGCGCACCTGGGCGCCGCCCGTCTCCAGTGCCTCGGCGACGTCGGTGTCGTCGACGCCGTCGGCGGAGACCAGCAGCCAGGTGCCGTCGAGGGTGCGCTGCGGGAGCTTGGTGACGGGCTTCCAGGTGGGGCGGTAGCGCCAGGAGTCGACGGTGGAACGCTCGCGGCGGGCCCGGCGCCAGGAGGACAGGGCGGGCAGCACGGCGGCGACGGAGTCCTCGTCGGTGCCGAGGGCCGCGGTCAGGGTGGAGACGTCCCCGTCCTCGACGGCGGTCCAGAACGCGGCGTCCTCGGGGTCGGCCGCGGTGACGGTCTCCGGGGCGGCCGGGACGACCCACAGGTTCTCGTGCTGGAAGGCGTAGGTGGGCAGGTCGACGCGGGACGCACCGGTGCCCTCGAACAGGGCGGCCCAGTCGACGTGGACGCCGCGGACGAACACCTGGGCGGCGGAGAGCAGGAAGCGGTCCAGGCCGCCGTTGTCGCGGCGCAGGGTGCCGGAGGCGACACCCGGCACTCCGGCGTCGTCGATCATGTCCTGGACGGACATGGCGAGGACGGGGTGGGAGCTGACCTCGACGAAGGCGCGGTGCTCGGCGGCGATCAGGTCGCGGATGGCGTCCGCGAACAGCACGCGTCCGCGCAGGCTGCGGTACCAGTAGCCGGCGTCCATGG
>NZ_JBSGBZ010000065.1:0-40290 GCF_053601495.1 Streptomyces sp. NPDC004721
ACATATCTGGCGTTGACTTTTGGCACGCTGTTGAGTTCTCAAGGAACGGACGCTTCCTTCGTACTCACCCTCTCGGGCTTTCCTCCGGGCGCTTCGCTTCGGTGATCCAAACTCTATCAGGCTTTTCCGGTCTCCCTGACCACCGTCCTGCGGGCATGCAGAAGATGATCCCGAGATAGGATCTGACAAGTATGGGTGCTGCCCGGCAAGGACGCCTGGTGGCGTCACTCAGCCCCGAGCAGGGGTACGACTGTACATGGATCCGCGGAGTGGGTGCAAATCGTTTCGTTTGGTGGTCTAGACCACCAACGTGAGCTGTGTAAGCTCTCGCCCGTAACCGGTACTTACCGAGACATAGCCTGCTGCCGCACTGCGCCGTCTCCGGCGAGGCAGTGACGGCGCACATGAATCTCCACCCCTGGGAGGCTTCCCATGACCACCGTGACGTCCCCCGTCGCAGGACGCGCCATCGGACTGGCCGCCGTGCCGGATCCGGTCTTCTCCGGAGCCATGGTCGGCCCCGGCATGGCGCTCGACCCGGTACGCGAGCCCGCCGACGCCGTGGCCCCCGTGGACGGAGTCATCGTCTCGCTGCACCCGCACGCCTTCGTCGTCGTCGACGAGGAGGGGCGCGGGGTGCTCACCCACCTCGGTATCGACACCGTGCAGCTCAACGGCGAGGGCTTCGAGCTGCTGGTGAAGAAGGGCGACACGGTGGTGCGTGGCCAGGCGGTGGTGCGCTGGAACCCCGCCGCCGTCGAAGCCGCGGGCAAGTCCCCCGTGTGCCCGGTCGTGGCCTTGGAAGCCACCGCCGACAGCCTCTCCGATCTCCGCGACAACGGAGAAGTGAAGGCCGGCGACCGTCTCTTCACCTGGAAGTGACACCACTGCCTTCCCAGGGGCGGCCTTCCCGGGGACGGCGCACAACAACCACCGCGGCGGTGGGACCCGCCGCACTATCGGAGACGGGTGAGATGGAGACAACGCTGCGAGGCGTCGGTGTGAGCCACGGTGTGGCGATCGGCGAGGTTCGGCACATGGGGACGGCGGTGCTGGAGCCGCCTGCCAGGCAGATCCCCGCGGAAGAGGCGGAGCGTGAACAGGGGCGCGCCCGTCAGGCGGTGGAGGCCGTGGCAGCCGATCTGATGGCGCGCGGCAATCTGGCCGGGGGTGAGGCCCAGGCGGTGCTCGAGGCGCAGGCCCTGATGGCGCAGGACCCCGAGCTGATCGCGGATGTGGATCGGCGTATCGCCGTCGGCAGCACGGCCGAGCGCGCGGTGTACGACGCGTTCGCCGCCTACCGGGACCTGCTCGCCGGTGCCGGTGAGTACCTCGCGGGCCGGGTGGCCGACCTGGACGACGTGCGGAATCGTATCGTCGCCCGTCTGCTCGGTGTGCCGATGCCGGGTGTGCCGGACAGCGACGAGCCGTACGTGCTGGTCGCCCGTGACCTGGCGCCGGCGGACACGGCGCTGCTGGACCCGACCCTGGTCCTGGGCTTCGTCACCGAGGAGGGCGGGCCGACGAGTCACAGCGCGATTCTGGCGCGGGCGCTCGGTGTGCCGGCCGTCGTGGCGCTGCCCGGCGCCGTCGAGCTGGCCGAGGGCACGGTGATCGCCGTCGACGGCAGCACCGGCGAGATCTTCGTGAACCCCGGTGAGGAGAAGAAGGCGCAGCTGGAGGCCTCGGCCGCCGAACGCAAGGCGGCGCTGGCCTCCGCGACCGGACCCGGTGCCACTTCGGACGGCCACAAGGTGCCGTTGCTCGCGAACATCGGCGGTCCCGCGGATGTGGCGGCGGCGCTCGCGGCCGGTGCCGAGGGTGTCGGTCTGTTCCGGACCGAGTTCCTGTTCCTGGACGACAGCAAGAGCGCGCCGTCCGAGGCGAAGCAGGTCGAGTCCTACCGGCAGGTGCTGGAGGCCTTCCCCGAGGGCCGGGTCGTGGTGCGTGTGCTGGATGCGGGCGCGGACAAGCCGCTGGACTTCCTGACGCCGGCCGACGAGCCGAACCCGGCTCTCGGTGTGCGGGGGCTGCGGACGCTGCTCGAGCACCCCGAGGTGCTGCGCACCCAGTTGTCGGCGCTCGCCAAGGCGGCCGAGGGCCTGCCGGTCTACCTCGAGGTGATGGCCCCGATGGTCGCGGACCGGACGGACGCCAAGGCGTTCGCGGACGCGTGCCGTGCCGCGGGGCTGCGGGCGAAGTTCGGTGCGATGGTCGAGATCCCGTCGGCCGCGCTGCGGGCGCGCTCGGTGCTTCAGGAGGTCGAGTTCCTGTCACTGGGGACCAATGACCTGGCGCAGTACACCTTCGCCGCCGACCGTCAGGTGGGTGCGGTGTCGCGGTGGCAGGACCCGTGGCAGCCCGCGCTGCTCGACCTGGTCGCGATCGCCGCCGAGGCCGCGCGGGCCGAGGGCAAGAGCTGCGGGGTCTGCGGTGAGGCCGCGTCCAACCCGATGCTCGCGTGTGTGCTGACCGGTCTGGGTGTCACCTCCCTTTCCATGGGTGCGGCGTCGCTTCCCTATGTACGGGCGACGCTGGCGAAGTACACGCTGGCGCAGTGCGAGCGTGCGGCCGCGGCGGCGCGTGCCGCGGACAGCGCGGACGAGGCGC
Organism: Streptomyces sp. NPDC004721; assembly: GCF_053601495.1. Taxonomy (NCBI): domain Bacteria; kingdom Bacillati; phylum Actinomycetota; class Actinomycetes; order Kitasatosporales; family Streptomycetaceae; genus Streptomyces; species Streptomyces sp. NPDC004721. The sequence goes on from NZ_JBSGBZ010000065.1 coordinate 2,611, forward strand.
GCGCCGCGGCGCAGGCGGTGCTGTCCGGCGAGTGACCGTGGCCCGCCGCTCGCCGGCTGGTCTTCGAGGGGCGCTCCACCTGTCGGGTGGGGCGCCCTCGGGTGTTTCAGCCGTGCTGCGGGTCCGGTCCTTCTTCCGCTCCGAGATCGGGCGGCTCGCCGTAGTCGACGCCGGATTCCGGGGAGATCAGGTCGCCGGATTCGATGTCGGTGCAGTAGGCGTCGAAGACCTCGCCGGCGGTGAGGGGTTCGAGGCCGCCGGCGCGCAGTCGCCAGCCGTAGACGCGGTCGGCGGTGTCGGGGGCGGTGGTGCGCATGACGAGCCCGCCGGGGCCGTCGGTGGCGATGCCGAGGGCGAGGACCGTGGTGAACTCCAGAGCTTCGGCCTCGTCGAGCTGTGTGGCGTCGCCTTCGTCGTCGGCGTGGAGGACGGTGACGAGGGCTTCGGGTGTGCCGGTGACGCTGCACACCAGGTGCCGGTTGCCGGGCGGGGCCGTGTCGAGGATGCGGACGACGAGGTCCGCGGCCCGGGCGAAGGCGGCGCGGCCGATGTTCTCGCCGCAGGAGGCGCAGGGGCCGAGCCGGGCCAGCAGGGTGGAGGCGTACTCCCAGGTGGCCTGGCGGACGGCCTCGTCGACGAGGTCGGGGACGAGTTCGGCCAGGGGCCGGCCGGCGGCGATCGAGGTCGTCCTCGCGCCCGCGCTGAGCGCGCCGGAGGCGCTCGTCGACGGCCCGCTCGACGGTCGTAGGGAAGGGTGGGGCCCGTGCTCGCGAGTTCGGCGGTGAAGCGGGCGCGGCTGGACGGGATGTCGGGGTCGAGGCCGCTCGCCGCGCAGTATTCGGCGTACTCCTCCGGGTCGAAGAGGGCCACCGTGGTGTGGCCGCCCTGAGCGGCCACGAGTTGGAGGAGTTTCTCGACCTGGTGGAGATAGGTGGTGTGGTCGTCGAACGTGAAGCTGCGGTAGCGCCGCATGGCGCGGAAGTCCTGTTCGTCGGTGAGCAGGCCGATGGTGCCGGCGATCTCCCGGCGCAGGACGCGCCGCATGGTCAGGTGGTCGGTGTGCGCCATGTTTCCCCCTGTGAGCGCAGTCGATCAATGCTCACTCACCGTAACCGGAGCCACTGACAACGGGGCGGACAGGCGTTCACGGAGCCTGCGGCCCCCACCGTGGGCGGTGGGGGGAACGCGGCGCTCAGGCGCGCTTGCGGGCCAGCTCCTCGTAGAAGCGCAGCAGGTCGAGGTCGTCGACCGAGCCGGGGTTGACCGCCTTGTCCAGCGGCGTGCCCTGGAGGAGGCGCTTGACCGGGACCTCGATGCGCTTGCCGGTGAGGGTGTGCGGGATGCCCGGCACCTCGATGACCTCGTCGGGGACGTGGCGTGGGGAGAGCTGTTCGCGGATGGTCCGCTTGATGCGGCCGAGCAGCGCGTCGTCGAGGGCGGCTCCGGGTGCCAGCTGCACGAAGAGGGGCATCCAGTAGCCGCCGTCGGGCTGTTCGACGCCGATGACGAGGGATTCCTTGATCTCGGGGAGGCGTTCGACGGCTTCGTAGATGTCGGCGGAGCCCATCCGCACGCCCTGGCGGTTGAGCGTGGAGTCGGAGCGGCCGTGGATGATCACCGAGCCGCGCGAGGTGAGCGTGATCCAGTCGCCGTGCCGCCACACGCCGGGGTACATGGCGAAGTAGCTGTCGTGGTAGCGGCTGCCGTCGGGGTCGTTCCAGAAGTGGATCGGCATGGACGGCATGGGGTTGGTGACGACGAGTTCGCCGACCTCGTCGATCAGCGGTGTGCCGTTCGGGTCCCAGGACTGGAGGTCGGTGCCCAGGCACGGGGCCTGGAGTTCGCCGATGTGGACCGGGAGGGTCGGTACCGCTCCCGCGAAGCAGGAGCACACGTCGGTGCCGCCGCTGACGGAGGCGATCCACAGGTCCTCGCGGACCTCGTCGTGCAGCCAGCGGAATCCGTCGGGCGGCAGCGGCGATCCGGTCGTCGCGACGCACCGCACCTTCGACAGGTCGAAGTCGCGCGAGGGGTGCACTCCCGCCTTGCGGCAGGCCATCACGTAGGCGGCGGAGGTGCCGAACAGGGTGGCTCCGGTGCGTTCGGCGATACGCCACTGGGCGCCGGTGTCGGGGTACCCGGGGCTGCCGTCGTACAGGATGACCGTCGTGCCGGTCAGCAGTCCGGAGACGAGGAAGTTCCACATCATCCAGCCGGTCGACGTGTACCAGAAGAAGCGGTCCCCTGGGCCGAGGTCGCAGTGCAGGCCGAGCTGCTTGAGGTGCTCGACGAGGATGCCGCCCTGGGACTGCACGATCGCCTTGGGCAGGCCGGTGGTGCCCGAGGAGTACAGCACCCACAGGGGGTGGTCGAAGGGCACCGGTTCGAAGACGGGGTCGACGTCGGCGGAGGTCAGGTCGGACCACTCCAGGGCGTCCTCGGGGGCTTCGGTGCCCAGGAGCGGGATGTGGACGACCGCGCGCAGGGTGGGCAGTTCGCGGCGCAGTTCGGCGACGACGTCGCGGCGGTCGTGCTCCTTGCCGCCGTAGCGGTAGCCGTCGACGGTGAACAGGACGACCGGTTCCACCTGCTGGAAGCGGTCGAGGACGCTGCGGGCGCCGAAGTCGGGGGCGCAGGACGTCCAGACGGCGCCGACGGCGGCCGTGGCGAGGAGGGCGACGACGGCCTGGGGGATGTTCGGCAGATAGCCGCTGATCCTGTCCCCCGGGCGTACGCCGAGGGCGCGCAGTTCGGCGGCCAGGGAGCCCACCTGGCGGCGCAGCTCTGACCAGGTCACCGGGCGCGGTTCGTGTGTCTCGTCGACGTGGAGGAGGGCGGGCTCGTTCGCGCGCGTGGCGGCCGCGCGCAGGGCGTGTTCGGCGTAGTTCAGGGTGGCGCCGGGGAACCATTCGGCGCCGGGCATCGACCGGTCGCCCAGCACGCGCGCGTAGGGGCTGGTGAACCGTACGTCGAACCACTGCGTCACGGCTTTCCAGAACGTTTCCAGCTCGTCGACGGACCAGCGGTGCAGGGCCGGGTAACCGCCCAGGGCCGGGGCGCCGTGGTGCTCGGCCGCCCAGGACTGGAACTTCGTGATCTGTGCCTGGGCGATCCGCTGCGGATCGGGCCGCCAGAGCGGCAGGGGGTTCGCGGTCGACATGGGGCGGCTCCCGGACTGTGCGCGTCGTGTGCGTCGGTCCGCGCACGTGCTGGGGTGTGCGCGTGACGCGGCTGACACGGACGATGCCATGTGATCGACTTCTACACCAGGGTGCACCGCACATAGTCCGCGTCGTGAAGATGTGGTCGCGGCACGGATGAACGGCAGTTGAACGCCACGCGCGCCAACGGCCGTCGATGGCAGGGTGAGCAGCATGGACGGTCGTGACCTGGTGCGTTCGGTGAAGGCGGTCGGTTCGGCGGGGGTGGCCCAGGGGCTGCGCACCGTACGCGCCGCGTGGCGCCGGCGGCGTGCGGACGCCGGCGGCCTGCCGTCGCGGGGGGCCGAACGCGCGCGGGTGCCCGGTGCGGTGCGGGACGTGGCGCCCGGACCCGGGGGCGGTGTCGTCCGCTTCGCCCGCTCGGAGCTCCGTATAGCCGTCGCCGGGAACGGGGCCGTCTTCTGGGCCTGGGACGGCGCCGGGCCCGAGCCCTCGTACGCGCTCGCCCGCGCGTGCCCGGAGCCGGACCCGCGCGCGGTGCTGGAGCCGGACAAGGACGGTGGCTGGCGGGTCGTGGCCGAGCGGGTCACCGTCGGTGTCTCGAGGCTCGGCGCGATCGAGGTCCGCACGCCCGGGGGCGTGCCGCTGCGCCGTGATCTGCCGCCCCGGTGGTGGGAGCCGGTCGGCGGGGGCTCCGCACGGTGGTCGCAGCGGTCGGAGGTGGCGGCCGACGCGCGGTTCTTCGGTCTGGGCGGCCGGGCCGGCGGCCCACGGTTGCGCGACGGCACCTATCGCCTGTGGAACACCGATCCGGGCCATGCGTTCGGTCCCGGTGACGACCCGCTCCACGTCACCATGCCGGTCCAGTTGGTCGTGGCCGACGCTGGCACGCACCTGGTGTTCCACGACAACTCCTGGGACGGCACGGTCACGCTCCGGGAGGGGGCGGAGGGCGCCGGCTCGGGCCACGACCGGGCCGGGGCGAGCGAGTTCAGGATGGACGGCGGTCCGCTGCGCTGCTGGGTGGTCGTCGGCACCCCCGCGCGCGTGGCGCACGTCTGGTCCTCCCTCACCGGACCGGCCGCGGTCCCGCCCGCGTGGGCCCTGGGGCACCATCACGCGCGGTGGGGCTCCGGCGGCGAACAGGAGGTGCGGCGGATCGTCGCGGGCTACCACGAGCACGAACTGCCGCTGGACGCCGTGCACCTGGACACCGACCACCACGACGCGCACCAGGTGTTCACCGTCGACGAGGACCGCTTCCCCAAGCTGCCGGTGCTGGCCGAGGAGCTGCGGCGGGACGGGATCCGGCTGGTGTCCGTCGTCGAACCTGCCGTGAGGGCCGCGCCGGGGAACGCCGTGTACGACGGCGGAACGGCCGCGGACGCCTTCGTACGGGACGCCTCGGGCCAGGTGGTGCGGGGCGTCGCCCGGCCCGGAGAAGCCGTTTTCCCGGACTTCACGCACGCGCGCGTGCGGCAGTGGTGGGGCGGCTTGTACCGGGAGCGGCTGGGGCAGGGGTTCGCCGGCTTCCGGCACGACATGAACGAGCCGACCTCCTTCGCCGCCTTCGGCGAGACGACCCTGCCCAGGTCTGCCCGGCACGCCCTGGAGGGCCGGGGCGGCGACCATCGCCAGGCGCACAACGTGTACGCCCTGTGCATGGCCGAGGCGGCGTACGAGGGGCTGCGAGACCTGGTGCCCGAGGAGCGCCCGTTCCTCTTCTCGCGCTCGGGCTGGGCCGGGATGCAGCGCTACGGCGGCATCTGGCCGGGCAACGTGCCCACCGGCTGGCCGGGACTGCGGGCGTCGCTGTCACTGGTGCTGGGACTGGGTCTGTGCGGAGTGCCGTACTCCGGCCCGGACGTGGGCGGGTCCGACGGCCTCCCCTCCCCCGAGCTGTATCTGCGCCGGCTCCAACTGGGGTCCTGTCTGCCGCTGTTCCGCACGCACGCGAGCCCGCGGGCGGGGCGCGGGGAGTCGTGGGAGTTCGGTCCGGAGGTCCTGGAGCACGCGCGCGTGGCGCTCGTCGAGCGCCGGCGTCTGCTGCCGTACTTCGTGACGCTCGCGCACCTGGCGCGGCGCACCGGGGTGCCCTGTGTGCGGCCGCTGTGGTGGGGCGCGCCGGAGGACCGCGCTCTGCGGGACTGCGAGGACGCCTTCCTGCTCGGCGACGGCCTTCTGGTGGCGCCCGTGCTCGACTCCGGTACGGACCGGCGGGCGGTGCGGCTGCCGCCGGGCCGCTGGTACGACACGGCGACAGGACGGGCGTACGAGGGGCCGGGGCAGGTGCTGGTCGACGCCCCGCTCGCGCGGATTCCGGTGCTCGCGCGCGCGGGCGCCGTGATTCCCGTGCGAGGTGAGGGCGGCGGCCTGGAGCTGGAGGCGTGGGCGCCCGCCCAGGGGCGTACGGGCGGCGGGCTGGTGGTGCCGGACGCGGGCGACGGCTGGGAGGAGCCGGAGATCGAACGCTATGCGACCCGTTGGCAGGGCGTGGAGGTGGTCGTCGAGCGCGAGCGGGAGGACGGTGCCGGCGAGCCGCCCCACCCGGTGCGCATACGGGGGCTCGGCGCGTCCTGAGTTCGGGCGGGCACCGAGCGGCCGTTGGAGCGTGTGCGGCCTTTCAGAGGTAGCGGCCGTCGAACCAGGCCCGGACGGCCCGGGTGTGCAGCGGGAAGGCGAGTTCGGCGGGCCTGCGCAGCAGGTGGCGGTCCTCCGTCTCATCGGTGGCGGTGAACTGCGGCAGGCCCTCGGCGGGGCGCTCCGGAAGCAGTCCGAAGAGCAGCAGATGTCCATCGGGCGAGCTCATCGCGTCGGCGAGCCGCACATCGCGTGCGGCCGCCTCGATCCCGGTCTCCTCCTGGAGCTCGCGGACGACGGCCTGGCGCCAGTCCTCGTGGTCGTCGATGTAGCCGCCCGGCAGGGCCGTGCCCCCGCGCGCGGGGGCGATGGTGCGGGTGATGACGACCAGGGCGGTGCCCCGGGTGTCGTACACGGGTTGCAGGGCCACCGCGACCGGCAGCGGGTTGCGGTAGGCCGCGGTGCCGCAGGCCGGGCAGGTGCGGGGCCAGCCGGTGACGCCCTCGCCGTAAGGCGCTCCGCAGCTCGAACAGTGGGAGCGCGGTACGGAGTTGGCGGTCGGGTGCGGGGTTTCGGGCACGCGCGGACTGTATCCGATCAGTGGGCGGACGTCTTCCGTCGGTGGTTGTCACCGTTGCCGCCGGCGTCCTTGACGCTCCCTGTGGGCGGGTGAACACTTCCCCCACTCCCCGGACCCGGTCGTCTCGGGCGTCGGCGCCTTGGCCGCCCATCCCGGGCTGTTTTCCCCAACGTGGGACAAAATGTTACCAGTGAGGGCGCAGGGGATGGATGGTCCCGGCCCTCGGCCGCTTCTCCACTCCCCAAGGGATAGCCATGACGGACAACGCCGAGAGGTTCGTGGCCGCCATCGACCAGGGCACCACCTCGAGCCGCTGCATCGTCTTCGATCACAGTGGCGCCATCGTCGCCGTCGACCAGCGCGAGCACCGCCAGATCTTCCCCAAGCCGGGCTGGGTGGAGCACGACGCCACCGAGATCTGGTCGAAGGTGCAGGCGGTGGTCGCGGGCGCCCTCGCCAAGGCGGGGCTGCGCGCCGACCAGCTCAGCGCCCTCGGCATCACCAACCAGCGCGAGACGACCGTCCTGTGGGACCGGGCCACCGGCAAGCCCGTGCACAACGCGATCGTCTGGCAGGACACGCGGACCGCGGCGCTCTGCAACGAGCTGGGCGGCTCCGAAGGGCAGGATCGTTTCCGCGAGCAGACCGGCCTGCCGCTCGCCAGCTACTTCTCCGGCCCCAAGGCGGTCTGGCTGCTGGACAACGTGCCCGGCCTGCGCGATCGCGCCGAGCGCGGTGAGATCGCCTTCGGCACGATCGACACGTGGCTGATCTGGAACCTCACCGGCGGAGTCGACGGCGGCCGACACGTCACCGACGTCACCAACGCAGGCCGCACCATGCTGATGAACCTGCAGAGCCTCCAGTGGGACCAGTCGATCCTGTCCGCCATGAACGTCCCCGAGGCGATGCTGCCCGAGATCAGATCCTCCTCCGAGGTGTACGGGACCGCCGTCGGCCAGCTCGCCGGGGTTCCCGTGGCCTCCGCCCTCGGCGACCAGCAGGCGGCCGTGTTCGGGCAGGCCTGCTATGACGTGGGCGACGCCAAGAACACGTACGGCACCGGCAGCTTCCTGCTGCTGAACACGGGCAACCGGCCCGTGCCGTCCAAGAGCGGCCTGCTCACCACCATGGGCTACAAGATCGGCGACGAGGCCCCCGTGTACTGCCTGGAGGGCGCCATCGCCATCACGGGCGCGCTGGTGCAGTGGTTCCGCGACCAGCTCGGCATCATCCGCACCGCGGACGAGATCGAGCCGCTGGCGGCGAGCGCGGAGAACAACGGCGGCGCGTACATCGTGCCCGCCTTCTCCGGCCTGTTCGCGCCGTACTGGCGCTCCGACGCGCGCGGGGTGATCACCGGCCTGACCCGGTACGTCACCAAGGCGCACCTGGCGCGGGCGGTGCTGGAGGCGACCAGCTGGCAGACGCGCGAGGTCGTGGACGCCATGTACCAGGACTCCGGGGTCCGGCTGACGACCCTGAAGGTCGACGGCGGCATGACCAAGAACAACCTGCTCATGCAGCACCAGGCGGACGTGCTCGACGTGCCGGTGATCCGTCCCAGGATCTCCGAGACGACCTGCCTGGGCGCCGCGTACGCGGCCGGGCTGGCCACGGGCGTGTGGAACGACCTCGAAGAGCTCACGTCGCACTGGCAGAAGGACGCCGAGTGGACCCCGTCCATGGACGCCTCGGTCCGTGACCGCGAGTACCGCAACTGGCGCAAGGCCGTGGAGAAGAGCTTCGGCTGGCTGGAGGACGGCGAGAACTAGGCGAGAACCAGTCTGTGGGCCCTCGTACGCGGCGTCAGATGGCGGCGGCCCGGCGGCGGTCAGCGGCGTGGGCCATCGCGTGCTGGACGACCTCGATGAGGACCTCCTTCACCGACTCGCGTTCGCGGGCGTCGCACAGCAGCAGCGGGACGTGGTCGTCGAGGTCGAGGGCCTGGCGGATGGTGTCCACGGGATAGCGGGCGGCGGCCTCGAAGCAGTTGACGGCGACGAGGAAGGGGATGGAGCGCCGCTCGAAGTAGTCCACGGCGGCGAAGCAGTCCTCGAGGCGGCGGGTGTCGGCCAGCACGACCGCGCCGAGCGCGCCCTCGGACAGCTCGTCCCACATGAACCAGAACCGCTCCTGCCCGGGCGTCCCGAACAGGTACAGCACCAGGTCCTCGCGCAGCGTGATACGGCCGAAGTCCATGGCCACCGTGGTGGTGTGCTTGCCCTCCACGCCGCTGACGTCGTCGACCGGCCGCCCGGCCTCGGTCAGCAGCTCCTCGGTGCGCAGCGGCCTGATCTCGCTGACCGCGCCGACGAGGGTCGTCTTGCCCACGCCGAAGCCGCCGGCCACCAGGATCTTGAGCGTGACGGGCTCGACCGGGGGCTTGCCGCGCTCAGAACGGCCGAAGATCATCGATCTCTTCTCCTGCTCGATGTGGGTCGGGCGGCGGCGGGCCGTATCCTCCACCGCCGGGGGTTTCGACGACCAGTACGTCGCCGGGGGCGACGTCCGCGGAGTCGCTTCCGCCGAGTTCGGTGACCGTGCCGTCCGCGTGTTCCACCCGGTTGGCGCCCAGTGCGCCGGGCTCGCCGCCCGCCATGCCGTAGGGGCGCACCCTGCGGTGCTGGCAGAGCGTGGAGACGGTCATGGCCTCCAGGAAGCGGATGCGGCGCACCGCGCCGTCCCCGCCCGGCCACCGTCCGGCGCCGCCGCTGCCGTGCCGGACCGTGAACTCCTCCAGCCGTACGGGCAGCCGCCATTCGAGGACTTCGGGGTCGGTGAGCCGGGAGTTGGTCATGTGCGTCTGGACGACGCAGGCGCCGGGGAATCCGTCGCTCGCGCCCGAGCCGGAGGCGACGGTCTCGTAGTACTGGTGGCGCTCGTTGCCGAAGGTGATGTTGTTCATCGTGCCGGAGCCCTCCGCCTGGACGCCGAGCGCCGCGTAGAGGGCGCCGGTGATCGCCTGGGAGGTCTCGACGTTGCCCGCGACGACGGCGGCCGGGGGCCGCGGGGAGAGCATGGAGCCGGGCGGCACGATGATCTCCAGGGGGCGCAGGCAGCCGTCGTTGAGCGGGATGTCGTCGGCGACCAGCGTGCGGAAGACATAGAGGACGACCGCGTTGACCACGGAGAACGGGGCATTGAAGTTGGTCGCGAGCTGCGCGGAGGTGCCGGTGAAGTCGATCGTCGCCGACCGGTGTTCGCGGTCCACGCGCACGCGTACGCGGATGACGGCGCCCGAGTCGGTCTCGTAGGCGTACTCCCCGTCGTCCAGGGCGTCGATGACCCGGCGGACGGCCTCCTCCGCGTTGTCCTGGACGTGCCGCATATAGGCCTGGACGACATCGAGGCCGAAGTCCTCGATCATGCGGGCGACCTCGTCGACGCCCTTCTGGTTGGCGGCGATCTGGGCGCGCAGGTCGGCGAGGTTGGTCTCCGGGTTGCGGGAGGGGTAGGGCGCGCCGGTCAGCAGGCGGCGGGTCTCCTCCTCGCGCAGGCGGCCGTTCTCGGCGAGCAGCCAGTTGTCGAAGAGGACGCCCTCCTCCTCGATGGTGCGGCTGCCGGCCGGCATGGAGCCCGGCGCGATCCCGCCGATCTCGGCGTGGTGGCCGCGCGAGGCGACGTAGAAGAGGATGCGGTCACCCTGTGTGCCGGCGGTGTCGAACACCGGGGTGACGACGGTGACGTCCGGCAGGTGCGTGCCGCCGTGGTACGGGTCGTTGACCGCGTAGGTGTCGCCCGGCCGCGTCCGGGGGCCGCGGCGCCGGATGACCTCCTTGACGCTGGTGCCCATCGAGCCCAGGTGCACGGGGATGTGCGGGGCGTTGGCCACGAGGTTTCCGTCCGGGTCGAAGAGGGCGCAGGAGAAGTCGAGGCGCTCCTTGATGTTGACCGACTGGGCCGTGGACTCCAGCCGGGCACCCATCTGCTCGGCGATCGACATGAAGAGGTTGTTGAACACCTCCAGCAGAACCGGGTCGGCTTCCGTACCGAGATCGGAACTCTGCGTGACCGCCACGCGTTCCAGGAGCAGATGCCCGTCGTCCCGCGCCACGGCCCGCCAGCCGTCGTCGACGACGGTCGTCGCACTGGCCTCGGTGACGATCGCGGGGCCGGTGACGGCCTCGCCGGGGGGCAGCTCCTCACGGCGGTGGAGGGGTACGTCGCGCCAGGCGCCGCCGGTGTGGAGGCGGACGGTCTCCGGGGCGGCGGAGCGGCCGGCGCGGGCGGGCTCGTACGGGGAGAGGGCGGACAGATCGGGGGGTTCGGTGATGCCGGTGGCTTCCACCGAGAGGGCTTCGACGACGATCGGGCGGTCGAGCGTGAAGGAGTACGTGGCGCGATGACGCTCTTCGAAGGCGCGCCGCATGGCGGCGGGCTCGGTCAGCTCGACGGTGAGGGTCGTGTCCGTGCCGTCGTAGCGGAGCTGGGCGCGGCGGGTGACGCGGACGCGCTCCTCGGGGACGTCCTCGGCGCGCAGTTCCGCGCGGGCCGCGCCCTCCAGATCGTCGGCGGTCTTCAGCACGCCCGGCATGGCGGCGGGCTCCAGGGGTGCTTCGACGGACTGCTCGCGCATGGCCGTGGTGTCGGCGAGGCCGATGCCGAGCGCGGACAGGACGCCCGCCATGGGCGGGACGAGCACGGTGCGGATGCCGAGCGAGTCGGCGACCATGCAGGCGTGCTGTCCGCCCGCACCGCCGAAGGTGGTGAGGGCGTAGCGGGTGACGTCGTGGCCCTTCTGCACGGAGATCCGCTTGACGGCGTTGGCGATGTTGGCGACGGCGATCTGCAGGTAGCCCTCGGCCACCTGCTCGGGGGTGCGGTCGTCGCCCGTCCGCTCACGGATCTCGCGGGCGAGGCCGGTGAAGCGTTCACGGACGAGTGCCTCGTCGAGGGGCTGGTCGCCGCCGGGGCCGAACACCTCGGGGAAGTGGGCGGGCTGGATGCGGCCGAGCATGACGTTGGCGTCGGTGACGGCGAGCGGGCCTCCGCCCCGGTAGGAGGCGGGTCCCGGGTCGGCGCCCGCCGAGTCCGGTCCGACCCGGTAGCGGGTGCCGTCGAAGTGCAGGACCGAGCCGCCGCCGGCGGCCACGGTGTGGATGTCGAGCATGGGTGCGCGCAGCCGGACGCCGGCGATCTGCGTGGTGAGGACGCGTTCGTACGCGCCCGCGTAGTGGGAGACGTCGGTGGAGGTACCGCCCATGTCGAAGCCGATGACCCGGTCGAAGCCGGCGAGCCGGGACATGCGGGCCATGCCGACGATGCCGCCGGCGGGGCCGGACAGGACGGCGTCCTTGCCGCGGAACTGTCCGGCCTCGGCGAGCCCGCCGTTGGACTGCATGAACATCAGCCGCACGCCGTCCAGTTCGTCGGAGACGTGCTGGATGTAGCGGCGCAGCCCGGGCGACAGGTAGGCGTCGACGACGGCGGTGTCGCCGCGCGGGACGAGCTTCATCAGGGGGCTGACCTCGCTGGACAGCGAGATCTGCGGGAAGCCGACGCGGGCGGCCAGCTCGCCGACGGCCCTCTCGTGCGCGGGGTGCAGATGGCTGTGGAGGCAGACCACGGCGACGGCGCGGATCCCGTCGTCGTACGCCTGCCGCAGGGGTCCGGCGAGCGCGTCCAGGTCGGGGGCGCGCAGGACGGTGCCGTCGGCCGCGATGCGCTCGTCGACCTCGACGACCCGCTCGTACAGCAGCTCGGGCAGCTCGATACGGCGGGCGAAGATGTGCGGACGGTTCTGGTAGGCGATGCGCAGGGCGTCCCGGAAGCCGCGGGTGACGACGAGGAGGGTCCGCTCGCCCGTGCGCTCCAGCAGGGCGTTGGTGGCCACGGTGGTGCCCATGCGGACCGACTCGATGGAACGGGCGGAGCCGTCCAGGAGGGCACGGATGCCAGCGACGGCCGCGTCGGCGTACCGCGCGGGGTTGTCGGACAGCAGCTTGTGCGTGACCAGACGTCCGTCCGGGCGGCGCGCGACGATGTCGGTGAACGTGCCGCCCCGGTCGACCCAGAACTGCCAGCCCGTCATGTCACCACCCTGTTTTCCCACCGCTCACAGCGCCCGCAGGCCGTTGATCACGTCCCGCAGGATGCTCTCGTCCGGCAGTTCCGCCGGCGGCACCGGACGCGTCACGTGGACGTACTCCTCGTCCACGAGGTCGCCGACGAGCACGCGCACCACGCCGATGGGCAGATCGAGCCCCGCGGCGAGTTCGGCGACCGACTGCGGAGAGCGGCACAGCCCGACGATGTCCACGTGTTCCGGGGACAGCGTGACGTCCGCCTCCGGGTCCTCCACATGGGGCTCCGTGACGACCACCGCGATCAGGTCGAGGCGGTGCTGGGCCGCATGGCTGGTGCGGCCCCGTGTCATGGCGTACGGACGGACCACCGGTCCGGCCTCGTCGTCGAACCAGTGGCTTCGTGCCTGACCGTCTCCGCTCATGTCATCCCACTACCCGCCTCAGGGCACATCGGTGCGCGGAGCGGCGCCCAGATGCGCACCGACCCGCTTGACCAGCAGTGTCATCTCGTAGGCCACCTGGCCGACGTCGGAGTCGGCGTCCGACAGGACGGCGAGGCAGCTGCCGTCGCCGGCCGCCGTCACGAACAGGAAGGCGTCGTCGAGCTCGACGACCGTCTGGCGGACGCCGCCCGCGTCGAAGTGCCGGCCCACGCCCTTGGCGAGGCTGTGGAAGCCGGAGGCCACGGCGGCCAGGTGCTCGCTGTCCTCCCGGGTCAGGTCCTTGGACACGCCGGTGGCCAGTCCGTCCCGGGACAGGACGATGGCCTTGCGGATGCTCGCGACCCTGTCCACGAGTTCGTCGAGGAGCCAGTTCAGCTCCACCTTGTTCACCCTGTTGGTTTCGTCTGTCGCGCCTGTCCTGTCCGTCGTGGTGTGGCCGGTCGCCTTCGGTGCGGTCATCGACCGTCCCCCTTTGTCGTTCCTTGTGCTGTGCTGCCGTCCGGGGCATGGTCCCCCGCGGCGTTCTCCTCGCGGCCGCGCTGCCAGCCGCGCTGGAGCGAGGCCATCCGGCTGCGTACCTCGTCGGCGTCGCGTTCGACGGCGTCGGGGTCCGTCCCTTCGGGCCGGCCGGGGCTCCGCTTCAGTTGCGGGGCGAGACTGGCCTGCCGTGTGCGCCGGGGCAGCGGACCCGCGTCGGGTCCCGGGTCGCCGGGTGCCTCGGCCGGGTCGCGCCCCTCGCCGGCCGGCCCGCCGCCGGCGGGCGCGGACCGGACGGTGCGCCGCGGAAGGGCCGGAGCCTGCCGCGTTCCCTGGCTCGACTCCTCGGTGCTGTCGCGTTCCCCACGGCCGTCGGCCACTGCCGTGGCCGGTCCGGGCGTGGACTCGCCGCGACGGCAGGTCGGCAGCGGGGCCGCCGGTTCGCGCTCCGGGCGGCCGGGACCCGCCGGGTCCTCGGCTCCGGCCGTCTCACGGCGGGACCTCTGCTCGGTGACCGGGCGTCCATGGGAGCTGACCAGCTTGGGTGTCCGGCGCCGGGGCAGCGGGACCGCGCGCCCCGGGTTCTCCTCCTCGCCGGTCTCCTGCGGCGTGCCACGCCGGCTCGTGCTCTGCCGGTGCTCGGCGAGGCTGCGGGGCAGCGCCTCGTGCGCCGTCTGCCGTGCCGGGGAGGGGCGCGGACCGAACAGTCCGCCGTTCTCGCCGGCCTCCTCGTCGAGGACGTCCGGGAAGTCCTCGATGGCGTCCAGGTCGACGGGTGCCTCCAGCTCCACCGGCCCGTCCAGGACCGAGGCGGGCAGTCCGGGCAGTTGCACCGGTGCCTGGGCGAGAGCGGCCCTGCGGCCTCCCTCCCGGTCGGCCTTCCCGGTGGGCCGGTCGAGACGGAAGCCCATGCCGTTGGTGTCCGGGACGTCGTCCGTCAGCAGCGCGTCGGGGATGAAGACGATCGCGGTGGTGCCGCCGTACGGGGACGGCTGGAGGGAGACCCGGACGTGCTGCCGCTGGGCGAGCCGGCTGACCACGAACAACCCGAGCCGGTCGGTGTCGGAGAGCTCGAACTCGGGTGTCTCGGCGAGCCGGAGGTTGGCATCCAGCAGCGTCTCGGCGGCCATGCCGAGGCCCCGGTCGTGGATCTCCAGGGTGAAGCCGTTGGCGACGCGTTCGCCGACGACCTGGACCGCGGTGTGCGGTGGCGAGAACACCGTGGCGTTCTCGAGGAGTTCGGCCACGAGATGGGTGAGGTCGGCGACGGCGGGGCCGGTGACCGCGGTGCGCGGCAGCCGACGGACCTCGATGCGTTCGTAGTCCTCGACCTCGGCGACGGCAGCGCGCACGATGTCCATCAGCTGGACGGGCTTGCGCCACTGCCGGGACGGGGCGGCGCCGGACAGGATCACCAGGCCTTCGGCGTGCCGGCGCATACGGGTGGTGAGGTGGTCCAGCCGGAACAGGTCGGCGAGCTCGTCGGTGTCCTCGGTGCGGCGCTCCATCGCGTCGAGGAGGGTGAGCTGCTTGTGCAGCAGGACCTGGCTGCGACGGGCGAGGTTGACGAAGACCTCGGAGACGCCGGCGCGGAGTTCGGCCTGTTTGACGGCGGCCTCGACGGCGGCCCGCTGCAAGGTGTTGAGGGCCTGGCCGACCTCGCCGATCTCGTTCCTGTCGTACTCCAGGCGCGGGACCTCGGTCTCGACGTCGACCTGTTCGCCGGCCGACAGCCGGCGCATCACGCTGGGCAGCCGGACACCGGAGGCCTCGTGGGCCTCCAGGCGCAGTTGCCTGAGGTCGCGGATGAGGCCGCGGCCGACGCGCACGGACAGGACGAGCGAGACCAGCACGGCGATCAGGCCGAGGACGCCCGCGACGGCGGCCTCCAGGATGACGTCCATCGCGACCGGGCGGACACGGTCCTGGAAGCGGTCGTTCGCCTCGTCGTTGAGGGTGCCCAGCTCGTCGAGGACGTCCCCGGCGGCGGTGTCCCAGCTCTGCACGCTCACCCCCCGCGGTGTGCCGGACGTGCTGGAGACGGCGGCCTGTTCGGCGGTCCGCAGCGGTGCGGAGGAGGCGTTCTGCCAGAAGCGGTCGTAGCGGCCGCGTTCGGAGGAGGGCAGCAGGGGCAGGTCGACGCCGTACAGCAGGGAGCGCTGGGCGACCAGGTCGGAGATGCCGCGGGTCTCGTCGCGGGACAGGCGGCCGACGATCAGCGAGGAGCCGAGCAACGCGTCCTCGCGGGAGAGGAGTTCGCGGGCCTGGGCGAGACCGACCAGGGCGCGGTACTGCCTGGCCAGGTCGACGTCGTCGACGACGTGGAGGTTGGCGAGCAGGGCGTAGCAGGGGTCGATGAGCTGGTTGTAGAGGTCGAGTGCCTCGGCGCGCCCGACGGTGCGGTCCTCGACACTGCGGCGCAGCGAGTCGATGCCGTCGAAGGCGTCCATCGCGACGCTCAGGCGTCCGGCGCCGGACGGGCCGAGCGCTTCGCGGACGTCGGGGTTCTTCGCGGTCCCGCGGATCCTGGCGATGGCCTCGTCGGTGGCGCTCCTGCTGCGCCGCAGTGCGGCGAGGCCGTCGGAGGCGCGGGGGTCGGCGAGATGGACGAGGGTCTGGCGGCGTTCCTGTTGCAGGACCCGGACGGTGTCCTCGGTGGGGTAGGCGACCTCCTCCACCACGGAGGACGCGTTGAACAGTTGCGTCACCTGCCGCCCGGTGATCAGCGTGGCGAAGGCCCAGATCGCGGTGAGCGAGAGCAGCGGCACGAGCAACAGCGCCACGATCTTCCGGCGGATGGACTTCCCGCGAAAGCGCATGGCCTCCCCCAGCTCGTCCCCCAGAGGCCCGGGGGTACACATGTGCGTCAACAAACGGCGCGAGCCTACTACCGACATGCAGTCAACTCGAAGAGCTGTCCGGAGCCAGTACTTCCGTATGGGTGCCGGAGCGGGTGAGTTGTCGGGGCATTGCGGGAGATGCCGGTCTGGAAGGCCGTGATGGCGCGGGTACGGGAACGGGGCGTCCGGCCTGGTCGGTTGACCGATTTTTTTCGTCGGCCGGGAATCTTCGTGACGTCTCGTTCGTCCTTGTCCATGGGAGATGGGGGCGGAATCGGCCACAGGAGGCGCAGTGCGCGTCCGGGCCGCGTAAAACAGCGCAAGCCGGGCAGCCACTGGGGAGCCGGTTCTTCGGGCACCGGGGCGAGCGGTCTGCCGGCGGTGGGGAGGGACGCAGTGATGGGGACAGCGGAGCGGCCGGGGGCGTACGGGTCTTCGGTGCACACGGGCGGGCGGGGCGGACAGCCGTTGTGGGTCGAGGAGCCCGCGCGGCGGCGCAGGCTGCCGGATCCGGTGCGTTCGGCCGCCGTGCGGGCGGTGCTGATCGTCTCCGTGACGCTGATACAGGCCGTGGTGGCGTTCCTGTTCAGCGTGTCCGGGGCGTGGCTGGCGTTCCCGATGCTTCTGAGCAGCGTGGCCAGCACGGTGGTGGCCACCTGGGCGGCGCTCGACGTGTGGGTGACCCGCCAGGTGTGGAACCAGCGCAACGGCGTGGTGTCGGTGCCGAGCAGCACCGCGCGGGCCCTGCGGCGCGAGCGGCGCCAGGAGCGGCGGGCCGAGCGGGCGGGGAAGCGGATACACGGCCGGGGCGGCTCGGGCCAGTTGTCGCATCCGTAGGGGTACCGGCCGCCGGCGGACGGCGGCCGGGCTCGGTCGAGCCGGTCGAGTGCCCCGGCCCGGCCGGGCCGTCACGCCGGGCGCTTGAACATCCGGGTCGCCGTGATCTCGCTGTGCACCGCCTCGCCCGCGGGAGTCTGCTGCGGCAGCCCGGGCCTCAGGTGCTCCTCCACACTGATGTACTTCAGCCCTGCCCTGAGGTCGGCGTCGTTGCGCAGCCGGATCACCAGGGGGAACTCGGCGAGCGCCGTCGTGTCGAACAGGCCGGTGGTGTAGAGGAGTTGCACACCGAGGGCGTCCGAGACGGCCCGCTGGAGCTCCAGCAGATAGGTGGCGTTGGCGCGGCCGATCGGGTTGTCCAGGAAGAGCGTGCCCGCGTGGCGGTGCTTGTCGCGGCCGCGGTCGTTCGACCTCAGGGCGGCCATCGTGCAGTACAGGGCGATGGCCGCGGTGAGCAGCTGGCCGCCGGAGAACACGTCGCCCATCTGCCCGACGGGGACCCGCTCGGCGCGCAGGACGGCGTCCGGCTTGAGGATCTCCACGGCGACGCCCTTGGGCTGGAGCGCCGCGCCGACTCCGCGCAGCAGCAGGGACATGCCGTCGCGCCGCAGGTCCGAGTTCTTCTTCACGGCGGCGCGGGTCGCCTCGTCGATGACCTCGCCGAGCCGCTCGGTGAGCGTGGCCTGGTCGGGTTCGTCGAATCGGATGCGCAGGAACTCCTGCCCGGACCACTCGCCGAGCCCTTCCGGGAGGCGGGACAGGCGCTGGGCCGACCTGAGCGTGGCAAGCGCCGACTCGACCAGTCCGCGCAACCGGTCCACGATCGAGTCCCGGTTGCGTTCCAGTTGGGCCAGCTCGTCGGTGAGCACCCGGAGCCGGGGCGCGAAGGCCTCCGCCCATTTCTGGGCGTGCTCGGGCAGGGCGGAGGCGGGCAGTTCGCGGATCTGCTGCCGGGCGGGGGTGCGCACCTGTTCGTAGCGGGTGGAGTTGGCGTGCCGGACGAGGATGTCGCTAGCCTCGCGGACGGCGGCCTCGGCGGCGGACAGGTCGGCGGCGCAGCCGCGCAGTGACCTGCGGGCCTCGGCGGCCGCCTGCCGGGCGTCCTCCGGGCTTCCCGGGTACGGCTCGGGTTCCTCCTGCTCCTCGTCGCTCGTGTGCTCGCGCAGCTGGTCGCGCAGCATGCCGGCGATCTCGTCGAAACCGCCGGCCGCGTCCTCGGCGGCGCGGTGGGACTCCAGCAGCTCGGCGTGCGCCTCGCGGGCCTGGGCCAGCGCCCCGGTCCGGGAGGCGAGTTCCGCGGTGGCCGTGCGCAGCAGGGCCTGTGCGTGCTCGGCGTCGCGCGGGAGCAGGTCCTCGGGAAGTTCGGTGTGTACCTCGCCGTCCTCGGGCGCGTGCCGCTCGGCCTCGCCGCGCAGCCGGCCGAGCTGTTCGCTCGCGGAGGACATCCGGGTCTCCAGGAGCTGCACCAGCTCCTCGGCGCGGGCGGCGGCGCCCTGCCGGGACGGCCCGTCGGAGCCCTCGGGGGACTCCAGGAGTTGTTCCGCGCGGGTACGGACCTTGTTGCTGAGCCGGTCGAGTTCGGCGCGGGCGGCGCTCTCGTCGCTCTCCGCTCGGGCCTGCTCGGCGCGCAGGTCCGCGCCGACACCGACCTTCTCGTAGACCTGGGAGGCGGCGCGGTAGGCCTCGCGCAGGGCGGGCAGGGACGCCTTGGGCGCCTCCCCGTCGCTCTCCGGCACACCGTCGGGGGCGCCGGCGATCTCCGAGCGCTCGGCGCGCAGCGCCCGTGCGGTGCGGCGGGTGTCGTCGGCGGCGCGCTGAGCGGCGCGCCGGTCCTCGTCGGCGGCGCGGGCGCGTTCCAGGCAGACCTGGGCGCGGGCCTCGGACTCGGCCGCCTCGTCGGCGAGTTCGCGCAGCCGGGCCTGCCAGCCGGCTCGCTCGCGCAGCCGGAACGCGAGTCCTGCGAGGGCGTCGGCGGCCCGCCGTGCCTTCTGGGCGGCCTCCTGCCGCTCGTCGCGCTCCTGGGCGACCTCGGCGGCGGCCTCGTCGGCCTCCGCCCGCAGGCTGCGCGCCTCGGCCAGCTCGGCCTCGGCCTCCTCGGCGAACACACGCGTTTCCTGGGCGGCCTGTGCCAGCTCCAGCAGCCGGCCGGCGGGGCAGCCGGTGCGCCAGGAGGCGAGCCGCGCCGCCAGCTCCCGGTCCTTGCCGAGCCGGGCGGCCAGGGTGCGGATCTCCTCGTCCCGCTCGGTGGCCCGCGCGCGCAGCGCCTGCCGTTCCTCGTCGGCGGCGAGCTCGTCGTGCATGGCCGGGTTCGGCGGGACCAGGAACACGTCGCCCTGAGGCGCGCCGTCGGCCGGGGTGGGGGCGAGCAGGGCGGCCGCGGTGCCGACGGCCACGGTGGAGCGCGGCAGCAGGGCCGCGTCCGCGAGGGCCTCGCGGGCACGCGCGTGCGTGTCCGGGTCGGTGATGATCACGCCGTCGACCAGCTCGGGGCGCGCGGCCAGTACGCGCGCGTGGTCGGCGGGGTCGACGGCCTGGGCGAGGTAGCGCCAGCCGGGCAGCGCGGGGATGCCGTGCTCGCCGAGGAACTCCACCGTGGCCAGTACGTCCGGGCCGGGCGGCAGCAGCCCGCCGTCACCGAGCGCGCCGAGGATCCGGGAGTCGGCGGCGGCGGCGGTGCGCAGTTCGAACAGGTGCCGCTCCGCGGACGAGACGGCGCCGTCGAGCAGTTCGCGCAGCTCGTCGGCGAAGCGGTCCAGGTCCTCGGGGGTGAGCGTGCCCTCGGCCCCGGCCTGGTCCGCCTCCGCGGCACCCGACCGTCCCGGGGTGCCGTACGGCGCCCCTCCGGTGCGGTGGGCCGCCTCGGCACCCCACGCGGTGGCGCCCGTGGCGTCCGGTCCGGTCCGGGGCGCCGGCACTCCTGCCCGCGCGGGCCCGGTCGCGCCCGGCAGGCTCAGCAGTTCCGCGAGCCGCCCCTCGGCCGCCAGCGCCTCGGCGGTGCGGCGTTCGGTCTCGTAGGCGCGCTGGGCCGCCGTCGCCGCGTCGGCCGCGCGGGCCGCGGTGAGCTCCGCGCGGGATTCGGCCGAGGCGGCCTCGCGCGCTTGTTCCGTGGCCTTCCGAGCAGTCTCGCGGACCTGGTCCCAGGCGGCGACCGCCGTCTTCTCCGCGTCGCTGGCGGCCAGGGCCGCACGAGCCGGATCGGCGTCGGGCGCGCTGTCGTCCAACCAGCCCGCGCGGACCGCCTCGGCGGTCTCCTGCTCGACCTCGGCGAGGCGCTGGCGCAGATGCCCGGCCTCGCTACGGGCGCGCTGCGCCTCGGTCGCGGCGGCCGTCTGGTCCCGGTAGGCGGACTCGCCGACCTCCTGGAGCCGCGCGGACCGCTCCTCTTCCTCGTTGGCGACGGTCTCGGCGCTCTCGGCGGCCGTGTGCAGGGCCCGTACGAGATCCGTGGCGGCCTTGGCGCGCGCGGCCAGGGCCGGGGCCGCGTCCCGTTCGGCCTCCTGGATCGCGGCGGAGACACGGGCCACGCGGTCGGCGGCGGCGCGGTGGCGCAGCACGGCCTCGGCGGCCTGCCACGCCGCGTACAGGGTGCGCGCGTCGGCGAGTTCCCGCTTCTGCGCGGCCGCTGACTTCTCGGCGGCGGCGAGGGCCAGTGAGGCGTGCCGGTAGGCGAGTTCGGCGGCGATCAGCGCGCTGCGCTCGCGGGCGCCCTCGGAGTGCGTGACGCCGTAGGCGGCGGCCGTGACGCGCTGGGCGAGGTCGGCGGCCCGGACCCGCTCCCGTACGGCCCGGGCGGACAGCCGCCGTGCCAGCGTCCGGGTGCGCCGCTCGGCCGCGGCGTGGATGTCACGCGCGCGAGTGCGGGACTCGGCGGCCTCGACGATCCGGCCGAGGAGGTCGACCGAGCCGGCGGTGAAGTCCCGCTCGGCGATCAGCTCGGCGCGCCGGCCCAGCTTGTTGCCGAACCCGCTGACCAGGTCGGCGAGCCCGTCGGTGTCGCGGGTGTCGGTGACGGCACGCAGCAGCAGGTCGGTGAAGTCGGAGTCCTTCTTCACCGCGAACAGGCCGGCCGCCTCGCCCTCGTCGGCGTTCATCTCCCGCTGGTAGCGGAAGAGTTCGGGGTCGAGGCCGAGGTCGCCCAGGTGCTCGGTCCAGCGCTCGTGGATCTCCTCGAAATGCACCTCGAGGTACGGGTAGGTCTTGGCCGCCTCGGTGATGGCGTCCCGGAAGCCCTTCATGGTGCGGCGGCGGCCCCGAGCGCCCGACTGGCCCTCGGCGGACGGCCGTACGGACGTGGCCTCGGCGACGGGGAGGTTGTCCAGGGTGAGTCCGGGTCCGGGCCGGAAGGAGTACCAGGCCTCGGCGAACTTCCGTGGGTCGTTGGATACTTGGCGCCCGCGCCACTCGCTGACCTTGCCGACGACCACGCACTCGCCGGTCTGCACGTGCTGCCACTCCAGCGCCACGTGCCCGCAGTCGTCGGCGAGCAGGAACTTGCGCAGCACGCCGGAGCTGGCGCCACCAAGGGTGTTGCGGTGGCCGGGCAGCATCACCGAGAAGATCAGCTTGAGCAGCACGGACTTGCCGCCGCCGTTCTCCAGGAACAGCACGCCGGCGGGGGCGGGCCGGCGCGGCGGGCCGACCGGCTCCGCCTCGAAGAACTCCGCCTGGATGGGCGCGGGGTCGGGCACCGGCTCGCCCACGCCCCGCAGGTCAAGCACGGTGTCGGCGTAGCGCGCACCGGCGGGCCCGATGGAGTAGAGGCGGACCCGGGACAACTCGTACATGGCGGACTCTCGTCAGTCTTCTTGCAGTTGGGGGGTGGCGGAGTTCTTGCGGACGGGGGGCGGCGGGAGGCAGCAGGGCCTCAGGAGTGGAACGGCAGCCCGGCGTCGGCCACCAGGTCCAGGTCGTCGCCGTCCTCGGCGGGCAGCAGGCTCGGTGCGCCGCCGGCCATCGGGACAATGCCCAGTTCGAGGAGTTCGGCCAGGGCGGCACTGCCCGCCATGTCGCGCACCTGAAGCTGGTAGCGGGCCGTAGTGCGGTACGTGCCGCCGCTCTCGTCGCCGGTGCGCTGGAGGAACCCGGAGTCGGTCAGGAACGCCAGGGCCTTGGCCACGATGCCCGTGGTGGAGGCGGCCGGCCGGCGTGCGTCCTTGGTGGCCCCGGTCGCGCTGCGTCTGGCCCAGATCCGCCAGGCGGCCTCGAGGCCCGGCGCGTCCGTGGCCGGGTCGGTGTTCTCGCCCCGCTCCTCGGCGCGCTCCTCCAGGCGGCGGCAGGCCTGGCGGACGAAGGCGTCCACGCCGTTGACGGTGACGCGCCCGATGTAGCCGTCGTCGGCGAGGTCCTCGGGGCGCGGGAACGCCAGGGCGGCCACCGCGAGGTGGGCCAGTCCGTGCAGGAAGCGGTCGCCGGAGTCGGCGGCGGTACGGCGCGCGTAGTCGCCCATGCGGACGGCGAACACCGAGTCCTCGGCGGCGGTGACCGCCATCCCGGCGCGCGGGGACACCTCAAGGACGACCAGCCCGAGTCCGGCGGCCACGGCGTCCGCGAGCCGTGCGAACGCCGGGTCCTCGCGGTGGCGGCGCAGCAGGTCGGCGTACTCCTGGTCGCGGGCGGGCTGAAGCTTGGGCTGGAGCCCGAAGGCGACGAGCCGGGCCGCGTCGGCGGCGTCGGCGGGTGTGACGGCGACCGCCGTGGGCGCGCCTGCGGCTTCCGGCTCACTCCGGTCGACGTGCTCGGTCACGGTTGGGGCTCCTTGCTGGGGTGTCGCTCGTGCGTACGGTTGCCGGCGGGGCTCACGCCGCCTCCGTCCGGTCGGCCGCCATGCCCGCCGCGTCCAGCAGTGCCGTGCCGACGACGAGGTCGGCGCCGCCGAACTCCTGATCGTCCAGTTCGGTCCCGTCGTCCACGGCGAACAGCAGCTTCTCCTCGCCCTGCCGGTAAGCGGTGCCGACCGGGGGGCTGGCCGCGTGGACGGCCAGCAGGGCGACCAGGTACGGCAGGTCGGGGTCCTTGTCGCGGGCCTCGGTGAGCAGGCCCGACAGCCGTCGCGGCGCGTCGGCCGGCAGGTCCAGCAGCTCCATGGCGGCCGCGAGCTGCTCCTCGCTGAACCGGCTGTCGTCCGGGGTGGCGATCAGGTCGGGCTCGGGCATCTCGGCGCCCAGGTGCTCCCGCTCGACGGGCGGCGTCAGCAGGATGTCCACGAGGTCGGCGACACGGACGGACGCCGGCGTGCGCAGCCCGGTCCCGCGCGCGAAGAAGGCGTCCGTGACCCGGATCGCCTGCTCCAGCGGCAGCGGGAGGGTGGGGGCGAGCAGGTGGCCGTAGAGGTCGGTCCCGGAGGTGGTCAGGGGGGTGGCGAAGGCCTGCCGGTCCTGCTCGGCGCGGAACAGGGGCCCGGCCTCCAGCAGCCGGGACTGTAGTTGGGTGTGCCTGCGGATGCAGTCCTTGACGATGTCGACCAGCTCGGCGGCGCGTCGCTTGTGCTCGGGGTCCTCCGACTCGTCGCGCGCCTTGCGGATGTTGGTCAGGATCGCGTTCTCGTGCCGGTAGCGGTCGGCGACGTGGTCCAGGGCCTCGGCGATCATGTCGGGGACGGCGCTGAGCCAGTCCACCGCCCGGACGTTGCGCCGGGTCGCCTCCAGGGCCCTGCGCAGGGTCTCCGAGTACTGCACGGTCCGGTAGCGGGCCTGTTCGGCGGCGAGTTGGGCGTCCGCGAGGCGGCCGCGGCTGATGAGCACCTCCAGCTTGACCTCGGCGGCGATCTGGGCGCTGGTGACGTCGGTGTCGAGGGCGCCGACGAGGACGTTGACCGCCTCGTCCGTCGTGCGCAGGTAGACGCTGCCGCCGGGGCCGGGGACCTCCTCGATCAGCTTGAAGTCGTAGTCGCGGCGCACATACGTGCCGTCCGGCCCGAAGGTGCCGTACACCGCACGGAAGCCGCGGTCGACGCTGCCGACGTTGATCAGGTTCTCCAGGACCCAGCGGGCCACGCGCTCGTGCTCGCCGGCCGGGCGCCGCGGGGCCTGCGCGGCGACGCGCGGGACGAGCCGGGCCACGACCTGGTCGTGGTCGGCGCCGGTGTCGAAGTCCATGTTGAGGGTGACGAGGTCGATGGCGGCGAGCGCGACCTCCGCCATGCCGTACACCGAGTACTCGCCGGCGAGGTTGGCCTTGCGGGCGTCCAGGTCGTGCAGCGGCGCGGTGCAGGCGAGCGCGCGCAGCCGCCGCGCCAGCCCCTCGTCGGCGGCCGGCCCCTGGGCAGGGCGCGGCCCCGCGCTGAGCTGGGGCGGAACGCTGTCCGTCGATGCAGGCGAAGTCACGGTGCACAGATTAGGTCCTCGGTCCGACAACGACCCAAACGGCACGGACGCGGCCGGCGCGGTACGTCGTCCCGCCCGCCCTCGCACAGGGCACGGAGGATCCGCCGGTCGCGGGTGAGGTAGGGCCCGTCAGTCACCGCGGGTCGTACGCTACGTGGTCGGCGGGGCACGGTTCGGGGGCCGTTGAAGGCGCCGCGCGGTCCCTGCTGAGACGGGGCTGTTGAAGGCGCCGCGCGGTCCCTGCTGAGACGGGGCAGGAGCCATGGCGCACGGCACCCAGGCCGGCCAGTACGGGTGCTCCGGCTCGAATTCCCACCTTGTTCAGGCGGCTTCCCCGCTCGGGTTGCTTCCGACTCGGGCCGCTCCGGGATCCGGCCGGCGCCGGACTCGGGCCACTTCGGACTCAGGCCGCTTCTGGACTCGGGCCGCTACGGGCTCAGGCCACTTCCGGCTTGGACCGGGTCCAAGCTCAGGCCGCTCCGGACTCCGGCCGTCCCAAGCCCCAGCCACTCCCGGCTCAAGCCACCTCCGGCTCCGCTCCCTCCGGCGCGGACAGCGCGGCCAGGGCCGCCGATACCGATGCCGACGAGCGCAGGTCGAGGCGGGTGCTCGTGCCGCGGGCGTGGTGGCGGAGTTCGTCGGCGGCCAGGGTGAGCAGCTGCGGCAGCAGGTCGGTGCAGCGGCGGGCCACCCAGGCGGTGCCCGCCGTGGCCAGCCACCACAGGCTCGCCGACCTGGTGGGCGCGGGGAACTCCGGCTCGGGCGAGGGCGCGGGCCCGCTCGCCACGCCCGTCTCCGCGAGCAACGCGTGGAAGCGGACAGCGAGTTGACGGTGCCCGCGCTCCCCCGGGTGCAGCCGGTCCGCACTCCACATCGCGCGGTCGGTCAGCCACTGGCCCGCGTCGGCGTGCAGGTGCACGGCGCCGTACCGCTCCGACAGGGCGTGGACCACCGTGTTGACCGCCCGCTGCCGCCGGGCCAGCGGGCGGGCCAGCGCGCCGGGCAGTCCGAGCATCGCGCCGGGGTCGGGCAGACAGGCCGTCAGCAGGACCGCGCCCCGGCCGGTGAAGGCCGCGAAGACCCGGTCGAGCCGGGCGGCCACCGCGTGGATGTCGAAGGTGCGGCGCAGGGTGTCGTTGACGCCGACGACGACCGACACGACATCCGGGCGCAGCTCCAGCCCGGCCGGGGTCTGCCGCTCCAGGACGTCGCGGGTCTGCGCCCCGCTGACCGCGAGGTTGGTGAACTCCACGGCCGAGGGCTTCTCGGCGAGGCCGCCGGCGAGCAGAGCCGCCCAGCCGCGCCATCCGTCGCCCGTGGGATCGCCGACGCCCTCGGTCAGCGAATCGCCGAGGGCGACGAAGCGCAGGGATCTCATGCCACGCCCTCCGGCAACGGGCGTCGCACGGGAGCCGGTACGTCGTGCGCGGCGAGGAACGCCTCCACGGAGGCGGTCCACCCGAAGCACTCCGCACGCGCGCGTGCCGCCTCGCGCCGCTCCCGCTCCGGGCGTGCCAGCAGGCCCTCCACGGCGTCGGCGAACGCCTCGCCGTGATCCGCCGCGCTGTCACCGGCGGCACCGATCACCTCCGGCAGGGCGGAGGAGGCGCTGGCCACCACGGGGGTACCGCAGGCCATCGCCTCCAGCGCGGCGAGCCCGAAGGTCTCGGCTGGCCCGGGTGCCAGGCACACGTCGGCGGAGGCCTGGAGCGCGGCGAGCCGGTCGCGGTCGCGGACATGCCCGAGGAACGTCACTGGCAGCGCCCGCTCACGGGCCCGCTGCTCCAGCCGCGTCCGCAGCGGACCGTCCCCGGCCACCACCAGCACCGCCCGCCGTCCGCGCCGCAGCAGCGCCTCCAGCGCGTCCAGCGCGTTGCCGGGCCGCTTCTCCACGGACAGCCGGGAGCACATCACCAGCAGCGCCTCGTGGTCGCGCGCGTGCTGGGCGCGCAGAGCCGCCTCCCGCAGCGCGGGGTGCCGTTCCACCAGGTCGACACCCAGGGGCGCGCGCACGACGTTGCGCGCGCCGACCCGCACGAACTCGCGCTCGGCGAACTCGGTGGTGCACACGACGCGCGCGTAGGTGTGCGCGGTACGGACGTTGAGGGCGTCGGCGGCGCGCTGGGACAGGTTCTGCGGCAAGCCCCAGGTGCGCAGCACGCCGTCGGCGGTCTCGTGGGACACCATCACGGCCGGGACCCGGGCCCGCCGGGCCCACTTGCCGGTCCACCGCAGCGTCGTGCGGTCGGAGACCTCCAGGCGGTCCGGTGCGAGCTCCTCCAGGAGGGCGGCCACCCGCCGCTTGTCGGTGAGGACGCGGTAGCCGCCGGTGCCGGGCAGCAACGGCCCGGGCAGGGTGATCACGCGGCCCTGTTCGGTCTCCTCGTCGGTGTGGCGGTCACCCGGGATGACCAGCACCGGTTCGTGGCCGGCCGCCTTGTAGCCCTTGCCGAGTTCGCGCAGGGCGGTGCGCAGTCCGCCGGAGGCGGGGGCGACGAAGTTCGCGAGCCGCACGAGGGTGAGCGGCGCGGTGGTCATGCCGCCACCGCCGTCCGGCGCGCGGCGAGCACGCCCTCGTAGTGGGCGATGAGCTGGTCGCCGACCGCCGCCCAGGTGCGCTCCTGGACCGCGGAGCGGCCGGCCGCCGCGAACGACGCCCGCAGTGCCGGGTCGGCGGCCAGCGCCCACACGGCGTCGCGTACGGCGGCCGCGTCGCGCGGCGGGACGAGCAGCCCGGTGCGACCGTGGGCGACCAGGTCGAGCGGGCCGCCCGCGGCGGGCGCGACGACGGGCACCCCGGAGGCCATGGCCTCCTGCACGGTCTGGCAGAACGTCTCGAAGGGGCCGGTGTGCACGAAGACGTCCAGCGAGGCGAAGATCCGCGCGAGGTCGTCGCCCGTGCGACGGCCCAGGAAGACCGCGCCCGGCAGGGCCTCGGTCAGCTGGGCGCGGCTGGGCCCGTCGCCCACCACCACGACCCGTACGCCGTTCAGGCCGCAGACGCCGGAGAGCAGTTCGACCTGCTTCTCGGGGGCGAGCCGGCCGACGTAACCGACGATCAGCTCGCCGTTCGGGGCGAGTTCGCGACGCAGTGCCTCATCGCGGTGCTCGGGGCGGAAGCGGACGGTGTCCACGCCGCGGCCCCACAGCCTGACCCGGGGCACGCCGTGCGCCTCCAGGTCCTGCTGGGCGGCGCTGGAGGGGGCGAGGGTGAGGTCGGCGGCGGCGTGGACGGAGCGGATGCGCCGCCAGGCCGCCGCCTCGCCGGCGCCCATGTAGGTGCGGGCGTAGCCGGCGAGGTCGGTCTGGTAGACGGCGACGGCGGGGATGCCGAGCCGGGTGGCGGCCGCCATGCCGCGGACGCCGAGGACGAAGGGGCCGGCCAGGTGGACGAGGTCGGCGCGGTGCTCGGTGAGCGCCGTCGCGACGCGCCTGCTGGGCAGGGCGACGCGGACCTGGGGGTAGCCCGGGAGCGGAAGGGAGGGGACGCGGACGACGGGGCACGGCGCGGGGGCGTCGGGCCCGGTCGAGGCGGCGGTGGCGGGAGCCACGACGAGGGGGGCGTGACCGCGATCGACGAGGTGCCGGGCGGTCTGGAACGCGCAGTGGGCCACGCCGTTCACATCGGGGGGAAAGGATTCGGTCACGATGACGACACGCATACCGGTGTTGTCGCCGTGCCGGACGTGCCCGCGTCAACGTGGATCTTTCCGGACGAGGAACGTCCCATGAGCGTTGGGCTCTGCGGCCGGACCGGACGGCCCCCGGCCACGCGCCCCTGGCCCCCGGGTCACCGGACGTTCACCCGGTGGGCGTGTCCGGTCCGATCCGGCTCCGCACAGCGGTCTGGACCTCGTCCTCCTCGGCCGGGTCGGCGGCGAGTCGGCGCAGTCGCTCGACGACGCGCGTGTCGCCGGTCTCGGCATGCCGGGCGGCGATCTCGCGGGTGGTCTCCTCGCAGTCCCACAGGCATTCGACGGCGAATCCGGCGGGGAAGGAGGGGTCGGTGGCGGCCAGGGCCCGGGCGGCCCGGCCGCGCAGATGGGAGGAGGCGGTCTCGCGGTAGACGTGGCGCAGCACGGGCGCGGCGCAGGTGATGCCCAGCCGGCCGGCGCCGTCGACCAGCGTCCACAGGGTGGGTGCGTCGGGGCCTTCGCCCCGGACCGCCTCCCGCAGGGCGGCGAGAACGAGGTCGCGGTCCCGGACCGCGCCACGGCAGGCGAGCACACGTCCGGCGGCGGCGCCCAGCGGGTCGGGGCGGTGGACCCAGCCACGTGCCCGGTCGACGGCGGCGGCCCCGCGCATGCGTTCGAACGCGTCGACGGCGGCCTCCACCACGAAAACCGAGCCGTCGGACACCGCGGCCTCGATCAGGTCCAGGGCGTCGGCGTCGTCGCCGTCGGCGAGGTAGCGCAGGGCGGTACAGCGGGCCGCGTCGGTACCGGCGCGGGCGGCGCGGAGGATCTCGGGCCGGTCCTCGGGCCCGGCGACGGCGGTGAGACAGCGGGCGGCCGGGACATGGCGGGGCGCGCCGCGTTCGGCGCCCTGCTGGGCCCACTCGAACACCGCCTGCACGCTCCACCCGGGCCGGGGTCCGGTGGGGCGCATCTGCCGTTGCCAGAGGTCGAAGCTGCCGGCCTCGTGCGCGGCACGCACGCGGGTGGCGACCGACTCGCGCGGGTCGTCGGCCCACAGCCGCCACGGCCGGGGCTCGAAGGCGTCGCGCACCGCGGCGGCCAGCTCGGCCTCGCCCTCGGCGTCGGTGGCGAAGCGCGCGAGAACCGGAGCGGCGAGGGCGCGCAGCCCCGCGTCGTCGTCCCTGAGCGCCAGTTCGTCCAGGGCCCAGGCCCAGTTGGCGCCCGTGGCTGCGTACCTGCGCAGGAGGGCGAGCGCGTCCCGCCTGCCGTAGGAGGCGAGGTGCCCGAGCACGGCGAGGGCGAGTCCGGTGCGTGACTCGTCGGTGTCGAGGGCGTCCTCGGGGTCGAAGAGGTGCTCCTCGATCCGGTCCAGTTCGCCGTCGAGGTCGAGGAAGAGCCGGGCGTAGTACAGGGAGCGGTTCTCCACCTGCCAGTCGTGGCGTGGGTCGAGCAGCACGCAGTGGTTCAGTGCCGCCAGCGCTTCGGCGCGGGGGGCGGTGAGCGCGTGCAGCGTGCCGTCGCCGCGGCCCCGCTGGAGCAGGCCGAGCAGCGTACCGCTGGGCGCTATGACCGGATCGAACATGGGAAACAGCCTCACATCAAGCGTCGACGCAACCGGGGAACTCGTACTACCTGGCCGCGCGACAACACGTCGGGGCGCCCGCCGTCCGCTGCTTGCTGTAGACCATCTTCCTCTGCCTCTCGTCCGTGGCCCATACGGCCGGATCACGGCCCGCGCGGTGCGGCAACACCTGCCCAGCCATCGCGTCCGTGAATCACGACGTCATGATGACCCGGCGTCCGCGCTGCCGCGACCGAAATATCCGGCGGCCCTGTACCGCCTCCCCCGTTATTTGTGTCGTTCCTGGCCAGAAGGGCCGAAGCGGCTTCTTTCGGCCCGGGGATCAGCTCTCGCCGAACATCTCCAGCAGCTCCGTCCTGCCGAACATCCGGGCCGTGTCAACGGCCGAGGGGGTGCCGGCGGAGGGGTCCGCGCCGCCCTCCAGGAGGGCCTTGATCACTTCCTGCTCGCCCTTGAAGACCGCTCCGGCGAGGGGGGTCTGGCCCCGGTCGTTGACGCGGTCGGCGTCGGCGCCTCGGGCCAGCAGCGCGCGGACGGCGGCTGCGTGGCCGTGGTATGCGGCGAGCATCACCAGGGAGTCGCCGCGGTCGTTGGTGAGGTCGGCCGGGACGCCCGCGTCGACGTACGCCACGAGTGCCTCGGTCCGCCCCTGCCGGGCCAGATCGAAGATCTTGGTCGCCAGCTCCACGACCTCGGGGTCGGGGGCTTCGCTCATCGGCCGGACCGCCTCTCACTACGACTACTGGGGACTGCGGGAGCGTACGACAGCGAGCGGGGCGGTCGTACGCGAGCCGGTACGGCGGCGAGCGGTGACGCCGTACGGGTGAATCGCCAGCGTACTGGCTTCGGCGGCACATGTCGGGCACCGCTCGAGGCAAAGATCACCACAGCGCCCGGTGAGCGCAGCAGACGTGCCCGGCGGGCGCGGAGCAGCTCCGCCCACCGGGGGAAATCTACTTAATTTCACCCAGTTGCAGCTTTTGTCCTATAGATACATTCTGTGAGCCTGGAAGAACTCATGGTGACTGTCCCCGTGAACCAGGAGAGAGACAATGATCCTCAACATCTCGGGCGTTGTGCTGCTCGGCAGCGTCGTCTTCCTGTTCTGCCGCAACCACGGGCTGAAGAGCTCGCACGCGACGATCTGCGGGCTCTTCGGCTTCTACCTGTCGAGCACCGGCGTGGCCCCGAGCATCAAGGCCGGGGGCGCAAGCGTCGCGAGCCTCTTGGGCGGGCTCAATTTCTGATTCCGCCCCCCTCCGCACGCACCCCTGGAGCAAGAAGTGGCCCGGCGCCCTCTCCCTCGCATCCTGAGCAACGGCAGCGCGCAGATCTCCCGCGGCCGGGAGCTGGCCCGGACGGCGGCGGGCGGCGCCACCGACGTCCTCCACCCGCTGATCACGATCTCGCGCGGTCTGGGCCGACTGGCCGGGGCCGGGCGGCGCAAGTGGACGGAGACACCGAAGGACCGGCGGGGACCGCTCCTCTTCCTGGTCGCCTCGGTGATCCTGGTCGTGGCCCTGGTGCCGTACGGGCCGCTGCTCGCCTGCATCGTCCTCATGGCGGCGGCGGGCTGGCGGGGCCGCGACCGCACCCCGCCGCAGCCCGAGGGCCCCGACGAGTCGCGCATCCAGCGCCTGGCCTCCCTGTACGAGGCCCTGGTCCCCTACTTCTCGGCGGCCGAGGACCCGGCACCGCTGTACGCGCACGGGGGCGAGTGGGAGAAGGCGTTCCCCACTTTCGAGTTCGACGACTCGGGACGCGTGCGCCACCTGCTGATCCGCTACCCCGCGTACTTCACCGACGGCGAGACCGAGTCCCGCGCGCGGATCGAGCACCTGCTCACCGTCAAGGCGGGCCGCGGCCGCGAGTACCTCTTCTCCTGGGACGAGGAGGGCAACCAGCTCACCGTCA
The DNA here is from genome assembly GCF_053601495.1 of Streptomyces sp. NPDC004721. Lineage (NCBI taxonomy): Bacteria > Bacillati > Actinomycetota > Actinomycetes > Kitasatosporales > Streptomycetaceae > Streptomyces > Streptomyces sp. NPDC004721. The sequence continues at coordinate 34,014 of NZ_JBSGBZ010000065.1, forward strand.
CCGCGCTCGCCCCGCTGCCCACGGACATCGCCGCGCAGCGCTTCGTCACGGCGCCCGGCGAGACCGTGCTCGGTTTCACCGACCCCACCGAGGTCCAGCGCACGCTCCCCCTCGGCTACGGCGAGGAGCAGCGCGACGTACCGCCGGTCGTCTGGCGCACGGGTCTGCGCTCCACCGAGCCGCACCTGCTGGCCCTGGGCCAGGCCGGCAGCGGCACCTCGACGTTGCTGCGCTCCATCGCGCTCCAGGCCCTCCAGCACGGCGACGTGCTGATCGTCGACGGCGGCGGCACCGGCGAGTTCGCCTGCCTGAGCGGCCGGGACGGGGTTCTCGCGGTCGAGTGCGGGCTGGCGGGGGTGCTGGCGAGCCTGGAGTGGGCGGCCACCGAGACCGAGCGCAGGCTGATCGCCGTCAACCGCGCGCGGCAGGCGGGCCATCCGCCTCCGGAGGACACCAAGCGGCCGCTGTGGCTGCTGCTCGACCGGCCGACCGCGTTCACGCACCTGGCCGCCACGGACGGCCGCAAGGACCCGCAGGCGCTGCTCCAGATGCCGCTGCGGCACGGACGGGCGGTCAGTGTGGCCGTCGTCGTGGCCGAGCAGTTCGACAGCGCGGAGGCGCTGAGCGACGCGGTACGGCAGCACACACGCGCGCGCGTGGTCCTCGGGCCGGCGACGGCGGAGCAGCTCAAGGCGGTGCTGGGAGCGCCGCCGCACACGACGCCGCTGCCCGTCGTCCCGGCCGGACGCGGGTACGCCCGGCTGGGGACGAAGCCGGTCCACCGGCTCCAGGTGCCGGTCACACCCGACCCCTACGACGACGCGACGAGCGACGCGCACCGGCAGGCCGTGCTCGGCCTTCTGCCGCCGAAGACCACGCCCGCCGACGGGGAGCGGGTACCGGAGCCCACGGAGGCGGTGCCGGAAGCGATCGCGGAGCCCACGGAGGCGGTGACGGAAGCGATCGCGGAGCCCTCGTGAGCACCTTCGCCGGAGCCCCCGTGAGCCGCGAAGCCGCAAGCGGAGGCGGGGCACGCCGCCCCGAGCCGGCCCACCGGGCCCCGGGCAGCGCTCAGGCGACGAAGGTGCGAGGGGACTCGCCCCCGCCCGAGCCCCCCGCCTCCACCAGCCGGGCCGCCGCCGCCAGCCGCGTCGCCGCCTCTTCCGCCACCGCGCCCGCGACCGTGAACGGCAGGCGGACATAGCCCTCGAAGGCGCCGTCGACGCCGAAGCGCGGACCGGAGGGGACACGGACGCCGACCCGCTCGCCGGCCTCGGCGATGCGGGAGCCCGACAGGCCGCCGGTGCGCACCCACAGCGTGAGGCCGCCGGCGGGGACCTCGAACTCCCAGCCGGGCAGCTCGCGCCGGACCGCCGCGACCAGGGCGTCCCGGTGGTCGCGGGCCTGGTCCCGCCGGACCGCCACGGCCTCCTCCCACCCTCCGGTGCTGAACAGCCAGTTCACGGCCAGTTGCTCCAGCACGGGGGTGCCCAGGTCGGCGTAGGCCCGCGCGGCGACCAGGCTGCGGATCACGTCGGGGGCGGCCCGCACCCAGCCGATACGCATCCCGGCCCAGAAGGCCTTGCTGGCCGAGCCGACGGTGATCACCGTGGATCCGGCCGGGTCGAAGGCGCACACCCGCCGCGGCATCGCGAGCCCCGGCTCCAGGTGCAGCTCGCTCATCGTCTCGTCGACGACGAGCACCGTCCCCGCCGAGCGGGCCGCCTCCACCAGCCTCCGCCGCTGCTCCTCGTCGGCGAGCGCGCCGGTCGGGTTGTGGAAGTCGGCGACGACGTAGGCGATCCGGGGCGCGGCCTCGCGCAGCACCTGGCGCCAGCGGTCCAGGTCCCACCCGGTCAGCCCCTCGGCCATGGCCACGGGCACGAGCCGGGCGCCCGCCTCCCGCATCAGCTGGAGGATGTTCGCGTAGGACGGCGACTCCACGGCGATGCGCTCGCCGCGGCCGCCGAAGAGGTGGCAGATGGCGTCGATGGCGCCCATGGCGCCGGTCGTCACCATGATCTGCTCGGGCATGGTGGGGATCCCGCGCGTGGTGTACCGCTCGGCGATCATCGAACGGAGCGCCGGCAGCCCGGCGGGATAGTCGCCGTGGGTGTGGGCGTAGGGCGGCAGTTCCTCCAGCGCGCCCTGCACGGCGCGGGTGAGCCACGGCTCCGGCGCCGGCAGGGCCGCGGTGCCCAGGTCGATCATCGAGCCCAGCGCCTCCGGCGGCAGGGGCTCCAGTCCGCGCGCGGGCAGCGGATTCCCGGCCGGCACGGCGGTCCAGCTGCCCGCGCCGCGCCGGGACTCCAGGAAGCCCTCGGTGCGCAGGGCCTCGTACGCGGCGGCGACCGTGGTGCGGCTGACGGAGAGGGACAGGGCGAGTTCGCGCTCGGCGGGCAGCCGGGCGGCCACCGGGACACGGCCTTCGAGCACCAGCAGCCGGATACCGTCGGCAAGCGCGCGGTAGGCAGGCAGGCGGCGTGAGCCCGGGCCCGCCGGGCGGTCCTGCTGGGACTTGAGCAGCCGAGCGAGCTGCGCGGCGCCCACCGCAGAGGTCCACTGCGTCATGACGACCAGTCCACCTTCATCGAATTGGCCATGGATGGATATTCTCCCCACGCCACAGAGTGTCATCCACCAGGCCACTTCCACCACCAGGGGGGACAACTTTGTCCACACCGGCCCGCCTCGGGCGACGACTGATCCAGCTCTACGTCGGCCTCGCGCTGTACGGCGCCAGCTCCGCGCTCCTCGTCCGGGCGGGCCTGGGCCTGGAGCCATGGAACGTGCTGCACCAGGGACTGTCCGAACTGACGGGCCTGACGATCGGCGTGGTGTCGATCGTCATCGGCGCGGTGGTGCTGCTCCTGTGGGTCCCGCTGCGCCAGCGTCCCGGCCTGGGCACGGTCTCCAACGTCTTCGTCGTCGGCCTCGCCCTGGACGGCACCCTCGCCCTGATGCCCGACGCCCGCACACTGGCCGTCCGGGTTCCGCTGCTCCTGGCGGGCATCGTGCTCAACGGAGTGGCCACCGGCCTCTACATCGCCGCCCGCTTCGGGCCAGGCCCGCGCGACGGACTGATGACGGGCCTGCACCAGCGCACCGGCCGCTCGATCCGCCTGATGCGGACGGCCGTGGAGGTGGCGGTCGTGGTCACCGGCTTCGCCCTCGGCGGCACGATCGGCGTCGGCACGGTGCTGTACGCGGTGTCCATCGGCCCGCTGGCCCAGCTCTTCCTACGTGTGTTCGCCGTTCCGGCGCCGCCCGGAGACAAGCCCGTTGCCGCCGGGACACCCGAGCGAGCGATACTGCGTCCGTGACCACGCCCGTACGCCACCCGTACCTCGACCACCCGGGGCCCATTCCGTTCGCGCACCGCGGCGGGGCGGCCGACGGGCTGGAGAACACCGTGGCACAGTTCCGGCACGCGACCGGACTCGGCTACCGCTACATGGAGACCGACGTGCACGCCACGGCGGACGGCCGGCTCGTCGCCTTCCACGACGCGACCCTGGACCGGGTGACCGACGGCGCGGGCCGGATCGCGGACCTGCCGTGGGAGGACGTGCGCCGGGCGCGCGTGGCGGGCCGGGAACCGGTGCCGCTCTTCGCGGAGCTGCTGGAGAGCTTCCCCGAGGTCCGCTGGAACGTCGACGTCAAGGCGGAGCCCGCCCTGCGCCCCCTGCTGGACCTGATCGAGCGGACGAACGCCTGGGATCGCGTCTGCGTCGGCTCGTTCTCCGAGGCGCGCGTGGTCCGGGCGCAGCGCCTGGCCGGGCCCCGCCTCGCGACCTCGTACGGCACCCGAGGGGTACTGGCTCTGCGGCTGCGCTCCTGGGGTCTGCCTGCGGCGCCGCGCCGGTCCGCGGTGGCCGCGCAGGTGCCCGTCTCCCAGTACGGCGTCCCGGTGGTCGACCGGCGATTCGTGCGCACCGCCCACGCGCGCGGGCTGCACGTGCACGTGTGGACGATCAACGAACCCGCGCTGATGCACCGGCTCCTGGACCTCGGTGTCGATGGCATCATGACCGATCACATCGACACGTTGCGCAAGGTCATGGAGGACCGGGGCGTCTGGGCCTGAGGCCCAACGCACCCCCGCCCGCCTTCGCGGACCGTCGGCAACCGGGGAACCAGCGGGGAAGCGAGGGCACGGGTGGGCAGTGACACCGTGCGGGCAGGTCAGACCGGCGACGAGGCCGCCGGTCGGCGCCGCGAGCAGCGCGGCTGGTACTTCTACGACTGGGCGTGCTCCGTCTACTCCACGAGCGTGCTCACCGTCTTCCTCGGCCCCTACCTCACGGCGGTCGCCGAGTCGGCGGCGGACGCGGACGGGTTCGTGCACCCGCTGGGCATCCCGGTGCGGGCGGGGTCGTTCTTCGCGTACTGCGTCTCGGCGTCCGTCATCGTGGCGATCGTGCTGATGCCGCTCGCCGGCGCGGCGGCCGACCGCACCGGCCGCAAGAAGCCGCTCCTCGCGGCCGCCGCCTATGTGGGCGCCGGCGCCACCACGGGCCTGTTCTTCCTGGACGGCCACCGCTATCTGCTCGGCGGCCTGCTGCTGGTGGTCGCCAACGCGTCGGTGGCCGTCTCGATGGTCCTCTACAACTCCTATCTGCCGCAGATCGCCCCGCCCGAGGAGCGCGACGCGGTCTCCTCGCGCGGCTGGGCCTTCGGCTACGCGGCCGGCTCACTGGTGCTGGTGGCGAACCTCGTCCTGTTCACCGCCCACGACTCCTTCGGCGTCTCCGAGTCGACGGCCGTGCGCATCTGCCTGGCCTCGGCCGGTCTGTGGTGGGGCCTCTTCACACTCGTCCCGCTGAAGCGGCTGCGCGACCGCCGCACCACCCCCGCCGCGGCGGGGGTCCACGGTTGGCGCCAACTCGCCTCCACCATCCGGGACATGCGGGGCAAACCGCTCACCCTGTCCTTCCTGCTCGCCTACCTCGTCTACAACGACGGCATCCAGACGGTGATCTCGCAGGCCTCGGTGTACGGCTCCCGGGAGCTGGGCCTGAGCCAGTCGACGCTCATCACGGCGGTGCTGATGGTGCAGGTGCTGGCGGTGGCGGGGGCGCTCGGCATGGGTCGGCTGGCCCGCCGGTACGGGGCCAAGCGCACGATCCTCGGCTCGCTCGCCGCGTGGGCGGTGATCCTGGCGGCCGGGTACTTCCTGCCGGCCGGGGCGCCGATATGGTTCTTCGTGCTGGCGGCCGGGATCGGGCTGGTCCTCGGCGGGAGCCAGGCGCTGTCCCGGTCGCTGTTCTCGCACCTGGTCCCGCCCGGCAAGGAGGCCGAGTACTTCTCGGCGTACGAGATGAGCGACCGGGGCATGAGCTGGCTTGGCCCACTGCTGTTCGGGATCACCTACCAGCTGACCGGCAGCTACCGGGACGCGATCATCTCGCTGGTGGCGTTCTTCGCGATCGGGTTCGTGCTGCTCGCCCGGGTTCCGGTGCGCCGTGCGATCAGCGACGCGGGCAACCCCGTTCCGGATCGGATTTAGCACTCAAGGCGAAAGGGCGGTAGTGTACGCGTTTGGCCTGCCAGGCGTACCGTTACTGCGCGTCAAAGATGCCGAAACGCTGGGTGACATCTCCTAACGGATGTGACAAACCGGGCGCCGGTGGGTACTGCACTGGTTGACAAGGCTGCGGCTACGACGGCGACGCATGACCCGGAACGGGACATCGGAACGGGAATCTTTACCGCCGACCGGACGTTGACCGGATGACGACGACAGCGACACCTGTCCTGTGGGCGACAAGCCCGGGAGGCACGATTCATGAGTGAGCGAGCTCTTCGCGGCACGCGCCTCGTGGTGACCAGCTACGAGACCGACCGCGGTATCGACCTGGCTCCGCGCCAGGCCGTGGAGTACGCATGCGAGAAGGGGCATCGTTTCGAGATGCCCTTCTCGGTCGAGGCGGAGATCCCGCCGGAGTGGGAGTGCAAGGTCTGTGGGGCCCAGGCACTCCTGGTGGATGGTGACGGGCCGGAGGAGAAGAAGGCGAAGCCGGCGCGTACGCACTGGGACATGCTGATGGAGCGGCGTACCCGCGAGGAGCTCGAAGAGGTCCTCGAGGAGCGTCTCGCCGTGCTGCGGTCCGGCGCGATGAACATCGCCGTCCATCCCCGGGACAGCCGCAAGAGCGCGTAGTCCCGCCGGGGGCCGGGCCGGTTCACAGCGCACGCCACGCACGCCGAACATGGCAGCGGGCGCCGGGGGGGGACGGTCGGGCCCCCCGGGCCGGGTGGGTGGAGGGGGGCCGAG
>NZ_JBSGBZ010000066.1:0-39114 GCF_053601495.1 Streptomyces sp. NPDC004721
CGACCGGACCAGCTACAAAGCCACCACGAGTATCAACATCCTCGTACTCGCAAGCCCTTGACAGCCTGGCCCAGCCACAAACTTCACGGCCTTGGGCCTAGTCCTCCACGACTGTGATCGCCATCGACGGGCAGACCACCGCCGCCTCCCGGACCGCGTCCAGCGTGGCCGGGTCCGACGGCTGTACGAGGACGGTCACCAGGCCGTCGTCGTCCTGGTCGAACACGTCCGACACGGTCAGCACGCACTGTCCGGCACCGACGCAGCGATCGATGTCCACGTTGACGCGCACCATCATTCCTCCAGGGTCGTTCCATCGGGCCGGCCGCCGCGGCGGCCGGCCCGTCGCTCAGCTCCAGGTGACGGGCAGCTCGTGCAGACCGAACAGCACGCCGTCGTACTTCAGGGACAACTCCTCGACCGGAACGGCCAGTTCGAGGGTCGGGATACGCTCGAACAGGGTCCGGTAGGCGATCTCCATCTCCACCCGCACCAGGTTCTGCCCGAGGCACTGGTGGACGCCGTACCCGAACGCCACGTGCGAGCGCGCGGAACGCTCCGGGTTGAACTCGTCGGGCTTGTCGAAGACCGAACCGTCGTGGTTGGCCGCGGCGATCAGCGGCACGATGCCCTCACCGGCCTTGACCAGCTGGCCGCCGATCTCCACGTCCTCCACCGCCACCCGGAAGGACACCAGGTCGGCGACCGAGTAGTAGCGCAGCATCTCCTCCACGATGCGGTCGTCGCCGATCCACTTCGGGTTGGTCAGCAACTGGACGACGCCCAGGCCGATGTTGTTCGCCGTGGTCTCGTGCCCCGCGATGAGCAGGAGCATCGACACCCCGGACAGCTCCTGCCGGGACATGGTGCCGGCCTGGATCAGCCGGCTGATCAGGTCCTCGCCGGGGCGGCGGTCCTTGATCTGGATGAGCCGGTTCAGATAGCGCAGCAGCGCCTTGGAGGCCGCGTCGCGTTCCATGTCGGTGGAGCTGAGGGTCACCAGGACCCTCGTCTTCGCCTCGAAGAAGTCCCGGTCCGCCTTGGGCACCCCGAGCAGGTCGGAGATGACCAGCGACGGCACGGACAGCGCGAAGTCCGCGATCAGGTCGGCCGAGTCGCCCGCGGCGAGCATCGCGTCGATCCGCTCGTCCACGATCTGCTGGATCGCCGGACGCAGCTCCCGCACCTTGCGCACGGTGAACTCCGGGATCAGCGTCTTGCGGAACCGGTCGTGCTCCGGGGGATCCAGTGCCACGAACCAGCCCGGGACCTCCGACTGCGAGGGGGCGCCGCCGGTCCGTCGTGCCCTCGGGAAGCCCGGGCGGGAGGGGTCCGCGCTGATCCGGGGGTCCGTCAGCACGGCCCGCACGTCCTCGTGCCGCGTCACCAGCCACACCGGGCCGCTGGCGGGCAGTTCGGAGCGGACCAGGCCCTCGCCCGCCCGGTAGTCGGCGTACTCCGGCGGCGGGAACGGACGTCCCGGCCGCCGCAGCGGGAAGGCGACCGGGCAGCCCGGAGCGAACGTCGTCGTCTCGGCGTCGGCGGTCATCACTTGGCTCCGTAGAAGTCGCGAATCCGGTCGGTGATGAACTCCTGCTCCCGCGCGGTCAGTCCGGTGTGCGTCGGCAGGTAGAACCCGTCCTCGCTGAGCCGGGAGGCATTCAGCGACGGCCAGTCGGCGTCGAAGTAGCCCGGCTGGCGGCTCATCGGCTTGAAGAACACCCGGGTCTCGATGCCCTGGTCGGCCAGGTACGCGCACAGCTCCTCGCGCCGCTCGGCCCGCAGGTCGTACATCCACAGCACGTCGCGGGCCGGCATCAGCGTGATGCCGGGCACGTCCCGCAGCGCGTCGTCGTAGCGCTTCTCGATGTCGCGGCGGGTCGCGAGGATGGTGTCCAGCTGCTCGGTCTGCGCGAGCGCCACCGCGGCCTGCATGTTCGTCATGCGGAAGTTGTAGGCCAGCTTCTTGTGCAGGAAGCTGTGGTCCTTGGTGAACGCCATCGCCCGCAGATGCGCCATCTGCTCGGCCAGATGGGCGTCCCGGGTCAGGCACACCCCGCCCTCACCCGCCGTGATGATCTTGTTGGCGAACAGCGAGAAGCAGGCGATGTCGCCCACCGGCCGCACCCCGTGCGCCTCGGCCGAGTCCTCGACGACCCGCAGGTTGTACTCGTACGCCAGGTTCATGATGGCGTCCATGTCGCACCGCCGGCCGTAGATGTGCACCGGCATGATCACCTTGGTGCGCGGGGTGATCTTCTCCTCGATGCGGGAGACGTCGATGTTCAGGTCGTCGCCGCAGTCCACGAACACCGGGGTCGCCCCCGTGTAGGTGACCGCCCACGCGCTTGCGATCATCGTGAACTCCGGGACGATCACCTCGTCGCCGGGGCCCACGCCCAGCGCCCGCAGCGCCAGCGTCAGCGCGGTGGTACCCGAGGAGCAGGCGACACCGTGCGGCATGTCGTTGTAGGCGGCGAACGCCTCCTCGAACCGCCGGACGTACGGGCCCTGCGACGAGATCCAGCCGCCGCTGACGGCCTCCGTCACATACTCGAGCTCGCGGCCCTTCAGCCACGGCATGGAGACCGGATACGTGTAGGACATCCTTGACTTCCTCGAATTCCTCGGTCAGTCGTTTGCCAGGACGGGGAGGCCGAGCAGCAGGTCCGCGGCGGCGGTACGACCGCCCGCGGCCTTCAGCAACCCGGCGTAGTACTCGGCGCGTTCGGTGAAGGACGGCTCGTCGAGCACGCGGGTGATCTTGTCGAGGACGTCGTCCGTGTCCACGGTCTCGGGGCGGTCGACGGTCAGGCTCACGCCGAAGTCCTGGCCGCGCACGGCCTGGTCGTCGCAGTCCACCCACAACGGCCGTACCACCAGCGGCTTTCCGAAGTACAGACCCTCGTGGTAGCCGTTGCCGCCGGCGTGCGTGAAGAACACCTTGACGTTCGGGTGCGCCAGTACGTCCAGCTGCGAGGGCACCCAGCTCTCGATCCGCAGGTTCGCGGGCAGTTCCTCGGCCGCCGGCAGCAGGTGCTGCTGCTCGCGCGGCAGCTTCCACAGCACCTGGTGGCCCTCGCCCTCCAGCCGGCGGGCCACCTCCACCAGCGAGCCGACCTGCTCCCGGGTGAGACGGGTGATGGTGCCGAAGCCCATGAAGACCACGGACTTCTGCTCCGCCAGCCAGTCCGAAAGACCGTCGTCGTCCGGCGCCTGCGGCAGCGGCGGCACCAGCGTGCCCACCAGCCGCACCTTCTCGTGCATCGGGAACGGGTAGTCCAGTTCGGCCACCGAGTAGCACAGCACCTGTTCGGCGTGGTCGATGCGCGCCATCATCTGCCGTGCCTCGGGGGAGATGCCCAGCTCGCCGCGGATGCGGTTGTCCTCCTCGACGACCTCGCGCATCCCCTTCGACATGAACATCCCGAGCGTGCGCACCCGGAACAGCTCGTTCTCCACGCGCTGAGCGATCGTCATCCTGCCGGGCAGGCCCGAGTGCGGCACCGGGAAACCGGACGGCGTGTACGACTTGGCGAACGGCACGTGCGAGGTCAGCACGTTGCTCGGCAGGAACGGCACCCCGAGCACGAACGGGATCCCCTTGGTGATCGCCAGCTCGTACCCGAACTGGCACATGCTCTCGATCACCATCAGGGCGGGCTGGACCTCCTCGACGACCTTCTCCAGCGCCCGGTACTTCTCCACCCGGGTCTCGGGCGCGAAGGAGTGCCGGATGACCGCGCGGTGCGCCTTGAAACGGGACCGCTGCGTCACCTCGGCATAGGTGTCGTCGTCCCAGGTGACCGCCGACATCTGCGACACCGTGTCGCCGAGCGAGGCGAACCGCAGCGAACTGCCCACCGACGACGACTCGATCTGGTCCCGCGCCTTCTCGTCCGTGGCGAACCACAGATCCTCCACACCGCGCCGGGACAATTCCTCGGCCAGTACGAGCAGCGGATTGAGAAGACCGCTTTCGGCATAACTGACGAACAGGATCGGCCGCCTGTGCGCGCCCATGGACAACACCCTTCGGAAAGTCGCGGACCGCGCGGGCCCGCACGCCTCGCGTCCACCCACCGAATGTCGCCGGATGACCGCATTCGCCGACGCCGCCGCCTGTCGCGCACGCCGTCACAGGACACCGCCGACCCCGCCGCGCGGCGCACCGTGCCGCTCGGGAGAAGCGTGCCGCTGACTTCGTCTCACGCCAGGGTCCGGGGAATCCCTAGTCTTCGCCCGAGAGCGGGGGTTTTTGGTGCCGTTCGGACGCGGCCGGGCACCGAACGGCGCGATTCCTTAGGGAAAAGTACAGCCTTCGCGCCCCTACGATCCGGCACGCAGAGGTGGCCACAGGACCGACTTTTCCGCAGGGGTGAGCGAGGCATGACGATCGGAGCCGACGAGGACCCGGTGGTGGTCGTCGGAATGGCCTGCCGTTTCCCGGGAGGCGTCGAAGGACCCGAGGACCTGTGGGAACTGGTCCGCTCCGGCCGCGACGCCACCGGGCCGTTCCCCGGCGACCGCGGCTGGGACCTGGCCGCCCTGACCGGCGACGGGCCGGACCACAGCGTGACCCACCGAGGGGGATTCCTCGCCGCGGTCGCCGACTTCGACGCCGGCTTCTTCGGGATGTCGCCCCGCGAGGCCGTCTCCACCGACCCGCAGCAGCGGCTCGTCCTGGAGACCTCCTGGGAGGCCCTGGAACACGCCGGCATCGACCCGCACACCCTGCGGGGCACCCGCACCGGCGTCTTCGTCGGCACCAACGGCCAGGACTACGCGGCCGTCACCAACGCCTCCTCCGAGGACCTCACCGGACACGCCCTCACCGGCCTGTCGCCGAGCATCGCCTCCGGGCGGCTCGCCTACTTCCTCGGCCTCGAAGGACCCGCCGTCACCCTCGACACGGCGTCCTCCTCGTCCCTGGTCGCCCTCCACTACGCGCTGCGCTCGCTGCGGTCGGGGGAGTGCACCACCGCCCTGGCCGGCGGCGTCACCGTGATGTCCACGCCGGTCGGGTTCATCGCCTACACCCGGCAGGGCGGTCTCGCCGCTGACGGCCGCTGCAAGGTCTTCTCCGACGACGCCGACGGCACCACCTGGGCGGACGGCGCCGGCATGGTCGTGCTGGAGCGCCTGTCCACCGCCCGCGCCGCCGGGCACCCCGTCCTCGCCGTGCTGCGCGGCTCCGCCGTCAACCAGGACGGCGCCTCCGGCGGTCTCACCGCCCCCAGCGGCCCGGCCCAGGAACGCGTCGTCCGCGAGGCCCTCGCCGACGCCGGACTCGGTCCCGCCGACATCGACCTCGTCGAGGCCCACGGCACCGGCACCCGGCTCGGCGACCCCGTCGAGGCCAGGGCCCTGATCGCCACCTACGGCCAGGACCGCGACGGCGGACAGCCGCTGCGCCTCGGCTCCCTGAAGTCGAACATCGGGCACGCGCAGGCCGCCGCCGGCATCGGCGGACTCATCAAGGCCGTCCAGGCGATGCGCCACGGCCTGATGCCGCGGACCCTGAACGTCTCCGCGCCCACCCGGCACGTCGACTGGCCGGCCGGCGCCGTCGAACTCCTCACCGAGGCACTGCCCTGGCCCGGCACCGGCCGCCCGCGCCGGGCCGCGGTCTCCTCCTTCGGCATCAGCGGCACCAACGCGCACGTCATCGTCGAGGAGGCACCCGCCGCCGAGCCCGCCGCACCTACCACCGCCCCCGCCGTGCCCGCGGCGGACGCCGTGGCGTGGCCGGTGTCCGCGGCCTCCCCGCAGGCCCTCGACGCCCAGATCGACCGTCTCACCTCCTTCGTCCGCGCCCACCCCGGCCTCGACCCGCTGGACGTCGGCCACTCCCTGGCCACCGGCCGGGCCGCGCTGCGCCACCGCGCGGTGCTGACGCCGTCCGGCGGCGGCGCCGTGGAGCGCGCCCGCGGCGAGGCCGCCCCCCGCGCCACCGCCGTCCTCTTCTCCGGGCAGGGCTCCCAGCGGCTCGGCATGGGCCGTGAACTCGCCGCCCGCTTCCCGGTGTTCGCCGAGGCCCTGGAGACCGTCCTGGCCGCCCTGGACCCCGAGCTGGAGCGTCCGGTGCGGTCCGTGATGTGGGGCGAGGACCCCGCCGAACTCGACCGCACCGGGTGGACCCAGCCCGCGCTGTTCGCCTTCGAGGTCGCCCTCTACCGGCTCGCCGAGTCCTTCGGACTGCGCCCCGGCGCCGTCGGCGGCCACTCCGTCGGCGAGATCGCCGCCGCGCATGTCGCCGGGGTGTTCACCCTTCAGGACGCCGCCCGCCTGGTCGCCGCCCGCGCCACCCTGATGCAGGCACTGCCCGCCGGCGGCGCCATGTCCGCCGTCGAGGCGTCCGAGGACGAGGTCCTCCCGCTGCTCGGCGGCGACGTCTCCCTCGCCGCCGTCAACGGCCCCACCGCGGTCGTCGTCTCCGGCGCCGAGGACGCCGTGGAGCGGGTCGCCGCCCACTTCGCCGCCCAGGGCCGCCGCACCAGCCGCCTCGCGGTCTCGCACGCCTTCCACTCGCCGCTGATGGAGCCGATGCTCGACGCCTTCCGGGACGTCGTCGCCCAGCTCACCTTCCACGAGCCGACGCTTCCGGTCATGTCCAACCTCACGGGTGAACTGGCCGGTGCCGAGATCACCACCCCCGAGTACTGGGTGCGGCACGTGCGCGGCACCGTCCGCTTCGCCGACGGCGTGACGGCCCTGCGCGAGCACGGCACCGATCTGCTGATCGAGCTGGGGCCCGGCAGTGTCCTCACCGTCCTCGCCCGTACCGTCCTCGGCCCGGACACTCCGGTCGATGCCGTCCCCACCCTCCGCAAGGACCAGCCCGAGGAGGCGGCCCTGACCGCCGCGCTCGGCCGGCTCTACGTCCTCGGCGTGCCCGTCGACTGGTCCGCCCTCTACACCGGCACCGCGGCCCGCCGCACCGACCTGCCGACGTACGCCTTCCAACGCGCCCGGCACTGGCCCGCCCCGGGCCGCCCCGGCGGCGCCGCCCCCGCGGGCGGCGGCCACCCGCTGCTCGGCCCGGCCGTCGAACTCGCCGATGGCGGCACGGTGTCCGTCGCGACGCTCTCCACCGCCACCCTCCCCTGGCTCGCGGACCACGCCGTCGCCGGACGCCTCCTGCTGCCCGCCGCGGTGCTCGTGGAACTCGCCGTCCGCGCGGGCGACGACACCGGATGCGACGTCCTGCACGAACTCGCCCTGGTCGAGGCGCCCGTCCTGTACGACGGCGACACCCTGAACCTCCAGGTCCGGGTCGGCTCCGCCGACGAGGCCGGCCGGCGCACCGTCACCGTCCACTCCCGCCCCGGCGGCACCCCCACCGAGCCCTGGACCCAGCGGGCCGGCGGCCTCCTCGGCACCGCACCCGGCACCGCCGCGGCCCCCGACACCTCCTTCGCCACCGCCTGGCCCCCGCCGGGCGCCGAACCCCTCGACCTCGGCGACCACTACGAGCGGCTCGTCGACGACGGCCTCGACCTCGGCCCCGCCTTCCGCGGCCTGCGCGCCGCCTGGCGCCACGACGGTGCGGTCCTCGCCGAGGTCGAACTCCCGGCCGGCACCACCGACGACCCCGGCGCCTACGGGATGCATCCCGCGCTCCTCGACGCCGCCCGGCACGCCGCCCTCACCACGACCGGCACGCTCCCCGTCGCCTGGCGCGGGGTCCGGCTGCACGCCGTCGGCGCCACCGCCCTGCGGGTGCGGATCGGCACCGCCGACGACGGCGCCCCGACCCTGACCGCCGCCGATGTCACCGGCGCCCCGGTGCTCACCGCCGACGCCGTCGTCGTACGGCAGCTCACCGAGCAGGAGCGCACCGCCCCCCGGCCGCCCACACGCACCCGGATCCAGGACACCGCGGCGCCGCGCCGCACCCGGCCCGTCGCCGCCGCGCCCGGCGCCGCCCCCGCCGAGCCGTCCGCGGCCCCGGCGCCCGACACCTTCGCGGCCGAGATGGCCGCCCTGGCCCCGGCCGAGCGCGACCGCCGGCTCGTCGGCCTGGTGCGGACCCAGGCGGCAGCGGTCCTCGGCCACCAGGGCCCGGACGCGGTCGGACCCCGCGCGGTCTTCAAGGAACTGGGCTTCGACTCGCTGGCCGGCGTGGAACTGGGCGACCGCCTCACCGCGCTGACCGGACTGCGGCTGCCGGCCACCCTCGTCTTCAACTTCCCCACCCCCGAACTCGCCGCCCGGCGCATCGGGGAACTCCTCGTCGCATCCGGCTCTCCGCCGCAGGGATCGTGCGACGACGAACTCACCAGGTTCGAGGCCATCGTGCGGACCCTGCCGGACGACGACCCCGAACGCCGGGCCGTCGCCGACCGCCTGGACGCACTCGTCGCCTCGCTCCGCCGGAACTCCGCCCCTCGGGAGGACTTCTCCGACGAGGACATCGGCTCGGTGTCGGTCGACAGGCTGCTCGACATCATCGATGAAGAGTTCGAAACCACATAGCGGATTCTCAGCTTTCGTTCGCGACCCGATGACGAGGACGGACCCGATGCCGGAACCCCAGCAGAACCAGCAGGAAAAAGTTGTCGACTACCTTCGCCGGGTCACCAACGATCTGCGACGCGCCCGCCGCCGGATAGGCGAGCTGGAATCCCGCGACAACGAGCCCGTCGCGATCGTCGGAATGAGCTGCCGGCTGCCCGGCGGAGTGAGCTCGCCGGAATCCCTGTGGGAACTCGTGGAATCCGGCGGGGACGCCATTTCCGGATTTCCCGCCGACCGCGGCTGGGACCTCGAGACGCTCACCGGAAACGGCGAGGGAAGCAGCTCCACACACGAGGGCGGATTCCTCTACGAGGCCACCGACTTCGACGCCGGGTTCTTCGGCATATCGCCGCGCGAGGCGACCGCCATGGACCCGCAGCAGCGCCTGCTGCTCGAAGTCTCCTGGGAGGCCCTGGAGCGGTCCGGTATCGCCCCCACCTCCCTGCGCGGCAGCGCGACCGGCGTGTTCGTGGGCTCCTACCACTGGGGCGCTCCCTCCGCGGACACCGCGGCCGAACTCCACGGCCACGCCCTGACCGGCACCGCCGCCAGCGTGCTGTCCGGCCGTCTCTCCTACGTCTACGGTCTCGAGGGCCCGGCGGTCACCGTCGACACCGCCTGCTCCTCCTCCCTCGTCGCCCTGCACATGGCGGCCCGCTCGCTGCGCAGCGGGGAGTCCTCGCTCGCCGTCGTCGGCGGCGTCACCATCCTCGCCGAGCCGTCCGTCTTCGTGGAGTTCAGCGCCCAGGGCGGCCTGGCCCCCGACGGCCGCTGCAAGGCGTTCTCCGACGAGGCCGACGGCACCGGCTGGGGCGAGGGCGTCGGTGTACTCGTCGTCGAGCGGCTCTCCGACGCCGTCCGCAACGGCCACCCCGTGCTCGCCGTGCTGCGCGGCTCCGCCGTCAACCAGGACGGCGCCTCCAACGGACTGACCGCCCCCAACGGCCGCGCCCAGGAACAGGTCATCCGCCAGGCCCTGAGCAACTGCGGCCTCACCGGCGCCGACGTCGACGCCGTCGAGGCGCACGGCACCGGCACCCGCCTGGGCGACCCCATCGAGGCGCAGGCCCTGCTCGCCACCTACGGCCAGGAGCACGGCCCCGAACAGCCCCTGTGGCTGGGCTCCCTGAAGTCCAACATCGGCCACACCCAGGCCGCCGCGGGTGTCGCGGGCGTCATCAAGATGGTCATGGCACTGCGTCACGGCGTGCTGCCCCGGACCCTGCACGCCGCATCGCCCTCCACCCACGTCGACTGGGAGTCGGGCCACGTCCGCCTCCTGAGCGAGGCCACCGTCTGGCCGGAGAGCGGCCGCCCGCGCCGGGCCGCCGTGTCCTCGTTCGGCATCAGCGGCACCAACGCCCACGCCGTCCTGGAGCAGGCCCCCGCGCCCGCCGAGGATGCCGGGGCCGAGGACGCCCCGCAGCAGCCGGCCGTCGTGCCGGGCGCCCTGCCGTGGCTGCTCTCCGCCCACTCCGAGCAGGCGCTCCGCGACCAGGCCGCCGCCCTCGTCACCCGCCTCGACGCCGACACCGAGCCGCGCCCCCAGGACGTCGGCCACAGCCTGCTCTCCTCCCGGGCCCTGCTGGAGCGCCGGGCCGTCGTCGTCGCGGCCGGCCGCGACGGCCTGCTCACCGGCAGCCGCGCGCTGGCCGAGGGCCAGTCCTGGAGCGGACTCGTCGAGGGCACCGCCGACGTCGGCGGCCGCACGGTCTTCGTCTTCCCCGGTCAGGGTTCCCAGTGGGTGGGCATGGGTGCTCAACTCCTGGACGAGTCGCCGGTGTTCGCGGAGCGGATCGCCGAGTGTGCGGACGCGCTCGCCGAGTTCACGGACTGGAACCTGATCGACGTCCTGCGGGGCGTGGAGGGTGCTCCGACGCTGGAGCGCGTCGACGTCGTCCAGCCCGCGTCGTTCGCCGTGATGGTCTCGCTGGCCGCGGTGTGGCGGGCGCAGGGGGTGGAGCCGGACGCGGTGGTCGGTCACTCGCAGGGTGAGATCGCCGCGGCCGTGGTCTCCGGCGCGCTGTCGCTGCGTGATGGTGCGCGGGTGGTGGCGCTGCGGAGCCAGGCCATCGGGCGCAGCCTCGCCGGGCGGGGCGGGATGATGTCGGTGGCGCTGCCCGTCGCCGACGTGGAGGCCCGTCTGGAGGCGTTCGGTGGACGGGTGTCCGTCGCCGCCGAGAACGGACCCCGCTCCTCCGTCGTCGCGGGCGAGCCGGAGGCCTTGGACGAGCTGTACGCGCAGCTCACCGCCGAGGAGATCCGGGCCCGCCGGATCGCCGTGGACTACGCCTCGCACTCCCACCACGTCGAGGACCTGCACGACGAGATCCTGGAGCTGCTGGCCGAGGTCGCGCCGACCGCGTCGGAGATCCCGTTCTTCTCCACCGTCACCGGCGACTGGCTGGACACCACCGCCATGGACGCCGGCTACTGGTACCGCAGCCTGCGCGGACGCGTGCTGTTCGCGGACGCCATCCGCGACCTGATCGCCGCCGAGCACCGCGCCTTCATCGAGGTCAGCTCCCACCCCGTCCTCGCCATGTCCGTCCAGGACATGATCGACGACGCCGGAGTGCCGGGTGTCGCCTCCGGCACCCTGCGCCGTGACAACGGCGGCCTGGACCGCTTCCTGCTGTCCGCCGCCGAGGTGTGCGTCCGCGGCGTCGACGTCGACTGGGCCGCCCTGTTCGAGGGGACCGGTGCGTCCCGCGTCGACCTGCCCACCTATGCCTTCCAGCACGAGCGGTACTGGATCAGCCGTGCCGTCGTGGACCGTTCGGCCACCGCACCGATGGACGCCGAGTTCTGGGCGGCGGTCGAGCAGGCGGACGTCTCCGCGCTCACCGAAGCGCTCGGCACGGACGAGGAGTCCGTCGCCGCGATCCTCTCCGGCCTCGCCTCCTGGCGCCGCACGCGCGGCGAGCACTCCACCCTCGACTCCTGGCGCTACCGGGTCACCTGGGAGCCGCTGGCCCGGGTTCCCCGCGCCACCCTCGACGGCACCTGGCTGCTGGTCTCCGCCGGCGGCGTCGACGACACCGACGTCGCCGAGGCACTGGAGACGGGCGGCGCCCAGGTGCGCCGCCTCGTCCTCGACGAGACCTGCACCGACCCCGCCGTCCTGCGTGAGCGCCTCACCGACACCGACGACCTCACCGGCATCGTCTCCGTCCTCGCCGACGCCGAACAGGACTCCGCCCGCCACCCCGGACTGACCCTCGGACTCGCGCTGTCCGTGTCGCTGGCGCAGGCACTGGGCGAGGCCGGCGTCCACGCCCCGCTGTGGTTCCTGACCCGCGGCGCCTTCTCCACCGGCCCGTCCGACACCGTCACCCGGCCGCTGCAGAGCCAGGTCGCCGGTCTCGGCTGGACCGTCGCCGTCGAACACCCCCGCCGCTGGGGCGGCGTCGTCGACCTGCCCGAGAAGCTCGACTCCCGCGCCGCCCAGCGGCTCGTCGCCGCCCTCGCCGGTGCGCTCGGCGACGACGACCAGCTCGCCATCCGGCCCGCCGGCGTTCTCGCCCGCCGCGTCATCCGTGCGAGCGGCGACACCCGCCGCAGGACCCGCTCCTGGAAGCCGCGCGGCACCACCCTCGTCACCGGCGGCTCCGGCACCCTCGCCCCCGGACTCGCCCGCCACCTGTCCGCCCACGGCGCCGAGCACCTCGTACTGCTCAGCCGCCGCGGCGCGGACGCCCCCGGCGCGGCCGAACTCGCCGCCGAACTCGAAGAGGCGGGCACCGAGACGCGGTTCGCGGCCTGCGACATCACCGACCGCGACGCGGTCGCCGCCCTTCTCGACGGACTGAAGGCCGAGGGCCGCACCGTCCGCACGGTCGTGCACACCGCCGCCGTCATCGAACTGTCCGCCCTCGCCGACACCACCGTCGACGCGTTCGCCGAGGTCGTGCACGCCAAGGTCAACGGCGCCCGGATCCTCGACGAACTCCTCGACGACGAGGAACTGGACGACTTCGTCCTGTACTCCTCCACCGCCGGCATGTGGGGCAGCGGCGCGCACGCCGCGTACGTCGCGGGCAACGCCTACCTGCCCGCGCTCGCCGAACAGCGCCGCGCCCGCGGCGCCCGCGCCACCTCCATCCACTGGGGCAAGTGGCCCGACGACCTCGAACGCGAGCTGGCCGACCCGCACCAGATCCGCCGCAGCGGCCTGGAATACCTCGACCCGGAACTGGCGCTGACCGCCCTCCAGCGCGTCATGGAGGACGACGAGACCGTCATCGGCCTCATGGACATCGACTGGGGCACGTACCACGACGTCTTCACCGCGGGACGCCCCTCGCACTTGTTCGACCGGATCCCCGAGGTCGCGCGGCTGCTGGCCGACCGGGACGCGCCCGCCGCGACGGCCATCGCCGGCAGCGGCCTGACCGGCCGCCTCCAGGGCGTGTCCGCCGCCGAGCAGGACCGGATCGTGCTCGCCCTGGTCCGCGAGGAGACCGCCGCCGTCCTCGGCCACGCCTCCGCCGACACCGTCCCGGAGCGCCGCGCCTTCCGCGACATCGGCTTCGACTCGGTGACCGCCGTCGACCTGCGCAACCGCCTCGTCGCCGCGACTGGGCTCACCCTGCCGTCCACCATGGTCTTCGACCACCCGAACGCGGTCGCGCTCGCCACGTTCCTCAAGGCCACCGCGCTCGGCACCACCGGCACGGCCGGCGACCGGCCCGCCGCCGCGGTCACCGTCGGAGCCGACGACGACCCGATCGTCATCGTCGGCATGAGCTGCCGCTTCCCCGGCGGCGCCGGCACCCCGGAAGAGCTGCTGCGGCTCGCCCTCGACGGCGCCGACGCCATCTCCGAGTTCCCCGCCGAACGCGGCTGGGACGCCCACGGCCTCTACGACCCGGACCCCGACCGGCAGGGCCGCACCTACTCCGTGCACGGCGGGTTCCTGCACGAGGCGGCCGGCTTCGACCCCGGGTTCTTCGGCATCTCGCCCCGCGAGGCGCTCGCCATGGACCCGCAGCAGCGGCTGCTGCTCGAGACCTCCTGGGAGGCCCTGGAGCGGGCCGGCATCGACCCCGAGTCGCTGCGCTCCACCGCCACCGGCACCTTCTTCGGCGCCAGCTACCAGGACTACTCCAGCAGCGTCCAGAACGGCACCGAGGGCACCGAGGTGCACATGATGACCGGCACCGCGGCCAGCGTGCTGTCCGGCCGTGTCTCCTACCTGCTCGGCCTGGAGGGCCCGGCGGTCACCGTCGACACCGCCTGCTCCTCCTCCCTGGTCGCGATGCACCTGGCCTGCCAGTCCCTGCGCAGCGGCGAGAGCAGCCTCGCCCTGGCGGGTGGCGCCGCCATCATGGCCACCCCGCACGCGTTCGTCGGCTTCAGCCGGCAGCGGGCGCTGGCCGAGAACGGCCGCTGCAAGCCGTTCTCCGAGGCCGCCGACGGCATGACCCTTGCCGAGGGCGTCGGTGTCGTCCTGCTGGAGAAGCTCTCCGACGCCCGCCGCCACGGCCACCGCGTCCTCGCCGTCGTCCGCGGCTCCGCCATCAACCAGGACGGCGCCTCCAACGGCCTGACCGCCCCCAACGGCGTCTCCCAGCAGCGCGTCATCCGCCAGGCCCTCGCCAACGCCGGACTCGGCACCGCCGACATCGACGTGGTCGAGGCGCACGGCACGGGCACCAAACTCGGCGACCCCATCGAGGCCGGCGCCCTGCTCGCCACCTACGGCCAGGGCCGCGACGGCGGACAGCCGCTGCTGCT
Source organism: Streptomyces sp. NPDC004721 (assembly GCF_053601495.1). Classification (NCBI taxonomy): domain Bacteria; kingdom Bacillati; phylum Actinomycetota; class Actinomycetes; order Kitasatosporales; family Streptomycetaceae; genus Streptomyces; species Streptomyces sp. NPDC004721. Next base: position 14,260 of record NZ_JBSGBZ010000066.1, read on the forward strand.
CGGCTCGGTGAAGTCCAACATCGGCCACACCCAGGCCGCCGCGGGCGTCGCCGGCGTCATCAAGATGGTGATGGCCATGCAGGCCGGCGAACTGCCCGGCACCCTGCACGTCGACGAGCCCTCCAGCCACGTCGACTGGACCTCCGGCGCCGTCACCCTGCTGCGCGAGCGCACCGCCTGGCCGGCCGCCGAGGACCGCCCCCGCCGGGCCGGTGTCTCCTCCTTCGGCATCAGCGGCACCAACGCCCACCTCCTCCTGGAGCAGGCCCCGCCCGCCGAGGAGCCCGTCGAGACGCCCGTCGAAGAACCCGCCGGTGACATCGAGGACGCCCCGCTCGTCCCTTGGCCGCTGTCCGCCAAGTCCGCGCAGGCGCTGCGCGAGCAGGCCTCCCGGCTGCTGACCGCCACGACCGGCGCCACCGCCACGCCCGCCCGCGTCGGACACGCCCTGGCCACCACCAGGTCCGCCTTCGACCACCGCGCCGTCGTCCTCGGCAGCCGGCCCGAGGACTTCACCCGCGGCCTGGAAGCCGTCGTGTCCTCCGCGTCCGCAGGCGGCGTCGTCACCGGCACCGCCGAACCGGACTCCACCGGACCCGTCTTCGTCTACCCGGGCCAGGGCTCCCAGTGGTGGGGGATGGGCCGCGAACTCCTCGCCACCTCCGAGGTGTTCCGCACCGCCGTCGACGACTGCGCCGCCGCCCTCGCCCCGTACACCGACTGGTCCCTGCACGAGGTGCTGGCCGGCGAGGGCGACCCGGAGCTCCTTGAGCGCGTGGACGTCGTCCAGCCCGCCCTGTTCTCGATGATGGTCGCCCTCACCGCGCTGTGGCGGGCGCACGGCGTCGAACCGGCCGCCGTCGTCGGCCACTCGCAGGGCGAGATCGCCGCCGCCCACGTCGCCGGGGCGCTCAGCCTCGAGGACGCCGCCCTCGTCGTGGCGCTGCGCAGCCAGGCCCTGCCCCAGCTCTCCGGGCTCGGCGGCATGATGTCCGTCTCCGCGCCCGCCGAACGCGTCACCGAACTCCTCCAGCCCTGGGGCGAGGCGCTGTCCATCGCCGCCGTCAACGGCCCCTCCTCGGTGATCGTCTCCGGCGACGCCGACGCCCTCGACGAACTCCTCGAAACGTGCCGCGAGCAGAACGTACGGGCCCGCAGGGTGTCCGTGGACTACGCCTCGCACGGCCGGCACGTCGAGGCCGTGCGCGAGGAACTCGCCCGGGTCCTCGCCCTCGTCAGCCCTCGCACCCCCGAGGTGCCGTTCTACTCGACCGTCACCGGCGCCCGGCTCGACGAGGCGGCCTTCGACGGCTCCTACTGGTACACCAACCTGCGGCAGACGGTGCTGATGGAGGACGCCACCCGCGCCCTCGTCGCCGCCGGACACCGCGTGTTCGTGGAGATCAGCCCGCACCCGGTGCTGGCCGCCCCGATCCAGGAGACGCAGGAGAGCCTCGCCGAGGAGGCGGAGGCGGCCGAGACCGGTGCCGTCCTCGGCACGCTGCGCCGCAACGAGGGCGACCGCCGCCGGTTCCTCACCTCGCTCGCCGAGGCGCACACCCACGGCATCGCCGTCGACTGGACCACCGTCTTCGACCGCCCCGCGTACGCGCCGGTCGACCTGCCGACCTACCCCTTCCAGCGGCAGGACTTCTGGCCCGAGCCCAAGGCCGCCGCTGCCGCGGGCACCGCCGACGCCTCCGACGCCGCGTTCTGGGAACTGGTCGAGAACCAGGACCTCGCCGCGCTCGCCGGTGAACTCGGCCTCCCCGCCGACGACGGTGCCTCCCGGCTCGGCGACGTACTGCCCGCGCTGTCCGCCTGGCGCACTCGCTCCCTCACCCGCTCCCGCGTCGACGCCCTGCGCTACCACGTCGAATGGAACCGCGCCGCCGAACCGGGCACGGCCCGGCCCGCCGGCCGGCTGCTGGCGGTGATCTCACCGGACCACGCAGGCGCCCCCTGGGTCGCCGCCGTCCTCCACGCGCTCGGCCCGGACACCGTCCGCTTCGAGGCCAAGGGCACCGACCGGGCCGCCTGGGCCGCGCAACTCGCCCAGCTCCGCGAGGACGAGGGGGAGTTCCACGCCGTGGTCTCGCTGCTCGCCGCCGCCGAGGCACTCCACACCGACTTCGCATCCGTGCCCCTCGGCCTCGCCCAGACCCTCGCCCTCGTCCAGGCCCTCGGCGACGCGGAGCTCACCGCGCCCCTGTGGTGCCTGACCCGGGGCGGTGTCGCCGCCGGCCGCGGCGACGTGCTCAGCAGCCCCGTGCAGGGCGCGCTGTGGGGCCTCGGCCGGGTCATCGGCCTCGAACATCCCGACCGGTGGGGCGGTCTCATCGACTTGCCGGAGACGCTCGACACCCGGGCCGCCGCCCGGCTCACCGGACTGCTCGCCGACGCGGGCGGCGAGGACCAGCTCGCGATCCGCGGCTCGGGCGTCCTCGCCCGCCGCCTCGCCCACGCCGCCCCGGCCGTACCCGGCTCGGGGAAGCGCCCGCCGGTCCGCGGCTCCGTCCTCGTCACCGGCGGCACCGGCGGCATCGGCGGCCGCGTCGCCCGCCGCCTCGCCGAACAGGGCGCCGCACACCTGGTGCTGACCAGCCGGCGCGGCGCCGACGCCCCGGGCGCGGCCGAACTCCGCGCCGAACTGGAGCAGTTGGGAGCCCGGGTGACCATCGCCGCGTGCGACGCCGCCGACCGGGACGCGCTCGCCGCGCTCCTGGCCGGCCTGCCCGTGGACGCGCCGCTCACCGCCGTCTTCCACTCCGCGGGTGTCGCCCACGGCGACGCCCCGGTCGCCGACCTGACGCTCGACCAGCTCGACGCGCTGATGCGCGCCAAGCTGACAGCCGCCCGGCATCTGCACGAGCTGACCGCCGACCTCGACCTGGACGCGTTCGTGCTGTTCTCGTCCGGCGCCGCGGTCTGGGGCAGTGGCGGCCAGCCCGGCTACGCAGCCGCCAACGCCTACCTCGACGCCCTCGCCGAGCACCGCAGGTCCCTCGGCCTGACCGGCTCGTCGGTGGCCTGGGGCACCTGGGGCGAGGTAGGCATGGCGACCGACCCCGAGGTCCACGACCGGCTCGTCCGTCAGGGCGTCCTGGCCATGGAACCGGCCCACGCGCTCGGCGCGCTCGACCGGATGCTGGAGGACGACGACACCGCGCTCGCCGTCACCCTGATGGACTGGGAGCTGTTCGCGCCCGCCTTCACCGCGAACCGCCCCAGCGCCCTGCTCAGCACCGTCCCGGAGGCCGTCTCCGCCCTCACCGACGAGGGCCCGGCCACCGCCGACGGTTCCGGCGCGGCCGTGCCGCCGCTGCGCGCCCGCCTGGACGGGCTGCCCACCGCCGAACGCGGCCGGGCCCTCGTCGAAGCCGTCCGCGCCGAGGCGTCCGCGACCCTCGGCCACGACAGCCCCGACGCGGTGCCCGCCTCGCGCGCCTTCCGCGACGTCGGCTTCGACTCCGTCACCGCCGTCGAACTGCGCAACCGGCTCCGCTCCGCCCTCGGGCTGCCGCTGCCGGCCGCCCTGGTCTTCGACTACCCGACCCCCGCGGCCCTCGCCCAGCACATCGCTTCGCTGCTCTACGGCACCGCACCCGATGACGCGGACACCGGCCGCGCCGACGACCCCGACGCCCGCATCCGCGAGGCCCTGGCCACCGTCCCGATCGGACGGCTGCGCAAGGCGGGCCTCCTCGACATGGTGCTGAAACTCGCCGAGTCCGACGACGTTGAGGACAGCGCCCCCGCCACGGACGACACGGCGGACTCCCTCGACGACATGGACGCCGAAGCACTGCTGCGGCTGGCCGCCCAGAACTCGGCGAACTGAAAGAGAGCTGGAACACGATGAGCACGTCCCCCAACAAGTACGTCGAGGCGCTGCGGTCGTCCCTGAAGGAGATCGAGCGGCTGCGCAAGCAGAACGAGCAGCTGGTCGCCTCGGCCGCGGAGCCGATCGCCGTCGTCGGCATCGGCTGTCGCTTCCCCGGCGGCGTCGCCTCCCCCGAGGACCTGTGGGAGCTCGTCGCCCAGGGCCGCGACGTCATCGGCCCGTTCCCGACCGACCGCGGCTGGGACCTGGACCGGCTGGCGGGCGGCGGCGAGGGCAGCAGCCTCGCCCAGGTCGGCGGCTTCCTTCAGGACGCCGCCGGGTTCGACGCCGGGTTCTTCGGCATCTCGCCCCGCGAGGCCGTCGCCATGGACCCGCAGCAGCGCATCCTCCTGGAGATCGCCTGGGAGGCCCTGGAGCGGGCCGGCATCGACCCCTCCACGCTGCGCGGCAGCCGCACGGGGGTGTTCATGGGCACCACGGGCCAGGACTACGCGGAGGTCATCAAATCGTCCGACGAGGACGCCGAGGTGTACTCCACCACCGGCCACGCCGCCAGCGTGATCTCCGGCCGGCTCTCCTACTTCCTGGGCGCCGAGGGCCCGGCGGTCACCGTCGACACCGGCTGCTCCTCGTCGCTCGTCTCCCTGCACCTGGCCGTGCAGGCCCTGCGGGGCGGCGAATGCTCCCTGGCCCTGGCGGGCGGCGCCTCCGTCATGGCGACGCCCCACCCGTTCGTCGCGTTCACCTCGCAGAGCGGACTGGCCGCCGACGGCCGCTGCAAGCCGTTCTCCGGCGACGCCGACGGCACCGGCTGGGCCGAGGGCGCCGGCCTGTTCATCCTGATGCGGCTGTCCGACGCCCAGCGCGAGGGCCGCCCGGTCCTCGCCGTGCTGCGCGGCTCCGCCATCAACCAGGACGGCGCCTCCAACGGCCTCACCGCCCCCAACGGCCCGTCCCAGCAGCGCGTCATCCGCGCCGCCCTGGACAGCGCGCACCTGACCGGCGCGGACGTCGACGCGGTCGAGGCGCACGGCACCGGCACCACCCTCGGCGACCCGATCGAGGCACAGGCGCTGCTCGCCACCTACGGCCAGGACCGCGGACGGCCGCTGTGGCTCGGCTCCGTCAAGTCGAACATCGGGCACGCCCAGGCCGCCTCCGGCGCCGCCGGCGTGATCAAGATGATCATGGCGATCCAGCACGGCGTCCTGCCCCGGAGCCTCCACTCCGACCGGCCGACCAGCAACGTCGACTGGACCGCCGGCGCGGTCGAACTCCTCCACCGCGCCGTCGACTGGCCCGAGAGCGGCCGCGCCCGCCGGGCCGGTGTCTCCTCCTTCGGCATCAGCGGCACCAACGCCCACCTCATCCTCGAACAGGCCCCCACCGCTCCCGAGCGCCCCGCCCCGGACCCCGCCGTCCGCCCCGCGCTCGTCCCATGGACCCTGTCCGGCCGTACCGCCGCCGCGCTCGACGCCCAGCGCGAGCGCCTCGCCGCCCACCTCGCGGCCCACCCGGGCGCCGATCCGCTCGACATCGGCTTCGCGCTCGCCGACGGACGCGCCACCTTCGAGCACCGCGCCGTCCTGCTCTGCGACGGCACCGACACCTCGGGCGCCACCGAGATCGCCCACGGCTCGGTCGACGACGGCGCCTGTGCCCTCCTGTTCTCCGGCCAGGGCTCCCAGCGCCTCGGCATGGGCCGCGAACTGCACGCCCGCTTCCCGGTGTTCGCCGAGGCCTTCGACGAGATCGCCGCCCTCGTCGACCGCCACACCGACCGCCCGCTGCGCGAGGTCGTCTGGGGCTCCGACGCCGAACTCCTCAGCGAGACCGGCTGGACCCAGCCCGCGCTGTTCGCCGTCGAGGTCGCCCTCTACCGCCTCGTCTCCTCCCTGGGTGTCACCCCCGACTACGTCGGCGGCCACTCCATCGGTGAGATCGCCGCCGCGCATGTCGCCGGGGTGCTGTCGCTTCAGGACGCGTGCACGCTGGTCGCCGCCCGCGCCCGCCTGATGCAGGAGCTGCCGCGGGGCGGTGCGATGCTCGCGGTGCGCGCCACCGAGGAAGAGGTGCTCCCGCATCTGACGGAGCGGGTCTCGATCGCCGCGGTCAACGGGCCGTCGTCGGTGGTCGTCGCCGGCGACGAGGACGAAGTCGCCGCGATCGCCGCCCACTTCGAGGCGCAGGACCGCAGGACCACCCGGCTGCGGGTCAGCCACGCCTTCCACTCGCCGCTCATGGACCCGATGCTGGAGGAGTTCCGGGGCGTCGCGCGGGGCCTCACCTACCACGAGCCGCGCATCCCGGTCGTCTCCAACCTGACCGGCACCATGGCCGACCCCGCCGACCTGTGCACCGCCGACTACTGGGTCCGCCACGTCCGCGAGGCCGTCCGCTTCGCCGACGGCGTCACCGCCCTCGCCGGCCGCGGCGTCACCACCCTCCTCGAAGTCGGCCCCGACGGTGTGCTGTCCGCGATGGCGCAGGAGTCGCTGCCCGAGGGCACCACCGCCGTCCCGCTGCTGCGCAAGGACCGTCCCGAGGAGGAGTCCGCCCTCACCGGACTCGCCCGGGTGCACGTCCGCGGCCTCACCGTCCGCTGGGCCGGCCTCTTCGACACCACCGGCGCCCAGCGCGCCGACCTGCCCACCTACCCCTTCCAGAACCAGCGGTTCTGGCCGGCCGCGGGCCGCGCTGCCCAGGACGTCGCCGCCGCCGGACTCGGCTCCGCCGACCACCCGCTGCTCGGCGCGGCCGTCGAACTCGCCGACGACGAAGGGTTCCTGTTCACCAGCAGGCTCTCCGTCCACTCCCACCCCTGGCTCGCCGACCACGGCGTCCAGGGGCGCGCCCTGCTGCCCGGCACCGCCTTCGTCGAACTCGCCATCCGCGCGGGCGACGAGGCCGGCTGCGACCGCGTCGAGGAACTCACCCTCGCCGCCCCGCTGGTGCTCCCCGAACGCGGCGCCGTCCAGCTCCAGGTCCGGGTGGGCGCCCCCGACCCCGCGGGCCGCCGCCCGCTCGGCATCTTCTCCCGTGTCGAGGACGGCTTCGACCTGCCCTGGTCGCAGCACGCCACCGGCGTCCTCACTACCGGCGCCGGCGCCCCGGACGCCGCCTTCGACGCCACCGTGTGGCCGCCCGCCGGCGCCGAGCAGGTCGACCTCGACGGCTGCTACGAGCGCCTCGCCGGCCTCGGCTTCGACTACGGGCCCGCCTTCCGGGGCCTGCGCGCCGCCTGGCGCCGCGGCACCGACGTGTTCGCCGAGGTCGCCGTCCCCGAGAACGCCGGTACCGACCCCGCCGACTTCGGCCTGCACCCCGCGCTCCTCGACGCCGCCCAGCACTCCGCCGCCTACACCGACCTCGGCGCCATCAGCCGGGGCGGGCTGCCGTTCGCCTGGCAGGGCGTGCACCTCGCCGCCTCCGGCGCCACCACCGTCCGCGCCCGGATCACCTCCGCGGGCGAGGACACCGTCTCCATCGCCGTGTACGACACCGCGGGCGACACCGTCCTGTCCGTGGACTCCCTGGTCTCCCGCGCCGTCCCCAAGGACACCCCCGGCACCGCCGGGGCCGTCCACCGCGACTCCCTCTTCCACGTCGAGTGGACCCCGCTGCGGAGCCTGCCCGGGCAGCCCCCGGAGACCGTCGCCCTCGTCGGCGCCGACCCGGCCGGCCTCGCCGACACGCTGCGCGCCACTGGCGTCCGGGTCGCCTCCCACCCCGACCTGGCCGCGCTGGCCGCGGACACCGCCCCGGTGCCCGAGACCGTGCTCACCGCCCTGCCCGGCGCCCCGGACACCCCGGCCGCCGACGCCGCCCACACCACCACCGCCGCCGTACTCGGCCTGGCCCAGCACTGGCTGACGGAGGACCGGTTCGCCGACGCCCGGCTCGTCCTCGTCACCCGCGACGCCACCGCGGGTCGTGACCTCCCGGCCGCCGCGGCCGCCGGTCTGATCCGCACCGCCCGCACCGAGAACCCCGGCCGCTTCGCCCTCCTCGACCTCGGCACCGACACCCCCGCCGCCCCCGCCGCCCTGGTGACGGCCCTGGCCGCCGCGTACGACGAACCCGACCTCGCCGTACGCGGCTCCGACGTGCTCACCGCCCGGCTGGCCCGGGTGCCCGCGCCCGACACCCCCGCCGACTGGAACCCGGACGGCACCGTCCTGATCACCGGCGGCACCGGCGGACTCGGCGGCGTCCTCGCCCGCCACCTCGTCACCGAACGCGGCGTCCGCCACCTGCTGCTCGCCAGCCGCCGCGGCCCGGACGCCGACGGCGCCCGCTCCCTCGTCGACGAACTCACCGGACTCGGCGCCCTGGTCGACGTCGCCGCCTGCGACGTCACCGACCGGGACGCGCTCACCGCCCTCCTCGCCCGGGTGCCCGCAGCGCACCCGCTGAGCGCCGTCGTGCACACCGCCGGCGTGGTCGACGACGGCGTCATCGGCTCCCTCACCCCCGAGCGCCTCGACCCCGTGCTGCGCCCCAAGGCCGACGCCGCCTGGCACCTGCACGAGCTCACCCGGGACCTGGACCTCGACGCGTTCGTCCTCTTCTCGTCCGTCGCCGCCACCCTCGGCAGCCCCGGACAGGGCAACTACGCGGCCGGCAACGCCTTCCTGGACGCCCTCGCCGCCCACCGCCACGCCCTCGGCCTGCCCGCCACCTCCCTCGCCTGGGGCCCCTGGACCCAGAGCGTCGGCATGACCAGCACGCTGTCCGACATCGACGTCGAGCGCATCGCACGCTCCGGCATGCCCCCGCTCACCGTCGAGCAGGGCCTCGCCCTCTTCGACGCGGCCCTCGCCACCGGCGGCCCCGCCCTCCTGCCGGTCCGCCTCGATCTGGCCGTGCTGCGCACCCAGGGCGAGATCGCGCCGCTGCTGCGCGGACTGATCCGCACCACCGTGCGCCGCGCCGCCGCCCAGGTGTCGGTGACCGCCGACAGCCTCGCCCAGCGACTGGCCGGCCTGGACGCCGACGCCCGTCGCGAGACCCTCCTCGCCCTGGTCCGCACCCAGATCGCCCAGGTCCTCGGCCACGCCGACGCCGACCAGGTGGAGGCGGCCCGCCAGTTCCAGGACCTCGGCTTCGACTCGCTGACCGCGGTCGAACTGCGTAACGGCCTCAACGCCGCCACCGGTCTGCGCCTGCCCGCGACCATGGTGTTCGACTACCCGACGCCGAACGCGCTCGCCGCCCACCTGCGCGACGAACTCCTCGGCGCCGGCGACGACACACCCCTGCCCGCCCCCGTCGGCGCCCTCCCGGCCACCATCGACGACCCGATCGTCATCGTCGGCATGGCGTGCCGCTACCCGGGCGGCGTCACCTCGCCCGAGGATCTGTGGCGCCTGGTCAGCGAGGGCGCCGACGCGACCGGCCCGTTCCCCGTCAACCGCGGCTGGGACGTCGACAACCTCTACGACCCGGAGCCCGACCGCCCCGGACACACCTACGTGCGCGCCGGCGGGTTCCTGCACGACGCCGGCTCGTTCGACGCCGACTTCTTCGGCATGAGCCCGCGCGAGGCACTCTCCACCGACTCCCAGCAGCGCCTGCTGCTCGAACTGTCCTGGGAGGCCGTCGAGCGGGCCGGCATCGACCCGCTCAGCCTCCGCGGCAGCCGCACCGGGGTCTTCGCCGGCGTCATGTACAACGACTACGGCACCCTCCTCACCGGCGACGAGTACGAGGCCTTCCGCGGCAACGGCAGCGCCCCCAGCGTCGCCTCCGGCCGAGTCTCGTACACCCTGGGCCTGGAGGGCCCCGCCGTCACCGTCGACACCGCCTGCTCCTCCTCCCTCGTCGGCATGCACCTCGCCGCCCAGGCGCTGCGCACGGGGGAGTGCACGCTCGCCCTGGCCGGCGGTGTCACCGTCATGTCGACGCCCAGCACCTTCGTCGACTTCTCCCGCCAGCGGGGCCTCGCCGCGGACGGCCGCTCCAAGGCGTTCGCCGAGGCCGCCGACGGCGTCGCCTGGTCCGAGGGCGTCGGCATGCTCGTCCTGGAGCGCCGGTCCGACGCGATCCGCAACGGACACGAGATCCTCGCCGTGCTGCGTGGCTCCGCCGTCAACCAGGACGGCGCCTCCAACGGTCTGACGGCTCCGAATGGTCCCTCGCAGCAGCGTGTCATCCGCCAGGCGCTGGCCAGCGGTGGACTCTCGACCGGTGACGTGGACGTCGTCGAGGCGCACGGCACGGGTACGACGCTGGGCGACCCCATCGAGGCCCAGGCGCTCATCGCCACCTACGGCCGCGACCGCGACCCCGAGCGGCCCCTGTGGCTCGGCTCGGTGAAGTCCAACATCGGCCACACCCAGGCCGCCGCGGGCGTCGCCGGCGTCATCAAGATGATCATGTCGATGCGGCACGGTGTGCTCCCGCGGACCCTGCACGTGGACGCCCCGTCCTCGCACGTCGACTGGAGCGCCGGCACCGTCGAACTGCTCACCGAGCAGACCGAATGGCCCGAGACGGACCGCGTGCGCCGCGCCGGTGTCTCCTCCTTCGGCATCAGCGGCACCAACGCCCACGTCATCATCGAGCAGCCGGCCGCCACCCCGGCCCCGGCCGCCTCGAGCGGCCCCGCCGAGGAACTCCCGGCCGCCCCCTGGCCGCTGTCCGCCAAGACCCCCGAGGCCCTGCGCGACCAGGCCGCCCGGCTGCTCGCCCATGTCGAGACCCACCCCGAGGCCCGCCCCGCCGACATCGCGTACTCCCTGCTCACCAGCCGCTCCGTCTTCGACCACCGCGCCGTCGTCACCGGCGCCGACCGCACCGAGGCGCTGCGCGCCCTCGCGGCCCTCGCCGCCGGGACCGACGACAGCGCGGTGCTGACCGGCACCGCCCACGGCGGCCGCACCGCGTTCCTGTTCTCCGGCCAGGGCTCGCAGCGGTTGGGGATGGGCCGTGAGCTGTACGGCCGGTTCCCGGTGTTCGCCGAGACCCTGGACGCCGTACTGGCGCTCCTGGACGGCGAGTTGGACGGTTCGCTGCGGGAGCTGATGTGGGGTGGGGACGCCGGCCTGCTGAACGAGACCGGGTGGACCCAGCCCGCGCTGTTCGCCGTCGAGGTCGCTCTCTACCGCCTGGTGGAATCGTGGGGTGTGCGACCGGACTTCGTGGCCGGCCACTCCATCGGCGAGATCGCCACCGCGCACGTCGCCGGGGTGCTCTCCCTGGAGGACGCCTGCCGTCTCGTCGCCGCCCGCGCGGCCCTCATGCAGGCACTGCCCGAGGGCGGCGCCATGATCGCCGTGGAGGCCACCGAGGACGAGGTCCTCCCGCTTCTCACCGACGACGTCTCCATCGCCGCCGTCAACGGACCGTCGTCCGTGGTCGTCTCCGGAGCCGAGGACGCCGCCCTGGCGATCGCCGGGCACTTCACCGAGCAGGGACGGCGCACCAGCCGGCTGCGCGTCAGCCACGCTTTCCACTCGCCGCTGATGACCCCGATGCTCGACGAGTTCCGGGAGGTGGTCGAAGGGCTGGCGTTCGCGGCGCCGGTGATTCCGGTGGTGTCGAACCTGACCGGCACTCTCGCCACGGCCGAGGAGCTGTGCTCGGCCGACTACTGGGTGCGTCACGTCCGCGAGGCCGTCCGGTTCGCCGACTGCGTCGGCACCCTCGGCGAGCACGGCGTCACCACCTTCGTCGAACTCGGCCCCGACGGCGTGCTCTCCGCCATGGCACAGCAGTCCGCCACCGAGGGCGCCGTCACCGTGCCGCTGCTGCGCAAGGACCGGGACGAGGAGCAGTCCCTCGTCACCGCCCTGTGCCGGCTGCACGTCCTCGGCATCGACGCCGACTGGACGACCGCGTTCACCGGCGGCGGGGTCGCCCGCGTCGATCTGCCGACCTACGCCTTCCAGCACCGCTGGTTCTGGCCCACGGCCCGAGCGGCGCATCCGCACGACATGCGCGCCGCCGGACTCGGCGCCGCCTCCCACCCGCTGCTCGGCGCCGCCGTGGAACTTCCCGGCGGTGAGGGCGTGTTGCTCACCGGTCGGCTGTCGCTTCAGTCCCACCCCTGGCTCGCCGACCACGCCGTCATGGGCACCGTCCTGCTGCCGGGCACCGCATTCCTGGATCTTGCGATCCGTGCGGGTGACGAGGTCGGCAGCGACCGGGTCGAGGAACTCACCCTCGCCGCGCCGCTGAACCTGCCGCAGGACGGCGCCGTTCTGCTCCAGGTTCGTGTGGGTGGCGCTGATGATGGTGGTCGGCGCGCCATTACGGTGCACGCCCGTCCCGAGGACGCCACCGACGGGGCCTGGACGCTGCACGCCGCCGGCACCCTGTCCGACACCGCCCTCGCAGGCACCGCCCTCGACACCAGTGTGTGGCCGCCTGCCGGCGCGGAGGCCGTTGACGCCGAGGGCTGCTACGAGCGTTTCGCCGCCCGTGGCTTTGCCTACGGTCCGCTCTTCCAGGGCCTGACGGCGGCCTGGAGCGCCGGTGAGGCGCTGTATGCCGAGGTCTCGCTGCCCGAGGAGGGCATCGAGGACGCGGCCGGTTTCGCCGTACACCCCGCGCTGCTCGACGCCGCCCTGCACCCCGCGTTGCTCACCGATGACGACGGTGGTCTTCCGTTCTCGTGGGAGGGCGTCAGCCTGGATGCTTCGGGTGCGACGGCGCTGCGCGTGCGTCTTGCCCCGGTGGCGGAGAACGCGCTGTCCGTGACGGCGGTGGACCCGGCCGGCCGGCCTGTGGTCTCCGTCGCGCGGCTGCTTGCGCGCCCGGTCGACGCCGACCAGTTGACCGGCGGTGCCGGACACCTGCGTGATGCGTTGTTCCGGCTGGAGTGGACCCCGGTCCCGCTGCCGGAGGGGGCTGGTTCCGCGGGTGTTGCCCTGCTCGGTTCGGACACCGACGGCCTGGCGGAAGCTCTCGGCGACGGCGCGGTCCAGTACGCGACGCTCGCCGATCTGCTGGCGGCCGACGCGCCGGTACCCGGTGCTGTATTGGTTCCGTTGACCGCCGGTTTCGACGTCGATGACACGCCGGGTTCCGTGCACGTGCGGACCGCTGCGGTTCTGGCCCTGCTTCAGGAGTGGTTGGCGGAGGACCGGTTCAGCGGTTCCCGTCTGGTGCTTGTGACCCGGGGCGCTGTCGCTACTGACGATGCCCCGGTGACCGACCTTGCCGCCGCTGCCGTGTTGGGCCTGGTCCGTTCCGCGCAGACGGAGAACCCCGGCGCCTTCGGGTTGGTCGACCTCGACGATGCCTCTGACTCCGTCCTTACGCGCGCGCTGGCCCTGGACGAGCCGCAGCTCGCGCTGCGTGGCGGTCGTGCCCTTGCCGCCCGCCTGACCCGTGCCACCGCCGACCCCGCAGCCGAGGCCGTGTGGTCGTCGGAGGGGACGGTACTGGTGACGGGTGGTACCGGTGGTCTCGGTGGTCTGGTGGCCCGTCACCTGGTCGCGGAGCGGGGGGTGCGGCGTCTGCTGCTGACCAGTCGTTCCGGTCTCGCTGCCGCACGCGCCGGTGAGTTGGTGGCGGAGCTGGAGGGGCTGGGTGCCGTGGTTTCGGTGGTGGCGTGTGATGTCGCCGACCGGGACGCGGTGGCCGCGCTGGTCGCGGAGCACCCGCTCACCGCGGTGGTGCACACGGCGGGCGTCCTCGATGACGGTGTGCTCGGCTCGCTGACCGGCGAGCGGCTTGCCACGGTGTTGAGGCCCAAGGTGGACGGCGCGTGGAACCTGCATGAGGCGACACGTCACCTGGATCTGGACGCGTTCGTGGTCTTCTCGTCCGTCGCCGGTGTGTTCGGTGGCGCCGGCCAGGCCAACTACGCGGCCGGTAACGCTTTCCTGGACGCTCTCGCCGCTCACCGCCAGTCCCTCGGCCTGCCCGCCGTCTCCCTTGCGTGGGGTCCCTGGCAGCAGGGCGCGGGGATGACGGCCGGGCTGGATGAGCGTGACGTTCGTCGGGCTGCCGAGTCCGGGATGCCGCTCATCACCGTCGAGCAGGGTCTGGCCCTCTTCGACGCCGCTCTCACCACTGGTGAGGCTGCCGTGGTGACCAGCCGCTTGGACCTTGCTGGCTTCCGCGGTCGGCCGGAGATCCCGGCCTTGCTGCGTGGGCTGATCCGCACGCCTGTGCGTCGTGCCGCCGCGACCGGGGCCGCCGAGGGCGCGGACGCCGGACTGGTCCAGCGGCTGGCCCGGCTCGACCGGGAGCAGCGCCACGAGGTGCTGCTCGACCTGGTGCGTGCGAGCGCAGCCCTGGTCCTCGGCCATGCCGCCGGTTCCGACATCGACGCCGACCGTGCCTTCCGTGATCTCGGCTTCGACTCCCTCACCGCGGTCGAACTCCGCAACCGTCTGCGCACCGCCACCGGTCTGCGCCTGTCGGCCACCATGGTCTTCGACCATCCCACGCTGTCCGCGCTCGCCGACCATCTGCTCACCGAGTTGTTCGGTGCCGAGACCGAGACGCTTACCCCCGTCACGCTGCTGCCGTCGACGGAAGACGACCCGATCGTGATCGTGGGCATGGCCTGCCGCTTCCCGGGCGACGTCGCCTCGCCCGAGGACCTGTGGCGCTTGGTCAGCGAGGGTACGGACGCCATCTCCGACTTCCCGGCCAACCGCGGTTGGAACGTGGACAGCCTCTACCACCCGGACCCCGAACACACCGGCACCTCGTACACCCGCTCCGGCGGATTCCTGCACGACGCGGGCGACTTCGACGCCGACTTCTTCGGCATGAGCCCCCGCGAGGCGCTTGCGACGGACTCGCAGCAGCGCCTGCTGCTGGAGACCTCCTGGGAGGCGATCGAGCGGGCCGGTATCGACCCGCACAGCCTCCGTGACAGCCGCACCGGCGTCTTCGCCGGCGTCATGTACCACGACTACGGCAGCCTCCTGGGCGGCAAGGAGTTCGAGGGCTTCCAGGGCCAGGGCAGCGCGGGCAGCGTCGCTTCCGGCCGGGTCTCGTACACCTTCGGCTTCGAGGGCCCGGCCGTCACCGTCGACACCGCCTGCTCATCCTCCCTGGTCGCCCTGCACTGGGCCGCCCAGGCACTGCGGTCCGGCGAGTGTTCACTCGCCCTGGCCGGTGGCGTGACCGTCATGTCGACGCCCAGCACGTTCATCGAGTTCTCCCGCCAGCGGGGTCTCGCTCCCGACGGCCGCTCCAAGGCGTTCGCCGAGTCGGCGGACGGCGTCGGCTGGTCGGAGGGCGTCGGCATGCTCCTGCTGGAGCGGCAGTCGGACGCGATCCGCGACGGTCATCAGATCCTCGCGGTCGTCCGTGGCTCCGCCGTCAACCAGGACGGTGCCTCGAATGGTCTGACGGCCCCCAACGGTCCGTCGCAGCAGCGGGTGATCCGCCAGGCGCTCGCCAGCGGTGGACTCTCGACCGGCGACGTGGACGCCGTCGAGGCACACGGCACGGGTACGACGCTGGGTGACCCGATCGAGGCCCAGGCTCTGATCGCCACCTACGGCCAGAACCGTACCGACGAGCAGCCCCTGTGGCTCGGCTCGCTGAAGTCGAACATCGGTCACACGCAGGCCGCGGCCGGTGTCGCCGGTGTCATCAAGATGGTCATGGCGATGCGCCACGGCGTGCTGCCACGCACCCTGCACGTGGACGCCCCGTCGTCCCACGTCGACTGGAGCGCCGGCACCGTCGAGCTGCTCACCGAACAGGCCGAGTGGCCCGAGACGGACCGGGTGCGTCGCGCCGGTGTCTCCTCCTTCGGCATCAGCGGTACCAACGCCCACGTCATCCTGGAGCAGCCGGTCGCCGCTCCGGCACCGGAGACGGCCGGAGCGGACGGTGCCGAACCCGCCGTCGTCCCGCTGGTCCTCTCCGGTAAGTCCCCTGAGGCGCTGCGCGACCAGGCCGCCCGCCTGCTCGACACGGTCCGCGAGCGCACGGCGCTGCGCCCGCTCGACCTGGGCTGCTCGCTGGCGACCAGCCGTTCCGCGTTCGACCACCGCGCCGTCGTCCTGGCCACCGGCCCGGAGGATGCCCTCCGCGCCCTGACCGCCTTCGCCGACGGCGAGGCGGACTCCGCCGCCGTCACCGGCCGCACCCTCGCCGGACGCCGGGCGGTGTTGTTCTCGGGTCAGGGGTCGCAGCGGCTGGGGATGGGTCGTGAGTTGTATGGCCGGTTCCCGGTGTTCGCCGAGGCTCTGGATGCCGTACTGGCTGTCCTTGATGGTGAGTTGGGTGGTTCGCTGCGGGAGGTGATGTGGGGTGAGGACGCCGGTCTGTTGAACGAGACGGGGTGGACTCAGCCCGCTCTGTTCGCTGTTGAGGTGGCCCTCTACGGGCTGGTGGAGTCGTGGGGTGTGAGGCCGGACTTCGTGGCCGGTCACTCGATCGGTGAGATCGCCGCGGCGCACGTCGCCGGTGTCTTCTCGCTGGAGGACGCGGCCCGCCTGGTGGCCGCCCGTGGTCGTCTGATGCAGGCGCTGCCGGCCGGTGGCGCGATGGTCGCCGTCCAGGCCACCGAGGACGAGGTCCTCCCGTACCTCATCGGCGACGTCTCCATCGCCGCCGTCAACGGGCCTATGTCGGTGGTCGTCTCGGGTGAGGAGGGTGCCGCGCTGGAGGTCGCGGCGCGGTTCGAGGCGGAGGGCCGTAAGGCGACGATGCTGCGGGTGTCGCACGCGTTCCACTCGCCGTTGATGGATCCGATGCTGGACGAGTTCCGGGCGGTGGCCGAGGGGTTGTCGTACGCCGCTCCGGTGATTCCGGTGGTGTCGAACCTGACGGGTTCCCTGGCCTCGGCGGAGGAGTTGTGCTCGGCCGAGTACTGGGTGCGTCATGTCCGTGAGGCGGTCCGCTTCGCCGACGGGGTGGGCACGCTCGAGGAACGGGGTGTGACCACGTTCCTGGAGCTGGGCCCGGACGGGGTCCTCTCCGCGATGGCGCAGGAGTCGCTGACCGGCGACGAGACCGTCACTATCCCGCTGCTGCGCAAGGACCGCGACGAAGAGACCGCTGCCCTGACCGCCCTCGCCGCCCTGCACACGGCGGGCCTGCGGCTCGACTGGAACGCCTTCTTCGCCGGCACCGGCGCCACCCGCGTCGACCTGCCGACCTACGCCTTCCAGCGCACCACCTACTGGCCGAGCGGCACGCACTCCGCCGCCGCGGCCGTCGGCCTCACCGCCGCCGGACACCCGCTGCTCAACGGCTCGGTGGAGCTCGCTGAGGGCGAAGGCGTGCTCTTCACCGGTCGTCTCTCCCTTCCGTCGCACCCCTGGCTCGCCGACCACGCCGTCATGGGCACCGTCCTGCTGCCGGGCACCGCATTCCTGGATCTTGCGATCCGCGCGGGCGACGAGGTCGGCTGCGACCGGGTCGAGGAACTCACCCTCGCCGCGCCGCTGAACCTGCCGCAGGACGGCGCCGTTCTGCTCCAGGTTCGTGTGGGTGGCGCTGATGATGGTGGTCGGCGCGCCATCACGGTGCACGCCCGTCCCGAGGACGCCACCGACGGGGCCTGGACGCTGCACGCCGCCGGCACCCTGTCCGACACCGCCCTCGCAGGCACCGCCCTCGACACCACCGTGTGGCCGCCGGCCGGAGCGGAGGTCCTCGACACCGAGGGCTGCTACGAGCGCTTCGCCGCTCGTGGCTTTGCCTACGGTCCGCTCTTCCAGGGCCTGACGGCGGCCTGGAGCGCCGGTGACACGCTGTATGCCGAGGTCTCGCTGCCCGAGGGGGGCATCGAGGACGCGGCCGGTTTCGCCGTACACCCCGCCCTTCTCGACGCCGCCCTGCACCCCGCGTTGCTCACCGATGACGACGGTGGTCTTCCGTTCTCGTGGGAGGGCGTCAGCCTGCACGCCTCCGGTGCCACCGCGCTGCGCGTCCGTCTTGCTCCGGCGGGTGCGAATGCGATGTCCGTGAGCGCTGTCGACCCCGCCGGCCGGCCTGTGGTCTCCGTCGCCCGGCTGATTGCGCGCCCGGTCGACGCCGACCAGTTGACCAGCGACGCCGGTCAGTTGCGTGATGCGTTGTTCCGGCTGGAGTGGACCCCGGTTCCGCTGCCGGAGGGCGCTGGTTCCGCGGGCGTTGCCCTGCTGGGTCCGGACACGGACGCCCTCGCCGACGGCGTGGGCGATGGCGCTGTCCGGTATGCGACGCTCGCCGACCTGCTCGCGGCCGACGCGCCCGTTCCCGGTGCTGTTCTTGTTCCGCTGACGGCCGGTTTCGACGTCGATGACACGCCGGGCTCCGTGCACGCCCGGACCGCTGCGGTTCTGGCCCTGCTTCAGGAGTGGTTGGCGGAGGACCGGTTCAGCGGTTCCCGTTTGGTCGTCGTCACTCGGGGTGCCGTCTCCACTGACGACGCCCCGGTGACCGACCTTGCCGCCGCTGCCGTGTTGGGTCTGGTCCGTTCCGCGCAGACGGAGAACCCCGGCGCCTTCGGGTTGGTCGACCTTGACGGTGCCTCTGAATCGGTTCTCGCTCGCGCCCTGGCCCTGGACGAGCCGCAACTCGCGCTGCGCGGCGGCCGGGTTCTTGCCGCTCGCCTGACCCGCGCCACTGCCGATCCCGCAGCCGAGGCTATGTGGTCGCCGGAGGGAACGGTACTGGTGACGGGTGGTACCGGTGGTCTCGGTGGTCTGGTGGCCCGTCACCTGGTCGCGGAGCGGGGGGTGCGGCGTCTGCTGCTGACCAGCCGTTCCGGTCTGGGTGCCGCAGGCGCTGGTGAGTTGATGGCGGAGCTGGAGGAGCTGGGTGCCGAGGTCTCGGTGGTGGAGTGTGACGTCGCCGACCGGGACGCGGTGGCCGCGCTGGTCGCGGAGCACCCGCTCACCGCGGTCGTACACACCGCCGGTGTCCTCGACGACGGTGTTCTGAACTCGCTCACCAGCGAACGACTCGCCGCCGTGATGCGGCCCAAGGTGGACGGCGCCTGGAACCTCCACGAGGTGACACGTCACCTGGACCTGGACGCGTTCGTGGTCTTCTCGTCCGTCGCCGGTGTCTTCGGCGGTGCGGGCCAGGCCAACTACGCGGCCGGCAACGCCTTCCTGGACGCCCTCACCGCCCACCGCCAGTCCCTCGGCCTGCCCGCCATCTCCCTTGTGTGGGGTCCCTGGCAGCAGGGCGCGGGGATGACGGCCGGGCTCGACGAGCGTGACGTTCGCCGGGCTTCCGAGTCCGGGATGCCGCTCATCACGGTCGAGCAGGGTCTCGCCCTCTTCGACGCGGCCCTCACCATCGGCGAGGCCGCCGTGGTGACCAGCCGTCTGGACCTCGCCGCCTTCCGGGGCCGGCCCGAGATCCCGGCCTTGCTGCGCGGTCTGATCCGCACCCCTGTGCGTCGTGCCGCCGCGACGGGCGCCGCCGAGGGCGCGGACGCCGGACTCGTCCAGCGACTCGCCCGGCTCGACCGGGAGCAGCGCCACGAGGTCCTGCTCGACCTGGTGCGTGCAAGCGCAGCCCTGGTCCTCGGCCACGCCGCCGGTTCCGACATCGACGCCGACCGTGCCTTCCGTGATCTCGGCTTCGACTCCCTCACCGCGGTCGAACTCCGCAACCGTCTGCGCACCGCGACCGGTCTGCGCCTGTCGGCGACGGCGATCTTCGACCATCCCACGCTGTCCGCGCTCGCCGACCACTTGCTCACCGTGTTGTTCGGTGCCGAGGCCGGGACGCTTACCCCCGTCACGCTGCTGCCGTCGACGGACGACGATCCGATCGTGATCGTGGGCATGGCCTGCCGCTTCCCGGGCGACGTAGCCTCACCCGAGGATCTGTGGCGCCTGGTCAGCGAGGGTACGGACGCCATCTCCGACTTCCCGGCCAACCGCGGCTGGGACGTCGACTCCCTGTACGACCCGGACCCGGCCCACACCGGCACGTCGTACACCCGCTCCGGCGGATTCCTGCACGACGCCGCGGACTTCGACGCCGACTTCTTCGGCATGAGCCCGCGTGAGGCGATGGCCACCGACTCGCAGCAGCGCCTGCTGCTGGAGACCTCCTGGGAGGCCATTGAGCGGGCCGGTATCGACCCGCACAGCCTGCGCGGCAGCACGACCGGTGTGTTCGCCGGCGTCATGTACCACGACTACGGCAACCTGCTGGGCGGCGAGGAGTTCGAGGGCTTCCAGGGCAGCAGCGCGGGCAGCGTCGCTTCCGGCCGGGTCTCGTACACCTTCGGCTTCGAGGGGCCGGCCGTCACCGTCGACACCGCCTGCTCGTCCTCCCTGGTGGCCCTGCACTGGGCCGCCCAGGCACTGCGGTCGGGTGAGTGCTCGCTCGCCCTGGCGGGCGGTGTGACCGTGATGTCGACGCCCACCGCGTTCGTCGAGTTCTCCCGCCAGCGGGGTCTGTCGCCCGACGGCCGGTGCAAGGCGTTCTCGGACTCGGCGGACGGTGTCGGCTGGTCCGAGGGTGTCGGCATGCTCCTGCTGGAGCGGCAGTCCGATGCGATCCGCAACGGCCACCATGTTCTCGCCGTGGTCCGTGGCTCCGCCGTCAACCAGGACGGTGCGTCCAACGGCCTCACCGCCCCCAACGGCCCGTCCCAGCAGCGGGTGATCCGCCAGGCACTGGCCAGTGGCGGGCTCTCGACCGGCGATGTGGACGTCGTCGAGGCACACGGCACGGGTACGACGCTGGGTGACCCGATCGAGGCCCAGGCCCTGATCGCCACCTACGGCCAGAACCGCCCGGAGGACCGCCCCCTGCTGCTCGGCTCCGTGAAGTCCAACCTGGGCCACACGCAGGCCGCGGCCGGTGTCGCCGGTGTCATCAAGATGGTCATGGCGATGCGCCACGGCGTACTGCCCCGCACCCTCAACATCACCGAGCCGTCCTCGCACGTCGACTGGAGCGCCGGTGCCGTCGAGCTGCTCACCGAGCAGACCGAGTGGCCCGAGACGGAGCGGGTGCGCCGCGCCGGTGTCTCCTCCTTCGGCATCAGTGGTACCAACGCCCACGTCATCCTGGAGCAGCCGGCGAAGGTGATCCAGGGCATGGTGGTCGCCGCTTCGGTGCCGGAGGCGGACGTGGTGGAGCCCGCCGTGGTGCCGTGGATGCTGTCCGGCAGGTCGCCTGAGGCGCTGCGCGACCAAGCCGCCCGCCTGCTCACGCACGTCCGGCTGGCGCCCGGACTGCGCCCCGCCGACGTGGCGCTCTCCCTCGCGACCCAGCGTTCCCTGTTCGCCCACCGCGGCGTGGTGCTGGCCGCCGAGCACGAGGAGACGGTGCACGCCCTGGCCGCTCTCGCGTCCGGCGAGCCCCACCCCTCGGTTGCCACCGGCACCCCCACCTCGGGCCGTCGTGCGGCGCTGTTCTCGGGTCAGGGCTCGCAGCGGTTGGGGATGGGTCGTGAGTTGTATGGCCGGTTCCCGGTGTTCGCTGAGGCTCTGGATGCCGTTCTCGCCGTCCTGGATGGCGAGTTGGGTGGTTCGCTGGGGGAGGTGATGTGGGGTGAGGACGCCGGTCTGCTGAACGAGACGGGGTGGACTCAGCCCGCACTGTTCGCCGTTGAAGTCGCCCTCTACCGCCTCGTCGAGTCCTTCGGAGTGACGCCGGACTTCGTGGCGGGCCACTCCATCGGTGAGATCGCCGCCGCGCACGTCGCCGGTGTCTTCTCGCTGGAGGACGCGGCCCGCATGGTGGCTGCTCGTGGTCGTCTGATGCAGGCGTTGCCGGCCGGTGGCGCGATGGTCGCCGTCCAGGCCACCGAGGACGAGGTCACTCCGCACCTCACCGACGAGGTGTCGATCGCCGCACTCAACGGACCCGCGTCCGTGGTCGTTTCGGGCGTCGAAGGCGCCGTGCTGCAGCTGGCCGCGCGATTCGAGGCGGACGACCGCAAGACCACCCGCCTGCGGGTGTCCCACGCCTTCCACTCGCCCCTGATGGACCCGATGCTGGACGAGTTCCGCACAGTGGCCGAGGAGTTGTCGTACGCCACCCCGGTCATCCCGGTGGTGTCGAACCTGACCGGTTCCCTGGCCTCGGCGGAGGAGTTGTGCTCGCCCGAGTACTGGGTGCGCCACGTCCGTGAGGCGGTCCGCTTCGCCGACGGGGTGACCACGCTCGAAGAGCAGGGTGTGACCACGCTCCTGGAGCTGGGTCCCGACGGGGTCCTCTCCGCTATGACCCAGGAGTCGCTGACCGGCGACGAAGCCGTCACGATCCCGCTGCTGCGCAAGAACACGGCCGAGGAGCGCGCGGCCCTGGCTGCCCTCGGCCGGCTGCACGCCACCGGCACCCGCGTCGACTGGGCCGGGTTCCTGGCCCCCACCGGCGCCAGCCCCCTCGAACTGCCGACCTACGCCTTCCAGCACCGGCCCTTCTGGCCCGTCGCCAAGCGCGACGCCACGGACGTCAACTCCGTCGGCATCAGCGCGGCAGCCCACCCGCTGCTCAACGCGGTCGTCGAACTCGCCGAGGGCGAGGACCTCGTCTTCACCGGGCGCCTGTCGCTGCACTCGCACCCGTGGCTGGCCGACCACGCCGTCCACGGCACCGTCCTGCTGCCGGGCACGGCCCTCCTGGAGATGGCGGTCCGCGCGGGCGACGAGGTCGGCTGCGACCACGTCGAGGAGCTGACCCTGGCCGCCCCGCTGGTCCTCTCCGCGCAGGGCGCGGTCCGCACCCAGGTGCGGGTGGGCGTCGCGGACGCCGCCGGACGCCGTACCGTCACGGTCCACTCGCGCCCGGAGCAGTCCACCGACGCCCCCTGGACTCAGCACGCCACTGGCGTCCTCGCCACCGGGCTCCCGACGGCCGCCACGCCGTTCGACGCCACGGTGTGGCCGCCGGTGAACACCGAGCCCGTCGACCTGACCGGCTTCTACGAGGCACGCGAGGCCGAGGGCTTCGCCTACGGTCCCGCCTTCCAGGGCCTGCGGGCGGCCTGGCGCCGCGGCGACGAGGTGTTCGCGGAGATCGCGCTGCCGGACGGCGCACAGAAGGAAGCCGAGAGCTTCGGCCTCCACCCGGCGCTGCTCGACGCCGGCCTGCACGCCGCCTGGCTCGCGGCCCCGGCCGGTGACGGCACGACCGGCAGCGTCCCGTTCTCCTGGAACGGCGTCTCGCTGCTCGCCTCCGGTGCCTCGTCCGTCCGCGTCAGGCTCGGCCGCGACACTGACGGCACGCTGACGCTGGCCGTCGCCGACACCACCGGCGCCCCCGTGGCCGCCGTCCGGGCGCTCACCATGCGCGCCGTCTCCGCGGAGGCGCTCGGCTCCGCCGCGGCACTCGTCCGCGACTCCCTGTTCCGCCTCGACTGGACCCCGGTCACCGGAACCGCGGCCATCCCGGCGGAGGCCGCCGAGCCGACGGCGGAGATCGTCGGTGAGGATCCCTTCGGGCTCGTCGAGAGCCTGCGGGCGGCCGGCACCGGGATCGGCCGGCGCGCGTCCCTGACGGACGACGCCGAGCTGCCCGACCTGGTGCTGCTGCCCGTCGCCGCCCATGAGCACGAGGAGGGGGCCGACACCCCGGCCGTCACCCACGCCCTCACTCGGCACGTGCTGGAACTGGTGCGGACCCGGCTGGAGGACGAGCGTCACGCCGCCACGAGGTTCGTCTTCGTGACCCGGGGCGCGACCACCGGCCACGACCTGGCCGCCGCCGCGGTCTGGGGCCTGGTGCGCTCCGCGCAGTCCGAGAACCCCGGCCGCTTCCTCCTCGTCGACCTCGACGCCGAGCAGGACCTGCCCGTCCTCCCGGCCGCCGCGTTCGCCTCCGACGAGTCGCAGCTCGCGGTGCGCGGTGACGAACTCCGTGCCGCCCGTCTGGTCCGCCGTCCCGCCCCTGCCACCGAGGCCGTTTCGGCGTTCGGCGGGGAGGGTGCGGTGCTGGTCACGGGTGGTACCGGTGGTCTGGGTGCGGTGCTGGCGCGTCATCTGGTGGCCGAGCATGGGGTGCGTGATCTGGTTCTGGTCAGCCGTCGTGGTGGTGAGGCCGCGGGTGCGGTCGAGCTGGTGGCGGAGTTGGCGGAGTCGGGTGCGCGGGCCATGGTCGTGGCGTGTGATGTGACGGACCGTGCGGCGGTGGCCGAGCTGGTGGCCGCGCGTCCGGTGTCGGCGGTGGTGCACTGCGCCGGTGTGCTGGACGACGGCATGGTCGCGTCTCTCACGCCGGAGCGGCTGTCGGGTGTGCTGCGTCCGAAGGTGGACGCGGCCTGGAACCTGCACCAGGCCACGCGCGGTCTGGATCTGGACGCGTTCGTCGTGTTCTCGTCGGTCGCGGGTGTCTTCGGTAATGCGGGTCAGGCCAACTACGCGGCGGGCAATGCCTTCTTGGACGCCCTGATGGAGCACCGCCGGGCCGCGGGTCTGCCGGGTCTGTCGCTGGCCTGGGGCCCCTGGGAGCAGACCGGCACCGGCGGCATGACCGGCACGCTCTCCGAAGCGGAACTCGAGCGGCTCGCGGCCTCCGGAGTGCCCCCGCTCGCCGTCGAGCAGGGTCTGGCCCTCTTCGACGCCGCGCTGTCCACCGACGACGCCGCGCTCGTGCCCGTCCGGCTCGACCTGCCCGCCCTGCGCGGTCAGGGCGATGTGCCGCCGCTGCTCCGTTCGCTGATCCGGGGCAGCTCGCGCCGGGCGGCGGTCGCGGGCTCGGCGACGGCGACCGGTCTGCGCGACCGGCTCGCCGTCCTGGACGCGGTCGAACGTCGGGAAGTGCTCGTGGATCTCGTCCGCGGCCAGGTCGCCCTGGTGCTCGGCCACGCCGACGCCACAGCCGTCCACCCCACGCGCGCCTTCCGGGACCTCGGCTTCGACTCGCTCACCTCGGTCGAACTGCGCAACCGCCTGAACACGGTCACCGGACTGCGCCTGCCCGCCACGATGGTGTTCGACTACCCGACCGTCGAGGTCCTGGTCGACTTCCTCCTGGACGAGCTCCTCGGCACCGAGGTCGAGGCGGAGATCGTGCAGCGCGGCACGGCGGTCGTGGCGGACGACCCGATCGTCATCGTGGGCATGGCCTGCCGCTACCCCGGCGGGGTGGCCTCGCCCGAGGACCTGTGGCGCCTGGTCACCGAG
>NZ_JBSGBZ010000067.1:0-37840 GCF_053601495.1 Streptomyces sp. NPDC004721
TCCTCCCCTCCCCCTTGCCCCCCATCTCCTCGCCCGTTTCCCTGTTTTGGGCCCCCCCCCCCCCCCCCGCCCGGGGGGGGGGGGGGGGGGGGCGCCCCCCCGCCCCCCCCCCCCCACCCGTTCACGCGGCGTCCGCGCCCAGTTCGAACCAGACGGACTTTCCGACCCCGTGCATGCACACGCCCCAGGTGTCCGCGAGGGACTGCACCAGGACCAGGCCCCGGCCGCCGGTGCTGTCGCCCGTCCCCGGTGTCCGGGGTCTGGGCCTGCGGGCCACGAAGTCCCGTACCTCCACGCGCAGTCCGCGCGGTGACACGGTGGCCGTCAGGATCGCGTCGTCGTCGGTGTGGACGAGCGCGTTGGTGACCAGTTCGCTGGTGAGCAGTTCCGCGACCTCCGACGTACCGGGCCTGCCCCAGTGGCGCAGCAGTGCGCGCAGCGCCCGCCGCGCCTCGGGCACCGCCTTGAGGTCGGCCCGCCCCAGCCTGCGTCTGAGCTGCGGCGGGACCGGCCGTCCCGGGAGGCCGTCCGCCTCTCCGCCCGCCGGTCCCTGCGTGTGTTCCTCCGTCGTCCGAGCCGAGGAGGCCCCGACCGTCGCGGGACCGCCCCCTCGTGCCTGCCTCTTCATGGCCCCCGTCCGCGTGCCGATGTCGGTTCCCCTCCGGTTCGAACACGTTCACGGAGATCCATGCCCCGTCGGGCGCGGGCCAGTCATGCGGAATGGCCACGCCCAGTTGTCCGGCGCTCCGCTGTCCCGAGGGGCTTACGGCCGGGGCACGTTGCGCAGGTTGGAGCGCGCCATCTGCACCATCCGGCCGACGCCTCCGTCCAGCACCATCTTCGAGGCGGACAGCGCGAACCCGGTCACCATCTCGGCCTTGATCTTCGGCGGGATCGACAGGGCGTTGGGGTCGGTGACGACGTCCACGAGGGCGGGGCCCTTGTGGCTGAAGGCCTCCTTCAGAGCGCCGGCGAGGTGCCGGGGCTTCTCCACCCGGATGCCGTGGGCGCCGCAGGCGCGGGCGACGGCGGCGAAGTCGGGGTTCTTCATGGCCGTCCCGTAGGCGGGCAGGCCCGCGACCATCATCTCCAACTCCACCATGCCCAGAGAGGAGTTGTCGAACAGGACGACCTTCACCGGCAGGTCGTACTGCACGAGGGTCAGGAAGTCGCCCATCAGCATGGCGAAGCCGCCGTCCCCCGACATGGACACCACCTGGCGGCGGCGGTCGGTGAACTGCGCGCCGATAGCCATCGGCAGCGCGTTGGCCATCGAGCCGTGCGAGAAGGAACCGATGATGCGACGGCGCCCGTTGGGCGAGATGTAGCGGGCACCCCAGACGTTGCACATGCCCGTGTCGATGGTGAACACGGCGTCGTCGTCGGCCACTTCGTCCAGGACGGCGGCCACGTACTCGGGGTGGATCGGGACGTGCTTGTCCACCTTCCTCGTGTACGCCTTGACGACCCCCTCCAGGGCGTCCGCGTGCTTCTTGAGCATCCGGTCCAGGAAGCGCCGGTCCGTCTTGGCCCGCACCCTCGGCACGAGACAGCGCAGGGTCTCCTTCACATCGCCCCACACCGCGAGGTCCAGCCTGGAGCGGCGGCCGAGGTTCTCGGGCCGGACGTCGATCTGGGCGATCTTCACATCGGTGGGCAGGAAGGCGTTGTACGGGAAGTCGGTGCCGAGCAGGATCAGCAGGTCGCACTCGTGGGTGGCCTCGTAGGCGGCGCCGTAGCCGAGCAGTCCGCTCATGCCGACGTCGTACGGGTTGTCGTACTGGATGAACTCCTTGCCGCGCAGCGCGTGCCCGACCGGGGACTTGATCCGCTCGGCGAACTCCATCACCTCGGCGTGCGCGCCCGCCGTGCCGCTGCCGCAGAACAGGGTGACCTTGTCGGCCTCGTCGATCATCTCGACGAGCCGGTCGATCTCGGCGTCGCCGGGCCGGACGGTGGGCCGGGAGGTGACGATGGCGGTCTCGGCGGCCCTCTCGGGCGCGGGCTCGGCGGCGATGTCGCCGGGCAGCGACACCACGCTGACGCCGCTGCGGCCCACCGCGTTCTGGATGGCAGTCTGGAGCAGCCGGGGCATCTGCTTCGGGTTGGAGATCAGTTCGCTGTAGTGGCTGCACTCGGCGAACAGCCGGTCGGGGTGGGTCTCCTGGAAGTACCCGAGGCCGATCTCGCCGGAGGGGATGTGCGAGGCGAGGGCGAGGACCGGGGCCATGGAGCGGTGGGCGTCGTACAGGCCGTTGACGAGGTGCAGGTTGCCGGGACCGCAGGAGCCGGCGCAGGCCGTCAGACGGCCCGTGATCTGCGCCTCGGCGCCGGCCGCGAAGGCGGCGGTCTCCTCGTGGCGGACGTGGATCCAGTCGATGGCGGCGTTGCGGCGGACCGCGTCGACGACCGGATTGAGGCTGTCCCCGACCACGCCGTACAGGCGTTTGACTCCGGCGCGGACGAGGATGTCAACGAACTGCTCTGCGACGCTCTGCTTGGCCATGGCGCTCGGGCTCCCCTTCGGTCTGCCGCGGACCCCTCCGCCTCCATGAAGGCACAGCCCCGGCGCTCACGCCTCCCACACGGCGGCGGCCGTACGGTCGTCCGCGTAGCCCTTGACCCGCACCTGGGCGTCCGCCAGGAACGCGGCGAGGCCCGGTGGGTCGGGATCGGACCACCGTCGCGCGAGGTGGGCGCACAGCTCGGGCTCGCCGCGCAGCGGGTCGGCCAGACCGGCGGTGCACATCAGGAGCGCGTCACCCGGTTGGGCCACGGACGCGCGGAAGCGGAAGGGTTCGCGGGGCGGCTCCGGGGCCGGGTCGTACGGGTTCGGCGGGACGGTGATGCCGAGGTCCATGGTGAGCCGGTCGCCGTCCGGGGGCTCAGGCGGCGGCGAGCCGAAGCCGACCAGGGGGTGGCCGGGCGTCTCGGCGACGCCGGGTTCGATGTCCTGCCACTCGCCCTCGCGCAGCCGGAACAGGCCGCCGGCGCCGACGCCGAAGAAGACCCGGACGCGGCAGTCGGGGTCGGCGGGCAGGAGCAGGCAGCGCAGGGTGGCCGTGTACTGCTGCGGGTCGACGCCCTGTTCGGCGGCGCCCGCGCGGAGTCTGCCGAGGCTGCGGTCGGTGAGGCGGTGCAGCCCCGACTTCAGGTCGCCGCGCCGGGCCGCGCGGATGTCCTCGGCCAGCCGTGCGTGGCTGCGCCCCACGGCCTCGGCGATCCACTGGCACACCTCGCCGGCCGCGCGATGCGCGCCCGGGGTGGCGCGGGCGCCGGTCGCCATCGCGACCAGCACCAGCGCCTGATCCCCGGCGCCGAACCGCGCGGTGAGCAGCGCGTCGCGCCGCGGTTCGCCCCGGTACCGTGCGGAGTCCCCCCGGATCGACACCGCGCGTAGCGTGCACGCCCCGTAGGCGGCCCCGTCCAGCACGGTGTCCGGCACCGCGACGTCCAGCCCGTCCGGCTCGGCCACGGGCAACGCGGTGGGCTCGGCCGCGTAGGTGGGCGGCCGGGAGCCGACATACCCGACGGCAACGCCGGCGCCCCGGACACGTGGTGCGGCGTACGCCTCGGCGGCGGGCGGTGCGACATGCGCCTCCCCGGCGGCCGGTGCGTCGTACGTCTCCGCCTCCGCGCTGCCCGAAGCGGCGTGCGCCTCTCCGGCGGCCGGACCGGCCTCCGCCTCCGCGCCGCCCGATACGGCTTGCGCCTCCACGGCAGGCGGTGCGACATGCGCCTCCCCGGCGCCCGATACGGAGTACGCCTTACCGGCTGCCGATGCGGAGTGCGCTTCCACGCCGGGCGGTCCGGCGTGCGCCTCCCTGGCGGGCGGTGCGTCGTACGCCTCCGCGCCAGGCGGTGCGTCGCACGCCTCCAGGCCGGGCGGTGCGTCGTACGCCTCCCCGGCGGCCGGACCGGCCTCCGCCTCGCCACCGCCTACCTCACGTCCGGAGCCGCCCACGGCTCCGACAGATGGAGACTCCGGCGGCGAAGGAGGCGCGGAAGGCGGCGGGGGTGCGGAGGAACGCGGAGAAGCGGACGGAGGTGGAGGGGCGGACGGAGGTGCGGAAGGGGGCGAGGGCGTGGACGGGGGCGGAGAAGCGGGTGCGGGCGCGGACGGAGGCGAAGAAGGTGACGGGGGCGCGGGAGGAGGCGGGGGCGTGGACGGAAGCCGCCTCGCGGCGGGGCCGGCCGGGTCGGCGGCGTTCCTGGGCGAGGGATCGCCCGAGCCGGAGCCGGTTCCGCCCCAGTGGGTCGACTCGGCGGAGCCCGACGACCAGCCATCGCCCGTCCCCTCGGAGGAGGCGGGCGGTTGAGCCGGCCTCACCGGCGCGGAACCCCAAGCCGCCCCCGCGGCGGGCCCCTCAGCTGGCGTGGACGACCGAGATGGCCGCCCAGGCTCCACAGGCCCAGAACTCCAAGCATCCGCCGCAGGCGGCCCCTCGGCCGGTGCGGGCGGCTGCGATGGCCGCTCCGGCGTCCCCGTCCCCGAATCCCGGTCGGCCTCCGCAGCCGCCCCATCGGCGGGAGAGGGCGTCCGAGGCAACCGCTCGGACTCCACCGGCCCAGAACCCCAAGCACCCCCCGCAGGCGGCCCCTCGGCCGGTGCGGGCGGCTGAGATGGCCGCTCGGGCGTCCCCATCCCCGAATCCCGGTCGGCCTCCGCAGCCGCCCCATCGGCGAGAGAGGCAGACCAAGGCGACCGCTCCGACTCCCCCGGACCGGAGCCCCAAGCAACCCCCGAAGCCGGCGCGGGCGGTTCGGAGCCCCGGTCGGCCGCCGACGCCGTGTCCTCGGGGGTACTGCGCCACCAGTCAGGGCCCGTGCCCGGGGCCGGGTCCGGTGAGTGTGGGGTGGGTAGGGGTGCGCCCCGCGGGGGGCCGCCGACCGTTCCGGACGCCGAGGCGAAGCGGTCGTCCAGGGAATCGGAAACCCCGGCCGCGGGGCCGGTGTCCCCGGCGGAGTCGTCGTACAACTGCCCCCACCAGTCGTCCTCTTGACCGGTGGGCCTTCCCCCCTGCTGGCTCATGCCGCCAATTGTCCACCGCACGGGCCCGGTGGGAACGGGGCATCGGCAAATCCGGTGGACCGAACCGCCCCGCGGCACGACGAGGTCGCCGGACGGCTCCACCCCCCACGGAGGAGCCGTCCGGCAACACCCGGGTGATCCTGGTCCGGATCACGGTCCGGTCGGCCGAAACACCGCCGTCCGGAACACCCCGACGCGCCCCGCGGTGCCCGGCCCGGACGCCGCGGGCCGGGGCCGCCAGTTGCCCCGGCCACCCGCACGGGGTGCGTATCCGTGCAGGCCATGCCCATGGCTGGACACCAGGCACCCGTCGGTGCTTCGGTGGCGCCACCTTGTCAGAGTGACCGGTGGTACAGCGATGATGTGCCGCGGCGGTTTTGCGCCGTGGCTGTTTCCCGCCACCGCCGACGCGCCGCGGAACGTGATGCCGGGGATCTGAAAGGGGAGGGACAGCAGCTGATGCTGGCAGCGATAGGTCTGGACGAGACGCACGAGGCGGCGTACCGGGCCCTGGTGTCCGTGGGCGCCGCCGAAGTGCCCGATCTCGCACGGCGGCTGATGCTCGGCGAGCGGGACACCGAGCACGTCCTGCGCCGCCTGGAGCGGCACGGACTCGCGGCCCAGTCCTCGGCCCGGCCCGGCCGCTGGGTGGCCGCGCCGCCCGGGGTGGCGCTGGGCGCACTGCTCACCCAGCACCGCCACGAGCTGGAGCGGGCGGAACTGGCCGCCGCGCTGCTCGCCGAGGAGTACCGGGCGGCGGCCTCCGAGCCCGCGGTGCACGACCTGGTCGAGGTGGTCACCGGCGCCCCCGCGGTCGCCCAGCGCTTCCTCCAGCTCCAGCTCGGGGCGAGCGAGGAGGTGTGCGCGCTGGTCACGGGCAACCCGATCGCCGTCTCCTCGATGGAGAACCACGCCGAGGAGCAGGCGGCCGCCCGCGGGGTCCGCTACCGGGTGGTGCTCGAACGCGCCGTGCTGGACAAGCCGAACGGCGTCACGGAGCTGACCGCCGCGCTCGGCCGCGACGAACAGGTGCGGGTCGTCGAGACCGTACCGACCAAACTGGTCGTCGCCGACCGGACGCTCGCCATGGTGCCGCTCACCTCGCACACCCCGGAGCCCACCGCGCTGGTCGTGCACGCCAGCGGCCTGCTGGAGCTGCTGTACGAGCTGTTCGAGTCGGTGTGGCGGGAGGCACTGCCGCTGCGGCTCGGGGCGTCCGGCGTGACCGAGGAGGGCCGGGACGGCCCCGACGCCATCGACCTGGAGGTGCTGTCGCTGCTGCTGGCCGGTCTGACGGACGCGAGCGTCGCCAAGCAACT
Organism: Streptomyces sp. NPDC004721; assembly: GCF_053601495.1. Lineage (NCBI taxonomy): Bacteria > Bacillati > Actinomycetota > Actinomycetes > Kitasatosporales > Streptomycetaceae > Streptomyces > Streptomyces sp. NPDC004721. Next base: position 6,352 of record NZ_JBSGBZ010000067.1, read on the forward strand.
CGACCTGGGTCTGCGGACCGTGCAGCGCCGGGTGAAGCGGCTGATGGAGCTGACCGGGGTGAGCACCCGGCTGCAACTGGGCTGGCACGCCTACGAACGGGGCTGGGTGGCCCGCGAGCGGCACGGCTGACCGCGCCGGCGTCTACAGCGCGCCCTCCAGCGTCAGCAGCCGCACCTTCCGCTCCAGACCGCCCGCGTAGCCGGTCAGGGAACCGTCCGCGCCGATCACGCGGTGGCAGGGGCGCAACACCAGAAGCGGGTTGGCGCCGATGGCTCCGCCGACGGCCCGAACGGCGGCGTGGGAAGCGCCGATCCGCGCGGCGATCTCGCCGTACGTGGTGGTCGAGCCGTACGGAACGTCGTCGAGGGCGGCCCACACCCGCTCCCGGAACGCGGTGCCGGAGGTGCGCAACGGCAGCCGGAACTCCTTGAGTTCACCGGCGAAGTAGGCGCGGAGCTGTTCCTCCGCCTCGCGGAACGGCCCGGCGTCGTGCCGCCAGTCGGCCTGGGCCTCGCGACCGCCCTTCTGGCCGGGCACGGACAGCGAGGTCAGTGCGCCGGAGGAGTCGGCGGTCAGCAGCAGGGGGCACAGCGGACTGTCGAGGGTGGTCCAGTAGGTCGTACCCGTGGGGGTCGCGTGCGTGCGCGTGGTCATGGGGTGGTCTCCAGCTCTTCGGCGGCACGCAGGTGCCGCAGGGCATACGAGCGCCAGGGGCGCCAGCTTTCGGGGGTGTCCGCGCCGGGCGGGGCCACGTCGGGGTCGCCGAGGGCCCGGGTGCGGATCGCGGCGGCCGTGGCCGGATCCAGGCCGGGCAGGGCGAGCAGTGCCCGGTGCGTGTCGTCGCGGTCGGCGCCCGGGTCCAGCCGCACCGTGCCGTCGGCGAGGGCGGCGGTCAGGGCGCCCAGGGGTCCGTCCGGCTCGGCCTCGGCGAGGACGGCCGGCTCGGGGAAGAGGTGGGTCAGCGTGCCGGTGGGAGCGTCCAGCGCCTTGCCGTAGCGCCGTACCAGCTCCGCGGCGGCCGCCGGTCCCACCAGCGCCCGGACCGCCGTCTCCGGCGGGTCCGCCGAGCCCGGCGAGCGCAGGCCGGGCCGGGCGGCGACCAGTGGAGCCAGCCACGGGTCCGCGCCGAGCCGCTCGTCGACGGCGTACGGGTCGGCGTCCAGGTCGAACAGCCGGCGCAGCCGCTGTACGGCCGTGGTCAGATCGCGTGGGTCGGTCAGGTGGAGCCGGGCCTCCAGCCAGCCGCCGGGATGCGCGCCGGACCCGGTCCGCGGTGTGCCGGAGCGCTCGTCCACGGCGGCGGTCCCGGTGCCGTACGGCAGGCGGAGGGTGCGCCGGTAGGTCCGCCGGCCGGGCGCGCCGTCGATCTCCTCGACGCCGGGCACGGCCTCGCGTTCCAGCAGGTCGAAGACGGGGCCGGCCTGGTAGGGGCCCCGGTGGGCGAGCCGCAGCGGGATCCCGGCGGTGGGCGCCGCGGGGCGGCGGCCCCGTGCCCTGCGGGCGGTGGCGCGCAGCTCGCTGGGGGTCGCGGCGTAGACGGACCGCATCGTGTCGTTGAACTGCCGCACGCTGGCGAACCCGGCCGCGAACGCGATCTGGGTGACCGGCAGGTCCGTGGTCTGGAGCAGGACGCGCGCGCTGTGCGCCCGCTGGGCGCGGGCGAGCGCGACGGGCCCGGCGCCCAGCTCGGCGGTGAGCTGCCGGCGCACCTGCCGCTCGCTGTAGCCGAGCCGCGTGGCGAGCCCGGCGACGCCCTCCCGGTCGATCACGCCGTCGCCGATCAGCCGCATGGCCCGCCCGACGGCGTCCGCCCGTACGTTCCAGTCGGCGGAGCCGGGCACCGCGTCCGGCCGGCAGCGCCGGCAGGCGCGGAAACCCGCGCCCTGCGCGGCGGCGGCCGTGGGGTAGAACCGCACGTGGTGCCGTTTGGGGGTCACGGCCGGGCAGCTGGGACGGCAGTAGATCCCGGTCGTCTCCACGGCGAAGAAGAACTCCCCGTCGAACCGGCCGTCCCGGCTGCGTACGGCCTCGTACCTGGTGTCCTCGTCCATCACGCCGTCCAGTGTCCGCCCCCGCGCGGGGATGCCGCTGGCGGAAATCGGACACCACGGCCGACATGACGGGCTAGGGTCTTTCGTTTGGATCAGGCCGGATCAGGGAGCGGGGTCTGGTGATGGGGGCACCTCCCACGCCGTTCAGGCAGTGGGGGAGGATCGCAAGGCGAAGGAGGGCGGCAGGGCGGAGCCCTGCCAACCGACGACAACGCGGCTGGGGGTTCCCGCTGCTCGATGAGCTTGGGGGAACGGTGCCAGGGCCCGCGAGCCCGGCATGATCCAAACGAGAGGCCCTAGTGCCACCGGCCCCTCTTGGCCTCCATCGCGGCCCGGCCCTCGGCGCCCTTGCGCTTCCAGTCCCGCCGGATCTCCGCGCGCAGCCGCGCGTCGGTCTTGGCGACGATCCACTGGTTCTCGCGCAGGAGCTTGCGGTAGCTCTCCAGCCGCCGCTGGGGCAGCTCACCGGCGTCGACGGCGGCGAGCACCGCGCACCCCGGCTCGCTGTCGTGGGCGCAGTCCTGGAACCGGCACCGCCCGGCCAGCTCCTCGATCTCGGAGAACACCTGTCCGACGCCGCTCTCGGCGTCCCACAGGCCCACTCCGCGCAGCCCCGGGGTGTCGATCAGCACACCGCCGCCCGGCAGTGCGAGCAGGTTGCGGGTGGTGGTCGTGTGCCGGCCCTTGCCGTCGACGTCCCGTGCGGCCTGTACGGTCATCACGTCCTCGCCGAGCAGCACGTTCGCGAGCGTGGACTTGCCCGCTCCGGACGACCCGAGCAGCACGGACGTGCCCGAGGAGACGACGGCGAGGAGGACGTCGAGCCCGTCGCCAGTCACGGCGCTGACGGGCAGTACCGGCACACCGGGCGCGCTCGTCTCCACGTCCTGGACGAGATACCCCAGTCCCGTCGCGTCCGGCACGAGGTCGGCCTTGGTCAGCACGATCAGCGGCTGCGCGCCGGATTCCCAGGCCAGCGCCAGGTAGCGCTCGATGCGGCCGAGGTCGAGTTCGACCGCGAGGGACACCGCGACGATCGCGTGGTCGACGTTGGCGGCGAGGATCTGGCCCTCGGACCGCTTGGACGAGGTGGAGCGCACGAAGGCGGTGCGCCGGGGCAGCGTCGTGCGGACGTAGCGCGGATTGCCGCCGGGTTCGACGGCGACCCAGTCGCCGGTGCACACCACCCGCATCGGGTCGTGCGGGGTGACGAACGCGGTGTCGGCGCGCAGCACACCGCCGGCGGTGACGACGTCGCACTGCCCCCGGTCGACGCGGATCACCCGGCCCGGCAGCAGGCCTTCGGCGGTGTACGGGGTGAAGTCCGACTCCCAGCCCTCGTCCCAGCCGTAGGGGGCGAGTGGGTGCGGCGAGACGGGAGAGGGAACGGAAGGAACGGAAGAAGCGGAGGAACGCAAGGGGGAACCCTTCACGAGGGCGGCCCCGACTGCCCGCGACGGTGCGCGCGGGCGTGCAGGAGGTGTCAGCCGGTGGCCGCGGAGGTGGAGTGGATGGTCCTGTCGTTGCGGGCAGCGCCCATTACCGAGACAGCCATGGGTCACACCTCCTCTTTCTCCGCGAGAACTCAGCGCACTCAGCGAACTCTGTGAACCGGCAGCGTCGGCCGCCGGCCTCCGCGTGATGCGAGCCTCACCGTAGGGGAGCGCGGGGAAGCGGCGCCACCGAATTACGGTGGCGCCGCCCGCCGTCACCCGATGCGCTCCCAGCCGCGCCGGGGCGGGCTTCCGCTCGGGTGAAGAGCCGGTGTGAGCGCACCAGCGCCTGCGTCAGTTCACCGTTCAGGCCCGGCTTTGGGGTACGTCGGGTCCTGAAGCATCAGTCCTGAAGCATCGGGTCCTGAAGCGTCGGGCGGGACCCCTGCCGAAGATGGGGGCCAACAGGCCCTAACGGCGGGCCGGGTGCGCGGCGACCATGGGAGGGTGTCCGACAATGATGGCTTTCGCTCGATGGACCGGCAGGAGTGCCTGCGCCTGATGGCAGAGGTACCGGTGGGCCGTGTCGTCTACACGCGGCAAGCGCTGCCCGCGGTGCTGCCCGTCAACTTCGCCCTGGCGGCGGACGCGTCCGTGCTGCTGCGCACCTCCGCCGGTTCCGACCTCGTCCGCGCCGTGGACGGGGTCGTGGTCGCCTTCGAGGCGGACTCGTTCGACGCGGAGAGCCGGTCGGGCTGGAGCGTCGTCGTCACCGGCCGGGCCACCGTGGTGACCGATCCGGTCGAGCACGAGCGTCTCATGCGGACCGGGCCGCGCTCCTGGATGCCGATCGAGGAGGACGTCTTCATCCGCATCGAGGCCACCATGGTCACCGGACGGGAGCTCACGGATCTGCGCGTCGCCAATTGAGCGGTCGCGCGTCACCCGTTGACGGCACGGAGGTTGAGGGCACGAAGGTTGAGCCCACGGAGGGACCGGGCTGCGCGTACGGTGCGCCGCCCGGCCCCCTCGTCGTGTGCGTTCAGCCCGTGGGGCCTGCCGGTGTCTCCTCCACGGGGGTCACCCGGGCGGCCGCGCGCGGGGTGCGGCCGCCGTCCGGGCCGTAGCCGAAGCGGATCAGCAGGTGGGGGCGGCACCGGAGCCTCGGGGCGGCGATCGCCGCCCGCAGGTCGGGCCACTCCATCGCCTGGTGCAGCATCGAGGTGCGCACCCCGTACCGGGTGGCCACCAGCAGGGCCCGCTCCATCGCCTGCCCCGCGCGCAGCCAGTCCTCCCGCCGGTCGTGCGGGGTCCACAACAGGGCCACCTGCGCGTGCCGTTCGAAACGCAGGGCGGGCGGGCGCAGCCCGGGCAGCGGTCCTGTGAAGTCCCGCATCGGCATCCGCCCGGCCGTGTCCCGGGGGCCCAGCGAGGTGAGCGGAATGCCGTGCGGGAGGCGCCTGTCCGGCGTGTTGACCCAGGCCCTGGTCTCGGCGGTGCGGGCCGGGTCGGCGGCGTTGCGCGTCTCGGCCTGCGCGGTCAGGCTCAGCAGGCGCCGGGTGCCGGCGAAGTCGGGGACGTCCAGGTGCGCCCCCTCGATCCGCGCCGCCTTGACCATCTCCAGCACGATGTGCTCCGGCACCGGACGCCCGGTGAAGGGCATCCGGCTGGTGTGCCGACGCGCGACCGCGTCGTACAGGCAGCGGTACGACGGCTGTGTGTCGAGGGCCGCCACGAACAGCCGGACGGTGGCCAGCAGGCCGGGGTCGCGCCGGTCGGGCAGGAGCGTCACGAGCGGGTCCCAGCCGAGGTGTGCCGCCGCGACCCGGAGGTTGAGGACGGCCGCGCCCACGGAGAGGTGCTGGGCGCGCTGCCCCGGATCGGTCAGCGGCAGGGACCGCGACTCGGCGCGGACGTGGATGGACCGGGTGTCGGCGTCCAGGCCGAACCGCCAGGGCTGGGTGTTGTGGATCGACGGAGCCGCCATGGTCGCGTACAGCAGGCTCTCCAGGGTGGTCGCGTCGACTGCCGATGTCCGCATGACGGCTCCTCCATGGGCTCCCTTGTCGCTTGCCCGTCCACCCTCCTTCGCCGCCCGGCCGGGGCGGAAGGGCTCAGCGGGCCCTCGGCAGGGCCGCAGGTCCCGGCCGGACCGCGGCTGGTGCCGATCAGCCGGGGCAGCCGTCCCGTGCCGCCGTCGATCAGCGGCACGCCGCAGCGGCGGCGGAACACACCGAACACGGCGTCCTCCTCCGCCACCCGCGGATCGCACCACAGCGCCAGTTCCAGACCGCTAGTGCTGCGACCGGAAAGGTTCACCGGCTCGGACAGCCGCATCCGGGTCGGCCCCATCGGCTCGTCACGTCCTCCACGACCCGGTTGCCCCGCCCGGTGCTGACCGTCTTCAGGGCCGCGGCGGCCCCGGCCGGGGCCGGGCGGCCCTGGTGCCGCGGCGGCCCGTGTGGTGTCATGAAAGTGACGGGAAGGACCGGAAGACGCGGGGAAGCGGCGGAAAAGCCGTGCACCGCGCAATCAGGATCCGCGAGAAGTGGATTGTCCTTCCCGTCCGTTCGTGTCTAGTGCTGCGACCGGAAAGGTTCACCGGCTCGCGACGCCCGGCACGGCACTCCCCCAAGCTCTTCGAGCAGGGGGACCCCCAGCCGCGTTGTCGCATCACCCGAGTACATCCAGTACGCGGGCGATGCTCCGCCTTGCGATGCTCCCCCACAGCCTGAACGGCGTGGGAGGTACCCCCAGCACCGGACGCCGCGAGCTTCCCGGCAAACCTTTCCGGTCACAGCACCAGCCGAAGCCCGGCCCCCGCCCCGCTCACCGGTCCGCGGGAGTGATGCGGCGTCCCGTCAGACGAGCGGGGCGGATGCGCACCCAGAGGGTCCGCGGCCCGCCCGCCCAGGGGTCGGAGTGGACCCGCTGCTCCAGCCGGCGCACCGCTTCGGCGTCCGTGACCACTTCGGCGCGGCCGACCGCCAGCACGCTCCAGCCCTGGCTCATCGTCTCGTCGACCTGGTCCACCTCGAAGGCCACCTCTTGGCCGACGGCCGCGGCGGGGACCGCGTCGGGCGCGGTGCGGAAGACGAGCGCGCCGTCCACCACGTCGTAGTTGACCGGGAAGACCGCGGGCCCGTCCGGGCCCGTCAGCGCGATACGCCCCACTCCGTGCGTGGACAGCAGCGCCCGGCACTCGTCCGGGCCGAGATCGGACAGCCGGGGGTGGAGCAGCGCCTGTCCCTGCCCGGGTGGCAGGTCCTGGTCGCCGCCGCTCAGCGTGATCAGTGTGGTGCCCAGCGCGTCGGCCAGCCGCACGAGGGTCCCCGTGCCCGGCGCCGACGGGCGCTGCTCGAGATAGGCGAGGTACTGCGGGGACATCCGGGCCCGGCCCGCCGTCTCCTCCAGGCTCAGTCCCCGCTTCCTGCGGGCGGCCGCCAGACGCCTGCCGAAGTCCCCCGGCCGGCCCGGCCCGGCGCCGGAGGGTTCCGCGGGGGCCTGTCCGCCGGCCGTGGTCTCCTCGTCCTCCGGGTGCAGGACGTGCGCGTCGGGCCCTGGGAACACCAGCGTGACCTCGCCGGTGTCGGACCAGCGCACGTCGTACGGCGGGGTGCCGTCCTCGTGGTGCAGGCCGACGATCTCGCCGTCGCGCCGTACGTCGCCGGTGACCGGGCTTTCGACGACCAGTCGGTCGCCCAGCTGAGCGTGCATGGCGATCCCTCCCTCATGGGGGTCCGCCCTCCAGGATCGCCCGTCCCCGCCGCCCGCACCAACGGACCCGAGGTCCCTCGCGGAAGGGACGAACGGCGCCGTCTCCGTGCGCGATGGGCCCAAGCCGGCGCGGGTGCGCCGCCGCCACCGTGGAGAGTGCGCGCCCGCGTGTGAACCGCGGACCGGCGCACCCGAACCGGTCGGGCGGACCGAAGGGAGAGACGTCATGCGACACCGTACGGTGGAGGACCTCATGACCCGCGGAGTCGTCCGGGTCCGCCGGGACACGCCGTTCAAGCAGGTCGCCAGGGTGCTGGCCGACAACGAGGTGACGGCCGTGCCCGTCGTCGACGAGCTGGACCGTCCCGTCGGGGTGGTCTCCGAGGCGGACCTGCTGCGCACGGTGGCCGGGCGTCCGGACCCGGCCGGCCTGCTGCCCGGGACCCGGGCGGAGGACGCTGGGCACGGCGGCTCCGCCGCCGGCACCGCCGAGGACCTGATGACGGCGCCGGCGGTGTGCGCGCCCCGAGTGGACCGTCGTGGAGGCCGCGCGCCTGATGGACGGGCACCGGGTCAAGCGGCTTCCCGTGGTCGACGAGTGCGGCACCCTGGTGGGCGTCGTCAGCCGCGGCGACCTGCTGCGTGTCTTCCTCCGCCGGGACGAGGCCGTCTTCGAGGAGATCACCCAGGACGTGCTCGCGCGGACCCTGGGGCTGACCCCGGCGGACGTGACGGTCGGGGTGTCCGACGGCCGGGTCTCGCTCAAGGGGACCGTCCGGGCCAGGAGCCTCATCCCGGTGGTCGAGCGGCTGTGCGGCGGAGTCGACGGCGTGGTGTCGGTGAGCACCGACGTCATCTACCGGTGCGACGACACCGGCGGACACACCGCCCGCGCATGAGGCACCGGCACCGCCGGACGAAGGTCAGGAGGCCCCGGTCAGGAGGTCCCGCGCAGCCGGTCCTTGGCCTGGGTGGCGATGACGGCGGCCTGGATGCGCCGCTCCACGCCGAGCTTGGCGAGCAGGCGGGAGATGTGGTTCTTCACCGTCTTCTCGGCCAGATAGAGGCGCTGGCCGATCTGGCGGTTGGTCAGGCCCTCGCCGATCAGGGCCAGGATCTCCCGTTCCCGGTCGGTCAGTCCGGGCAGCGCGTCCGGCTCCTCCTGCGGCTGCTGTCCGCCGCGCAGCCGGGCCATCAGCTTCGTGGTGGCGCTGGGGTCGAGCAGCGACTGGCCGCTCGCCACCGTGCGCACCGCCGAGACCAGGTCCGAGCCCCGGATCTGCTTGAGCACATAGCCGGAGGCACCCGCCATGATCGAGTCCAGCAGCGCCTCCTCGTCGTCGAACGAGGTCAGCATCAGGCAGGCCAGTTCCGGCAGGCGGGAGCGCAGCTCGCGGCAGACGGTCACGCCGTCGCCGTCCGGCAGCCGGACGTCGAGCACCGCGACGTCCGGTCGCAGGGCGGGGACGCGCACCAGTGCCTGTTCGGCGGTGGCGGCCTCGCCGACCACCGTGATGTCCGGTTCGTCGTTCAGCAGGTCGTGCACCCCACGACGCACCACCTCGTGGTCGTCGAGGAGGAAGACCCGGATCGGGGTGTCGGGTCCGGCCTGCTCACGGTCCGCCATCGGTCGCTCCTTGTGATGTGTCGGCTTTCCTCAAGGATCCTTCCCCGAAGCGCGGGCGCGGACCAGGGCCGGTCGGCCCTGGTCCGCGCCCGCCGGGGATGGGATCCTGCCCGCCGCCCCACACTCCGGGGGCACGTCCTGGTCAGCCGTCCCAGGACCAGTCCGCCACCTCGGGCAGGTCCACGCCGTGCTCCCGGATCCAGGCGTGGTGGCGCAGCCGGGTGTCCTCCATCCGCTGGCGGACGGCCGCGGCGCGCACCGCGAGGCCGGGGACGCGGTCGATGACGTCCATGACCAGCCGGTAGCGGTCCAGGTCGTTGCTCACCACCATGTCGAACGGCGTGGTCGTGGTGCCGATCTCCTTGTAGCCGCGCACGTGCAGGTGGGGGTGGCCGGCCCGCCGGTAGGCCAGTCGGTGGATCAGCCACGGGTAGCCGTGGTAGGCGAAGATCACCGGCTTGTCCCGGGTGAACAGCCCGTCGTACTCGAAGTCGGTCATCCCGTGCGGGTGCTCCCCGCTGGGCAGCAGCCGGGCGATGTCCACGACGTTGACCACGCGCACGGCCAGGTCGGGCAGGTGCCGGCGCAGCAACTGGGCGGCGGCCAGCACCTCCTGGGTCGGCACGTCGCCCGCGCAGGCCAGCACCACGTCCGGTTCGCGGATGCCGTCCTCGGTGCCGGCCCACTCCCAGATGCCGGCGCCGCGCGCGCAGTGCACCGCGGCCTGCTCCATGGAGAGCCAGTCGAAGCAGGGCTGCTTGCCGGCGACGATCACGTTGACGTAGTCGCGGCTGCGCAGCGCGTGGTCGGCCACGGACAGCAGGGTGTTGGCGTCCGGCGGAAAGTAGACCCGGACCGCTTCGGGGCTCTTGTTCAGGATGTGGTCGACGAAGCCGGGGTCCTGGTGGGAGAAGCCGTTGTGGTCCTGGCGCCACACGTGCGAGGTGAGCAGGTAGTTGAACGAGGCGATGGGGGCCCGCCAGGGCAGCCGGCGGGTGGTGCGCAGCCATTTGATGTGCTGGTTGACCATTGAGTCGATGATGTGCACGAAGGCCTCGTAGCAGGAGAACAGTCCGTGCCGGCCGGTGAGGAGGTAGCCCTCCAGCCAGCCCTGACAGGTGTGTTCGGACAGGATCTCCATCACCCGGCCGTGCCGGTCGAGGTGCTCGTCCACCGGCAGGGTCAGGGCCTGCCAGGCCTTGCCGCTGGCGCCGTAGACGGCCTGGAGGCGGTTGGAGGCGGTCTCGTCGGGGCCGACGAGCCGGAAGTCGCGCCGGTCGGTGGTGGCGGCCATGACGTCCTCGAGCATGTCGCCGAGGACGCGGGTGGGCTCGTGCAGGGTCGCGCCGGGCTTGTCGACCTCGACGGCGTGCTTCTCCAGCGGGGGCAGGGGCAGTTCGCGCAGCAGGAGCCCGCCGTTGGCGTGCGGGGTGGCGCCGAGCCGGCGGGTGCCGTGCGGGACGCAGGCCAGTACGGCGGGGCGCGGGGCGCCGCGCTCGTCGAACAGTTCCTCGGGACGGTACGAGCGCAGCCACCGCTCCAGCTGCCGCAGGTGCTCGGGGTTGTCCCGGACACCGGCCAGCGGGACCTGGTGGGCGCGCCAGGTGCCCTCCACGGGCAGCCCGTCGACCTCGGCGGGTCCGGTCCAGCCCTTGGGCGTGCGCAGTACGATCACGGGCCAGCGAGGCCGCTCGGTGGCGCCGTCGGTGCGGGCGGCGCGCTGGAAGGCGGCGATGCGGTCGAGCGCGGTGTCCATGGCCGCGGCCATGGCGCGGTGCACGACGGCCGGGTCGTCGCCGGTGACGTGGATCGGGTCGTGGCCGTAGCCCCTGAGCAGGTCGTCGAGTTCCGCCTCGGGGAGGCGGGCCAGGACGGTCGGGTTGGCGATCTTGTAGCCGTTGAGGTGCAGGATCGGCAGGACCGCTCCGTCGTGGACCGGGTCGAGGAACTTGTTGGAGTGCCAGGACGCGGCCAGCGGGCCGGTCTCCGCCTCGCCGTCGCCGATCACGCAGGCGACGACCAGGTCCGGGTTGTCGAGCGCCGCACCGTAGGCGTGGGAGAGGGAGTAGCCGAGTTCGCCGCCCTCGTGGATGGAGCCCGGTGTCTCGGGGGCGACGTGGCTGGGCACCCCGCCGGGGAAGGAGAACTGCTTGAACAGCCGCGCCATGCCGGACGTGTCTTGGGTGATGTCCGGATAGGTCTCGGTGTACGAGCCCTCCAGCCAGGAGTTGGCGAGCACGGCGGGCCCGCCGTGGCCCGGACCCCAGATGCACACGGCGTTCAGGTCGCGGGCCTTGATGGCGCGGTTGAGGTGGGTGTGGACCAGGTTGAGGCCGGGCGAGGTGCCCCAGTGGCCGAGCAGGCGCGGCTTGATGTGTTCCGGGCGCAGCGGTTCGGCCAGCAGCGGGTTGCCCATGAGGTAGATCTGGCCGACGGAGAGGTAGTTCGCGGCGCGCCAGTGGGCGTCCAGCGTCGCGAGCTCCTCGTCCGTGAGCCCGGCGGCTGCCTGCTGCGTCTCGACGGACATCGGGTTTCCTTCCGGGTCGGGACAGCGGTCGGGGGTACCGCGTGCGGGTCGGGGGTACCGCGTGCCGGCGGCACACGCTCCCACCCTCCATGCCCCGCCCGGGTACCCGACAGGGCCGTTCGGGTCACTCCTCGGACCGGGCCGCCGGGCCGCCACGCCATCGGGGCGTCCGGGCTCCGGGCCGTTTGCGGCCCTGGGTTCAGGCCGTCGCGCAGCTGTGGCCGTTGAGCGTGAAGTCGTACGGCGCGGAGTTACGGCCGTGCCAGGTGCCGAGGAAGCCGAAGGACAGGGTGCCGTTCGCGGGGACGGACTTGTTGTATTCGGCGGCGGTGGCAATGACGCGGGGGCCGTTCTGGGCGACGGTCGCGTCCCACATCTGACCGACCTGCTGCCCGTCGGGGAAGGACCAGGCGACGCGCCAGGTGTCCAGGGAGCGGGCGGTGGTGACGGTGACCTTGGCCTGGAAGCCGTCGGTCCACTCGTTCGTCAGGTCGTAGTCGACCCGGCAGACCCCCGTCCCGCTGTTCCCCTGCCCACCCGTCGCCGGGTCGCCCGCCCCGGGCCCGTCCGTCGCGGGATCGGGCGAGTCGCCCCCGTCGGCGGTGGCCGAGGCGGTGCCCTGCGGCTCCGGGTCGGAGTTCTCGCGGCCGGACCGGGTCGCCGCGCCGCTCGCGGACGACTCGTGGGCCGCGGAGACGGAGGCCGCGACGGAGGCGGACGGCATGGGGTCGGCGGCGGGCGGGGCGGCGTCCGGGTCGCCGGCCGGGCGGCCGCCGGCGACCTGCCGGCGGCTGTCGTCGCCGCGCTCGGCGTCGTTCGCGGAGCTGCCGAAGGGCATCATCGACACGGCCAGCGCCAGCCCGGACAGGGCGACCGCCGCGGCGAGCAGGCCGCCGCGCACGACCCGCGCCCGAGCGGCGCCCTCCTGCGGCTCGCCGCCCATGTCCGCCGCCGCGGAGCGGTGGGTGCCGAGGCGCACCTCGGCGGCCCGGCGGCGGCGCTCCAGGTAGGCCAGGCCGCCCCAGCCGATGACGCCGCCGGCCAGCGCGGTGGGCAGTCCGCCGCCGTGCGGCCGCAGGCAGGCGGCGGCCTGGGCGCACCCCTCGCAGGTGGCGAGGTGCCGGGAGAGGTCCTCGGGGGTCTCGGCGGCGGACCTGGGCCGGGTGACCGCGTCCAGCAGCCCGGCGTAGCCGCGGCACTCCGCGTCCATCGGGGTGTCGAGGTGGTTGCGGCGGCACCGGTCCCGGAACAGGGCCCGCACCTGGTCGAGTTCCTCGGACACGCGCGCGGGGTCGAGGCCCAGCCGGCGGGCCACCACGGTCGACGGCAGCGCCTCCACCTCGGCCAGCCACAGCAGCGCGGCGTCCGGTTCCTGGAGGTCCCGCAGGGTGCGCAGGGCGAGCGGGCGGTGCGGCGGCGGGCCGGTGTAGCGGGCGGCCTTGTCGGAGTTGAGCCACAGCCGCAGATCCGGGTCGAGCCGGTCGCCGAGTCCGCCGGCCTCCCAGGACGCGGCGGAGGCGCGCACGGCCGTCAGCGTCAGCGGGATCGCGGGCAGCCGGGGCGTACGGCGGCCCCGGGACGCACCGGCCTCGGCGGCCCGGACCTCGCGCAGACCCGCGGCGAACGCCTCCGTGGCCAGCTGCCCGGCCGCGCCGGAGCCCGCCGTGCACAGGTCGGCGTAGGAGAGCACGGCGTCCCAGCATTCGGAGAACAGCGCGGCCTCGGTCGCGTCCTTGGGGCTCGGCAGGTCGGGCATGGGTCTCCTGCATCCACGGGCGAGGTCAACTCTCTGCGCTCAGGGAGGAGTTGGGGGGAACCTTCCGGCAGAGCACGAGCTTTTCACGCCTTTGACACAACTGACAAGCCAGGCATGCAATTGTCGTGACGGATCCCGTGGTCCTCAACTCCGCTCCGTAGTACGGACCGAAGCCCCCATTCGGCTCACGGGATCCGAAAACGCGCCGCGGAGGACTACCGCGCCGCCCCGCCGGCCGCCTGCTCCGCGGTCTCCCGCGACGCCGGCTCCGCCGGCAGGCTGTCCATGAAGGAGCTGACCGAGAAGACCGCGTTGCCGGGGCCGGCCGGGCCGTAGCCGGGGGGCGAGGAGAGGCCGAAGTCGTCCATCGTGGCGCGGTAGGCCTCAAGCAGCCGGATGTGGTACTCCAGCGGCGCGCCCTGCGGGTTGGCCTTGCCCAGCGGGGTGGTGGGCTCCGGGCACCAGGTGGTGAAGCGGGGCGTGATGCCGTGCGACATGAAGAAGCGCAGGCCCTCGGTGGTGGACGCGATGGCCTCGTCGACGGTGGTGAAGCCGAAGGGCTCGGCCATCTCCACGCCCGCCACGAAGTTGGGGATCACATTGCGCGCGCCGAACACCTCGGCGGAGTCCAGGATGCGGCGGTGCCATTCGTCGCGGCCGACGTAGCGCTCCTTGCCCGGGCAGTACAGCTCGAACAGACGGCGGTCCCACACCTCGAAGTTGGGGTGGTAGATCTGCACGCCGTAGTCCTTGAACCGCTGCACGTCCGGCTTCGGCAGCGCCTGTGCGACGACCTTGCCGATCCAGCGGCCCGGGAAGCGCTCTTCGATGGCCTTGGCGTAGTGGCCGTAGAAGTCGGCCTCGTCGCGGCCCGCCACCTTGGAGGTGACGGCGCCACCGGTGAGGGTGTAGGCGGTGGACGCCTTCTGGGTGTCGTACCGGTCGATGATCTCCAGCGCCTCCAGGACCTCCTCGACGTCCTTGACGCCGGTGTAGGGCCGGCCGGCCGCCTTGTGCTGGCGCCAGTTGTGGTTGATGTCGCAGTACTGGCACTCCTCCTTGGCGCCGAAGTACTGGCAGACCCGGAAGACGGTGAGGTAGATCAGGTAGCCCCACTGGATGGTCGGGGCGACCTCCATCACCGACTTCCCGTTGGACAGCTTGTGCCGGTAGTACTCGGGCATGGGCGGCACGCCGACGTCGGCGATCCGCTTCCCGTCGAGGTAGAGGCCGAGCATCCCCTCGTCGTCGGCGGCCACGCGGTAGGGCGAGGCGGGGTTCACCCGTACGGAGACGACGGTCCGCCGCAGGTCGTACGGTCCGCCGGTGAGGATGATCTCCTCCGGCGGCCGCCGCAGCGCGGCCTCCCCCAGCTCGGGCAGGGTGCCGTGGTCGAAGGAGAAGATGAAGTACGACTTCGGCTTGACCTCGCCGCTCTCGTTGTCACTCAGCGCGGAGGGGTCGAAGGCCACACCGCCCCGGAGCAGGTCCTCCTTGAAGACGGCCTCCCGCGGCACATGCGGGAAGCGCTCCATCAGATCCTCGACCAGCTCGGTACGGCTGTCCATCCCGTTGACTCCTCCCGACTCGCGTGTACGACTTCTCACGGTATGCCTACGCTCGCGCGCGGGTCGTGCCGGGTCCCCCGCACGGAGGCCGTGAACCCCTGCCCGGCGGCCGTCGGGTAGGTTCGCCCGGTGACCTTGTGGGTCGTGGCGCGAGGGCGTGAGGGGGAGGAAGAGCGGGATGACCGGGACGACCGTGACCAACTGGGCGGGGAACATCACCTACAGCGCCGCGGAGGTGGACCGGCCGGGCTCGCTCGACGCGGTGCGGGAGCTGGTCACCCGCAGTGCGCGGGTGCGGGTGCTGGGCAGCGGGCACTCCTTCAACGAGATCGCCGACCCGGGCGCCGGGGGCACCCTGCTCTCCCTGGAGGCGCTGCCCGCCGAGGCGGACGTCGACACGGCGGCCCGCACGGTCCGGGTGGCCGGCGGTCTCCGGTACGCGGAGCTGGCCCGCCAGGTGCACGCGCACGGCCTCGCCCTGCCCAACACGGCCTCCTTGCCGCACATCTCCGTGGCCGGCTCGGTGGCGACCGGCACCCACGGCTCCGGCGTGGGCAACGGTCCGCTGGCCGCCCCCGTGCGGGAGGTGGAGATCGTCACCGCGGACGGCTCGACGGTCGTCATCGGCCGGGGCGACCCGCGGTTCGGCGGGGCCGTCACCTCCCTCGGCGCGCTCGGCGTGGTCACCGCGCTCACCCTCGACCTGGAGCCCGCCTACGAGGTCGAGCAGCACCTGTTCACCGAACTTCCCCTGGAGGGGCTGGACTTCGAGACGGTGGCGGCCGCCGCGTACAGCGTCAGCCTGTTCACCGACTGGCGTGACCCGGGCTTCCGCCAGGTGTGGCTCAAGCGGCGCACCGACCAGCCGCTGCCCGCCTTCCCCTGGGCGGTACCGGCCAAGGTCGCGCTGCACCCGGTGCCGGGCATGCCGGCGGAGAACTGCACGCAGCAGTTCGGCGTGCCCGGACCCTGGCACGAGCGACTGCCGCACTTCCGCGCAGAGTTCACCCCGAGCAGCGGCGCCGAGTTGCAGTCGGAGTACCTGCTGCCGCGCCGGTACGCCCTCGACGTCCTGCACGCGCTCGACGGGATCCGGGAGACGGTCGCCCCAGTGCTCCAGACGTGCGAGATCCGCACCGTCGCCGCCGACGAGCAGTGGCTGAGCCCCTCCTACGGCCGGGACACCGTCGCCGCGCACTTCACCTGGATCGAGGACACGGCCGCCGTGCTGCCGGTCGTGCGCCGCCTTGAGCAGGCACTGGCGGACCTCGACCCCCGCCCGCACTGGGGCAAGGTGTTCACCACACCGTCGGCCGTACTGCGCGACCGGTACCCGCGCCTGGACGACTTCCGCGCGCTGGCCCGGGAGTTGGACCCGGCCGGGAAGTTCACGAACGCCTTCCTCGCGGACCTCCTGGCCCCGTGACCCGCACCTCCGCCCACACCACCTTGTAGGCACGGCCCGCCCGCGGCTCCACGCCCCACCGCTCGGACACGGCGGCCACCAGCAGAAGCCCGCGCCCGCCCTCGCCGTCCGGCTCCCGCAGCACCGGGAGCCGTTCGGTCCGCGCGTCGGCCACCTCCACGCGGACGACCGCGCCCTCCCACAGCAGCCGGACGCGGAAGTCCCGCCCGGGGACGCGGCCGTGCCGGACGGCGTTGGCGGCGAGTTCGGCGACGACCAGCGTCACGTTCTCGCCCACCTCGCTCCCGTACGGGAACCCCCAGGCATCCATCCGATGCGCCACGAGCCGCCGCGCGAGCCGGGCACCTCGCGGGGTGCAGGTCAACAACTGGCTGAACATACGTACGGTGACGGGCTCCTGGAGCCGGGGGTCTACGTGCATGGCCCGACGGTTCCGCAGGTCACGCCGATCCAACCAGTCACGGCGCTCGTACGCCGCGCACTGTCGGAGTTCACGCCATGGACAGTGGGTGTCACGGGGCGTGACCCTGGGTGCCCTCGCGAGGTTGGGAACTTCAGTGGACTCGGGGGGGGAACTTGCCATGACCGAAAACACCAGCAGCAGCACAGTTACGACCACCGGCGAGCCCGAACCGTCGGACAGCATGAAGGCGTTCGGAGCGGCACACAAGGCCTTCCGCAAACGGGCGGGCTTCACCCAGGAGGACTACGCCCCGCTCGTCGGCTACCAGCCGGGGACCGTGGCGTCGATCGAACAAGGGCGACGCTTCCCGCCCCGCGTGTTCGTCGAGCGCGCGGAGGAGGTGCTGGACGCCTTCGGCGCGCTGAAGGGCGTGTACAAGCACGTCGGCCGGGAGAAGGGGCTGGCGTCCTGGTTCCGCCAGTGGGCGGAACTGGAGGAGCAGGCGATCAGCTTGTATACGTTCGAGAACCGGGTCGTACCGGGGCTTCTGCAGACGGAAGCGTATGCGCGCGGGCTGTTCAGCGTACGGCTGCCCCTGCTCGCCGACCCGGAGATCGAGGCGATGATCGCAGCCCGCCTGGAGCGACAGTCGCTGTTCGCAGAGCGGCCCAACAACGGCGTTCAGCTTCATCGTGGAGGAGCACGTCCTTCGGCGGGAGACCGGCGGAGGAGCGGTGATGCGCCAGCAGATCGACCACGTCCTGGAAGCCACCGCACCGCGCAACCTGGAATTCCAAGTGATGCCGATGAACCGCGGCGCTCACGCCTGCCTCGACGGACCTATCCGACTCGCGGAAAGCCCCGAAAACGAGTGGTTCGCATACTGCGAGGCACAACGGGGCGGCCGGTTCGCCGTCGATCCGAAAACGATCAGTGTGCTCCACATGCGCTATGCGAAACTGCGTTCACAGGCTCTCACCCCGGACGATTCCCGGAGCCTGCTGGAGCAGATGCGAGGAGCGCTATGAGCACCGACGAACTGGCCTGGTTCAAGAGCAGCTACAGCGGGACCGACGGCGACGACTGCGTCGAAGTGGCCCTCGCCTGGCGCAAGTCCACGTACAGCGGCGATGACTCCGGCGACTGCGTCGAAGTGGCCAGCTGCCCCACCACCATCCACGTACGCGACTCCAAGAACACCGCCGGTGCTCAACTCACTCTCTCCCCCACCGCCTGGCCGGAGTTCATAGGGTTCACCGCAGGCGGCCGTCACGGCTGAAGCCACTGGTGCCGCCAATCGCTTTCGGCCATTTCATAGCGCAGCCGGCGGTGCAGCCGGTCGGGGCTGCCATACCAGAACTTGATGGACTCGGGTCGTAGCAGATAGCCGGACCAGCCCTCGGGGCGGGAGACCGTTGCGGCTGCCGCTGAAGCTGGTGAACAGCAGCCCCCCGGTCATCCATCTCCTTGAGCAGCAGCCCCCGACCGGAGGGCCGTCCGGCGCCGCCCGCTCCCTTTCACTCTTCTCGCGCTGCGCCGCCGAGAGGATCCCGCACGCAGTCTTGTCAGGGACATGCGTCGCTTCTATAGTCCCGTTTCAAACCATGGGAGCGCTCCCATGGACCGCAAGCGGGAGCACTCCTCCCTCCGACGTCGCCCTC
Organism: Streptomyces sp. NPDC004721; assembly: GCF_053601495.1. Taxonomy (NCBI): domain Bacteria; kingdom Bacillati; phylum Actinomycetota; class Actinomycetes; order Kitasatosporales; family Streptomycetaceae; genus Streptomyces; species Streptomyces sp. NPDC004721. The sequence goes on from NZ_JBSGBZ010000067.1 coordinate 24,522, forward strand.
GAAGAGGCCCCTATGCGACTGCTGCCCCATCGGCTCGACCCCGCGCGCGGCTTACTGTGCGCGCTGCTCACCGCTCTCGCCCTGGTCGCCGCCTTCCTGGCGGCCGCTCCGGCGGCGCACGCCGACACACAGATCTGCGACGCCTTCGGAACGACCACGATCCAGGGCCGCTACGTCGTCCAGAACAACCGCTGGGGCACCGACGCCGCCCAGTGCATCACCGTCACGGACTCCGGCTTCCGGATCAACCGGGCCGACGGCTCGGCGGCCACCAACGGTGCTCCGAAGTCGTACCCGTCCGTCTACAACGGCTGTCACTACACCAACTGCTCGCCGGGCACCTCGCTCCCGGCCCGGCTGGACACCATCTCCAGCGCGCCCACCAGCATCTCGTACGGCTATGTCAGCGACGCGGTCTACGACGCCGCCTACGACATCTGGCTGGACCCGACGCCCCGCAAGGACGGCGTGAACCGGACCGAGATCATGGTCTGGTTCAACAAGGTCGGACCGATCCAGCCGGTGGGTTCGCAGACCGGCACGGCCACGGTCGCCGGCCGTTCCTGGCAGGTGTGGTCCGGCAGCAACGGCTCCAACAACGTGCTGTCCTTCGTCGCCCCGTCGGCGATCACGAGCTGGAACTTCGACGTGATGGACTTCGTCCAGCAAGCGGTCTCCCGTCAAATGGCCACGAGCAACTGGTATCTGACGAGTATTCAGGCAGGCTTCGAGCCCTGGCAGAACGGTACCGGGCTCGCCGTGACGTCCTTCTCGTCGGAGATCCGCACGGGCGGCGGTGGAGGCGGCGGGGGTGGCAACCCCGGTGGCCAGGCCGCCTGCTCGGTGACGTACGCCACGAACGTCTGGCCGGGCGGGTTCACCGCCGACGTCACCGTCCGCAACACCGGTTCGGCGGCGGTGGACGGCTGGCAGCTCGGCTTCGCCCTGCCCTCTGGGCAGCGCGTCACCAGCGCCTGGAACGCCACGGTGAACCCGTCCTCGGGTGCCGTCACCGCGACCGCCCTGTCGCACAACAAGGGGATCGCACCGGGCGGCAGCCAGGCGTTCGGCTTCCAGGGCACCTACAGCGGCACGTTCGCCGCACCGAGCGCCTTCACCCTCAACGGCACTGCCTGCACGACCGCCTGAGACGCACCACCACCCCCACAAGGAAGGAAGGACCGAACGTGGCTCGACGCAGCAGACTCTTATCGGTGGCGGCGGCCTTCGCCACCCTCCTCGCGGCACTGGGCCTGACCCTGCTCGGTCAGGGCCGCGCCGAGGCGCACGGCGTGGCGATGATGCCCGGTTCGCGCACCTATCTGTGTTACGTGGACGCCCGCACGGCGACCGGCAGTCTCGACCCGACGAACCCCGCGTGCCGGGACGCCCTGAACAAGAGCGGCGCCACTCCCCTGTACAACTGGTTCGCGGTGCTCGACTCCAACGCCGGTGGCCGGAACCAGGGTTACGTGCCGGACGGCACCCTGTGCAGCGCGGGAGACCGCTCGCCGTACGACTTCTCCGCTTACAACGCCGCCCGCGCCGACTGGCCCCGGACCCATCTGACCTCCGGGTCCTCGATGCAGGTCCAGTACAGCAACTGGGCCGCGCACCCGGGCGACTTCCGGGTCTACCTGACCAAGCCCGGCTGGTCGTCCACGTCCCAGCTGCGCTGGGCCGACCTGGACCTGATCCAGACGGTCAGCAACCCGCCGCAGGTCGGGTCGCCGGGCACCGACGGCGGCCACTACTACTGGAACCTCGCGCTGCCCTCCGGCCGTTCGGGCAACGCGCTGATCTTCATCCAGTGGGTGCGCTCCGACAGCCAGGAGAACTTCTTCTCCTGCTCGGACATCGTCTTCGACGGCGGCCACGGCGAGGTGACCGGCATCCGGAACTCCGGCTCGCCGAACCCGACTCCGACTCCCACCCCCACCCCGACCCCCACTCCGACGGACCCGCAGACCGGCTCCTGCATGGCCGTGTACAACGTGGAGAACTCCTGGGGCGGCGGCTTCCAGGGCTCCGTGGAAGTGATGAACCACGGCACGGCACCGCTGAACGGCTGGACGGTGACCTGGAAGCCAGGCGCCGGCACCAAGATCGGCAGCGCCTGGAACGGCAACCTGACCACGGCCGGGGACGGCACGATCACGGTCAAGAACGCCGACTACAACCGGACCGTGCCTCCCAACGGCAGTGTCTTCTTCGGATTCACCGCCACATCCACCGGCAACGACTATCCGGTCGGCTCGATCAGCTGCACCACGAGCTGACACCCGCACCGTCCCGCACCGGGCGCGCCGGCACCCCGCCGGCGCGCCTCTCGTGTGCGCCGGGGAACTCCGCTACGCGGGCCCCTCCCGGGCGCTGAGCGCCTGCACCTCCACGTACGAGGGAGCGGCGCCCCGCGGAGCACGCCCCTCCGCGACGGCGGCCATCGCCTCCACGGCCGCGCCCAGCGCCCGCCGGTACAGCAGGGAGCCGAGGCTGATCCGGCGTACGCCGAGGTCGGCGAGGTGGGGGACGGCGGGGCCGGTCGGGGAGTAGAGGATGTTGAGCGGCGCGTCGAGGTGCCTCACGAGGGCGGCGATCGCCTCGGGTTCGGTCAGCCCTGGGACGAACACCCCGTCGGCACCCGCCTGTTGATAGACGTCGAGCCGGCGCAGTGTCCGCGTGACGTCTCCGTCGCCCAGCCAGTACGTGTCCGTGCGCGCGTTGACGAACAGTCCGGGCACGGCGGACTTCACCGCGGTGATCTTCGCGGCGTGCCGGTCGGGCGGCCCGAGCCCGTCCTCCAGGTTGATGCCGCGGGCCCCCGCCTCCCACAGCTGCCGGGCGAACTCGGCCACCTCGTCCGGGTCTTCGCTGAACCCGCCCTCCGCGTCGACGGTGAGCAGGAAGGGCTGCGAGCCGAGGAGAAGGGCAAGGCGGAGGGTGAGCTCGCGGGTCGCGGCGGCACCGTCGGGCAGTCCGGCGGAGGCGGCGACGCCGAGGCTGGTGGTGCCGATGGCCGGGAATCCGCGGGCGGCGAGCAGCAGGGCGGAAGCCGCGTCCCAGGCGTTCGGCAGCAGCAGCGGCTCGTCGGCCCGTTGGAGGTCGGCGAAGGTGGTCATGACAGGTCTCCGACGGCGTCGGCGTAGTACGTGGATCCGGCGAGGTGGCGGGCGAGTTCACGGAAGCTCCAGCCCTCGCCCGGCGAGTGGTCGAGCTGCTCGTCGGTGAGCGCGTCCAGGCGGTTGGCCCAGATCCTGGCCAGTCGGGTCAGACGGCTGCGCGTCTCGTCGAGATCCGCGGGGGTAAAGGGGGCGCGGTCGGACTCGGTCGTGATCGCGGAGGCGTGCCAGCAGTCGGGCTGGGGCTTTTCTCCGGCCAGCCGCGCCTCCAGTTCGGCCAAGTGGTCGATCATGTGGTCGGCGACGCGGCGGATCGCCTTGTGCGGGGTGTACACACGATCGTCGACGCGGGCGGGCGTGCCGTCCCAGGCGGTCCAGGTGGCGGCCAGTTCGAGCACGTGGTCGACCATGGAGGTGACGGCTGCGGCGGGTGTCTCGTAGACGGTCTCGCTCATGCGGCCCACGCTAGGGGCCGGTTGTTTCGGTACCGGCCGAACCGTTCGAGTCAGCCCGCCCGCTCCCCCGCGCCGCGCTCCACGCAGAACTCGTTCCCCTCCGGGTCGGCGAGCACCGCCCAGCCCGTGCCGTCCGGGTTGCGGCGGTCGGCGACCAGGGTCGCGCCGAGGCCCAGCAGCCGCTCCACCTCCTCGTCGCGGGTGCGGTCCTGCGGCTGGAGGTCCAGGTGCACGCGGTTCTTGGCCGTCTTGGCGTCCGGCACCGTGACGAAGAGCAGGCCGGCGCCTTCGATCAACGCCTCGTCGTCACCCGGCTCGTCGTCCTCGTGCACGGGCAGGTCCAGGACCTTGGACCAGAAGGTGCCCAAGGCGTGGGCGTCGGCGCAGTCGATCGTGACGTGGCGTATGGCGGAGGTCATACGGGGATGATGTCAGGGCGTCCGGGGCCGTGCAGGGGAATTTCGCGGGGCCCGATCGGCTAGCTTCGTGCCATGGACAGCGTCATCCCCAGCGTCACCTCCCCCGCCCTCGCCGACGCGCTCGACGGTGGGGCGGTGGTGCTCGACGGTGGTATGTCGAACCAGTTGGAGTCGGCCGGGTACGACCTGAGCGACGAGCTGTGGTCGGCGCGGCTGCTGGCCGAGCGGCCGGAGGCGGTCACTCAGGCACATCTGGCGTACTTCGAGGCGGGGGCGAGCGTGGCGATCACCGCGAGCTACCAGGCCACCTTCGAGGGGTTCGCGCAGCGGGGGATCGGACGGGAGCGGGCCGCCGGGCTCATGCGGCTGAGCGTGGAGTCGGCGCGGGAGGCGGCGCGGCGGGCGCGCGCGCTCGGGGTGGTACGGCCGTTGTGGGTGGCCGCGTCGGCGGGGCCGTACGGGGCGATGCTCGCCGACGGCTCCGAGTACCGGGGCCGGTACGGGCTCACCGTCGACGAGCTGGAGCGCTTCCACCGGCCCCGCCTGGAGGTGCTGGCCGCCGCCGGGCCCGACGTGCTGGCGCTGGAGACGGTGCCCGACACGGACGAGGCGCGGGCGCTGCTGCGGGCGGTGCGCGGGCTGGGGGTGCCGGCCTGGCTCTCGTACACCGTCGCCGGTGACCGTACGCGCGCCGGGCAGCCGCTGGAGGAGGCGTTCGCCCTGGCCGCCGACGCGGACGAGGTGATCGCGGTCGGCGTGAACTGCTGTGCGCCCGGCGACGCGGCGGCCGCCGCGCGGACCGCCGGTCGCGTCACTGGCAAGCCGGTCGTGGTCTACCCCAACAGCGGCGAGTCCTGGGACGCCGAGTCCCGCGCCTGGACCGGCCGCTCCACCTTCACCCCGGACCAGGTCGAACGCTGGCGCGCCTCCGGCGCCCGCCTGATCGGCGGCTGCTGCCGGGTGGGCCCGGGGGCGATCTCGGAGATCGCCCGCGTGCTGTCGCCCCGGTAGCGGCCCCACGGCACCCTGGGCCGACGGCCACCCGCGCCCCTTCCAGCAGCCGGTGGGTGGCGACTCCTGCCGGACGGAACCCAGCGATCACGGCAGTGGCCCACGTGCCGACGGCACCGTGGCCGCGCCACCGTTTCCCCGGCACAATCCACCGGACGGCACGCCAGCGCGCGGTCCGACACCAGCCCCCGTCGGCGCCGGCTCCTACCGGACCCGGCCCTGGGCGAACAAGGCGATCGCCCGGTTGCCGTCGGCCCCGGCCGCCGCCCGAGCCCCCGTCCAGGTTCCGGCCATGGCTCCCCTCCCCCGGCAGGAGATCGTCAGTGGCCGCTCGTCAGTGGCCGCTCACCCCGCCCGGGCGGCGCAGGCGTCGTACCACCGTGCGGAGTTCCGCGGCGCGGGCTCGGGTGCCGTCCGGGGCGGGGGGTGACTCGGCGGCGGCCGTCCAGAGGTCGAGTTCGGCGTCGCGTGGGCCGGGGACGGTGTGCGGGGGGCCGTCGCCGAAGACGTGTACCGGGTGGGTGGCGTCCCAGGGCCGCCAGCCGGGGTCGCCGTCGGTGGCGAAGCGGACCCAGGCCGTGTGCATGGCGTCGGCCAGCTCCTGCGGGGCGCCCTCCCCGGCGAGCCTGCGGGAGTCGGGGACGTCGCCGGTGTCGAAGACGAAGCCGAGTTCCAGGGCGTGGCAGGCGCCGAGGCCGGGCTGCAGCGAGGGCCAGGCGAACTCGTAGACGTACGACGAGCCGGGGCGGGCGTCGGCCAGGCGGTGCAGCGGGCGGCGCAGCAGGTGGTCGGTGACCAGTTGGCCGACGATCTCGGCGGTACCGGCCCCGGGGCGCAGCGCCCGGTAGCCGCGGACCACCTCGTGTCCGCAGTGGCAGCGGGCCATGGCGCCGGCCAGCGCGACCGGGCCGAGCCGGTCGACGCGCTCCAGCAGCCCGCCCGGGACCAGCCACAGCCGGTACTCGTCGCGGGTCCAGCCCATGAGCAGGTCGGCTCCCCGCGCCGCGTAGCCCTCCACCAGGGCCTGGAGCGGGTCGCGTGGGACGAGGTCGCCGTCGACGACGATGCCGAAGGCGGGTCCGCCGAGGACGGGGCTGCTGAGCCGGCCGACCTCGGCCTGGGTGCGCAGCAGCAGGTCCCGGTCGACGGCGGCGAACGCCTCGGCGGTGGCGGGCACCTTCAGCCGGGTCGCCATGCGCCGCACCATCCGCCGTACGTTGCCGCGCTCGGCGGCCTCCGGCGGCCCGCTCTGGAGGACCGCGCGCCGGAACAGGCCCTGGGCCTGTGGGGCGGCGATCAGGGCGCCGATGCTGATGGCTCCGGCCGACTGGCCGCACAGGGTGACCCGGTCCGGGTCGCCGCCGAAGGCGGCGATCGACTCGTGGACCCAGCGCAGGGCGGCGAGCTGGTCGCGCAGGCCGGGGTTGGCGGGGGCGTCCGGGAACAGTCCGAAGCCCTCCACGCCGAGCCGGTAGTTGACGGAGACCAGGACGACGCCGTCACGGGCGAAGGCACGCCCGTCGTACACGGGCACGGCGGAGGAACCGCGGGTCAGCGCGCCGCCGTGCAGCCACACCATGACGGGGAGCCGGGCGCCCGGGTCCGGGTCGGGCGTCCACACGTTGAGGTTGAGGCAGTCGTCGCCAGGGACGACCGGGTCGGACAGGTACCGGGCGAAGGCCTCGGAGTACGGAGGCTTGGGCGCGGTCGGGCCGAAGAGGGCGGCGTCGCGCACACCGTCCCAGGGCTCGGGCGGCACCGGCGGCCGGAACCGCCGGGAGCCGAAGGGGGGTGCGGCGTACGGGACGCCGCGGAACACGGCCACTCCGTGCTCATGTCTGCCTCGCACCGCCCCGTAGGGGGTGGTGACCACGGGGTCCGATCTGTCGGCCGTCATGCGCCCACCAGCCCTTCGCCGCGTCTTGCACCGGTATCACCGAAGCGCACCGCCGTCTTCCGGTATTCCGGGCGCGGGGTGTGGAGCGCTAGCGGTTCTCGCTGCGGCCGAACCTGAGGTAGGCGACCAGGCCGATCACGTTGCCGAAGGCGCAGACGGCCAGCCACGCCAGGGGCGAGAGCTGCCTGGTGTCGGGGTGCCGCGAGATGTCGATCATGCAGTAGACGGCGGGGACGAGCGCCACCAGCGGCACGATCGCCATCCACGGGGTGGTGGACGACGCGCGGAAGGAGTCGGCGAGCACAGGAGGTCTCCTTCTCGAAGGGCGGACGTAGTGGTCATGGGCGGGATACCGGATCGGTACCACTAATGATCGGCCCCAGCAAGGGGAACGGTGGCGGCGGCCGTGGCGCCCCGGGCCGGACCTCACCCGGCGACGGACCCTGCCGCCCACTCGATCCCGCCGCGCAGATGGGCCCGGAAGTCCGGGTCCGCGTAGGCCTCGGAGGCGTGGCCGAGCGCCGTGTAGAAGACGCGGCCCCGGCCCTGTTCGCGGCACCACACCAGGGGGTGGTCGGGGCCCATGCCCCCGCCGCGGTACGACGACTCGTCGGCGCGCGCCAGGACCCGTACGGTGCCGCGCGGGTTGGTGCGGAAGTCGTACCACTCGTCGGTGAAGGCCCACTCGGCGGGCAGGTGCCGGGTGGCCGGATGGTCGGGGTCCTCGACCAGGACCCGGCCCGGCTGGTACTCCGGGTGCCGGGCGAACCAGGCGCCGAGCAGTTCGCCGTAGTAAGGCCAGTCGTACTCCGTACAGGCCGCCGCGTGCACACCGACGAACCCGCCGCCCCGCTCGACGTACGCGGCGAGGCGTTCCCGGCCGGCCGGGGTGAGCACCTCGCCGCTGGTGGAGAGGAAGACGACGGCGGCGTACCGCTCCAGGGGCCGGGCGAGGGCCTCGGGGTCCTCGGTGTGCTCGACCTCGAAACCGTCGAGGGCCCGCAGCGCGGCGACGGCGTCCGGGATGGAGTCGTGGCGGTAGTCGGCGGTGCGGGTGTGGACGAGGAGTCGGCGGTCCATGGCGGACGACCCTACGCCGCCGCCGGGCCCCGACGGGAGGTCGCGGGAGGCCCTGGACGGCCCGGCAGCCGGCGTCCGGTCACTCCTTCGACGAGCCGTTCTGGTCGTCCTTGTGCGGGCTCCGCGCATGTGTGGTCTTCACATGGGCCCGCAGCCGTGCCGTCACGTCCTCCGGGGGCAGGAAGCGCGACCACCGCTCGGGGAACTCCGCGGGCATGTCGGGGTCCTCCGGGTCGTCGGGCTCGTTCTCGCGGGTCGCGGCGGTACGGGCGACGTACTCGGCGATCTGCGCCTCGCGCACCCGCTCGTTGGCGGCGCGGGCCAGGGCCGTGGCGGTGGCCGGCCAGACCCGGTCGATGGCGGCGTTGACCGCCGCCCCTACGAGCACGGCGAACGCGGACACACCGATCCACAGCAGCACGGCGACCGGCGCGGCGAGTGAGCCGTAGATGGTCGGGCCCTCCACGGTGCTGGTGAGGTAGATGCGCAGCAGGAAGCTGCACACCACCCACATGGCCAGGGCGACCAGGGCGCCGGGCACGTCCTCGATCCACGCGGAGCGCACCGGCACGGACACGTGGTACAGCGTGGTCAGGAACACGACGGACAGCACGATCACGACCGGCCAGTACAGGATCTGCACGAGCGTCGTCGACCACGGCACGATCCGCACCACCGCGTCCGGGCCGGCCACCATCAGCGGCAGCGCGATCGAGCCGATCAGCAGGGCCACGATGAACAGACCGAAGGCCAGCAACCGGGTCTTGACGATGCCGCGCACGCCGTCGAGGCCGTACATGACGGTGATGGTCTCGATGAAGACGTTCACCGCGCGCGAGCCCGACCACAGGGCGAACACGAACCCGATGGAGATCACGTCGGGCCGGCCGCCCTTCATGACGTCCCGCAGGATCGGCTGGGTGATCTCCTTGACCCCCTGGTCGGACAGGACCGTGCGGGAGGCGTCCAGGATGTTGCGCTCCAGGCTGGCGATGGTGTGCGCGCCGGTCCAGGTGTCGACGTAGAAGAGCAGTCCGATCAGGCTCAGCAGCAGGGGCGGCACGGACAGCAGGGAGAAGAAGGCCGCCTCGGCCGCCAGCCCCAGGATCCGGTACTCCATGCACGAGTTGACGGTGTCCTTCAGCAGCAGCCAGGCGGTCCTGCGTTTGGATACGTTCCGGTAGAGGGCTCGTGCCCGGTGGAGGCGGCCGGACGGCCTGTCGGGGGTTTCGCTGGCTGACTGCTGCACGAGCCAAAGGTATCTCCGTCGGCTCCCCTCCCCCTCACCCGCCGGGGGTCCGGCCACCAGGCAGGACACCTGCCGGAGCCCGGCGGGCCCGGTACGGGGCGGCTGTGTGATGCCCGGTGCCGTACCGCGAGGTAGGTTCCGTCGTATGGCACCCAGCACGCACACCGTGACCAACCAGCCGCCGCCGCTGGTCGGATACGACGTCTTCGCCGCCGATCAGGCCCTGGCCGAGGCGGTCGGACGGCACGTGGAGACGGGGCTGCTCGACGAGGTGCGCGCGGAGCTGACGACGCTCGGGCGGGCCGCCGGCTCCGCCCAGGCGCAGGAGTGGGGGGCGCAGGCCAACGAGAACCCGCCGAGGCTGCGCACCCACGACCGCTACGGCCACCGCGTCGACGAGGTCGAGTTCCACCCGGCCTGGCACCGGCTGCTCGGCAAGGGCGTCTCGGCCGGGCTGACCGCGGCCTGGAACCGTCCGGCCGGGCATGTGCGGCGGGCGGCCGCCTTCCTGGTGTGGACGCAGGTCGAGGCCGGCACCTGCTGCCCGCTGTCGATGACCCACGCGGCCGTGCCCGCGCTGCGCACCGACCCGGAGCTGTCCGCCGAGTGGGAGCCGCGGCTGACGTCCGCGGTCTACGAGCGCGAACTGCGGCCGGCGCACCTGAAGGCCGGGGTGCTGTTCGGCATGGGGATGACCGAGAAGCAGGGCGGCAGCGACGTACGGGCGGCCACCACCGTGGCCAGGCCGCTCGCCGAGGCCGGCGCCTACGAGCTGACCGGGCACAAGTGGTTCTGCTCGGCGCCGATGTCGGACGGGTTCCTGGTGCTGGCGCAGACCCCTGGGGGTACCTCGCGTGCCGAAGGCGACGGGGGAGGGCTGACCTGCTTCCTGGTGCCGCGGGTGCTGGCGGACGGCACGCGCAACGTGTTCCTGATCCAGCGGCTCAAGGACAAGCTGGGCAACCGGTCCAACGCCTCCGCCGAGGTCGAGTTCGACGGGACCTGGGCGCGCCGGGTCGGCGAGGAGGGGCGCGGGGTGCGCACCATCATCGAAATGGTCGCGGCGACCCGGCTGGACTGCGTGCTCGGGTCGGCGGGGCTGATGCGGCAGGCGGTGGCACAGGCGGTGCACCACTGCGGGCACCGCGAGGCGTTCGGCGGCAAGCTCGTCGACAAGCCGCTGATGCGCAACGTGCTGGCCGACCTCGCGCTGGAGTCGGAGGCGGCGACGACGCTCGCGCTGCGCCTGGCGGCCGCCTACGACGACGGGGGCGAGCAGGAGCGGGCACTGCTCCGGATCGCGGTGCCGGCCGCCAAGTACTGGGTCACCAAGCGGTGCGCTCCGCTGGCGGTGGAAGCCTCCGAGTGCCTGGGCGGCAACGGGTACGTGGAGGAGTCCGGGATGCCCCGCCTGGTGCGCGAGTCACCGCTCAACTCGATCTGGGAGGGCGCCGGGAACGTACAGGCGCTGGACGTGCTGCGGGCCCTGACGCGGGAGCCGGGGGCGCTCGACGCCTATCTGCGGGAGGTGGGCCTGGCGCGCGGCGCCGACCACCGTCTCGACGCGGCGATCAAACAGTTGCTCACCGAACTCGCCGATCTGGAAGGCGTCGAGGCCCGGGCCCGGCGGCTGACCGAGCGGCTGGCGCTGGTGCTCCAGGGGGCGCTGCTGGTGCGGTTCGCGCCGCCGGACGTCGGCGACGCGTTCTGCGCCTCGCGGCTGGGCGGCGAGTGGGGCGCGGCCTTCGGGGCGCTGCCGCACACCCTGAACCTGGCGGCGGTGGTGGAACGGGCGCGCCCCGCGCACTGAAGCGGGGGTGGTGCTGCGCCGACACGGCACCACCCCCGCGCTTCAGGCCCTTTCCAGGCCGTATACGCCGCACACGGCGGCGTTGCACAAGTTTCAAGGAACTCAGGCCTGTTTCACCAGGGTTGCAAGGGGTTGCAACTTGCGCGTCCGCGTGAGCGGACGGCGCCCTTCCGGCAGGGGGCCGGGCGGCACGGGGCGCGGGGTGGCCGGGAGGGGCGCTACCGTGCGCGACCGCATGGCCGGGGCGCCCCGGAAGCCGGTTGCCCGGACCCCTTTCACGGGAGGACCCAGTGGCGAAGGCGCCGGTGGACGTGGCTCCTGGAACCACGAACTGAGCCCGCGTCACGCCGAATTGCTCCATCTGCTCGCCGTGCACCGCGCCGGCCGCAGCGGCTCGCAGCCGGTCGAGGCCGTGTTCGGCGATCCGGCCCGCAGGGTGACCGTCCGCGCCGATATGTCGCGGGTACGGCGCTGCCTGGGCCCGTTCCCGGAGCACCGCCCCTACCGCCTTTGCGAGGGCACCGGCGTCGAACTGCTCCTCCCGGACGACCCGGCCGACCTCCTCCCGCACTCGGCGGCACCGGAGGTACGAGGGGAGCGTGTCATCACGGTGCCGCGAGTGGCGCGGGTGGGTGACCCCGGTGGCTCCGGTAGGTCAAGGGTTCGGCCCCTGGGTGGCATCTTCCGCATAATTGCAGGGTCTTCGACCTGTCGCGGGGCGGACTGCCGTAGCATCGCCCCAGGGTCGCCCCAGCCGCTACTCGGTCAACGCTCGGACCTCCCGGAGCAGTTGGCCCGTGCGCGCGGAACAGGCGTCCCGGAGGCGGACCGAGCCCTGAAAAGGGGGCTGTATGAAGCAGCGCGGCAGACACCGCAGGCGCAGACGGGGCAGGGCGCTGCGCGCGGTCCTGGCCGGGGCCGGCCTCGCGCTGACCGCTGCCGCCACCATGATCAGCACCTCGCAGGCCACCGTCGCCGACGACCCCGGAGCCCTGAAGCCGCTCACCTCGTCCGCCGAGCTCGACCGGCTGCGGCTGGCCGAGCAGCCGGTGCCGCAGCGGTCCCTCGACCGGCTCGCCGCGGCGATGGGCCGGCCCGTCGGTGTCGGCACGGTGCTCAGCGGCGCCGACCGCTCGCTGCGCGACGTGGACGAGTGCAGCGCCCACGAGAAGAAGGCGCTGCCCGTCGAGCCGGCGGCCACGCGCGCGTACTGCTGGGACCCCGCGGACTCCGCCACCCGCCGGTGGCGGCCGGAGTCGGTGACCACCTCGGGGGACGCCGAGGACAACGGCCGGTGGGGCGCGCACCGGGTGATCCTCTCCGGCTGGACGCACGACACCGACGACGGCCGCGGACTGGCCCGGGTCGCCTTCGTCAACGCCGACGACCCCGGCCACCTCACCTACACCTGGGCGCTGCTCGCCGTCCCGGTCGACGGGGGACGCGACTTCCGCGGGCTCGTCTCGCGTGTGTCGGGGATGGTCTGGTACCGGGACAAACTGCTGGTCACCACCTCCGGCGGCGAGCGCGACGCGCTGTACGTCTACGACCTGCGCCGCATCCACCGCGCCACGGTCGACGGCCAGGAGGTGGGCCGGGTGCCGGGCGGCTGGTCGGCGCACGGCTACCGATGGGTGCTGCCCGCGGTCGCCTCCTACCGCCCGGCCGACGGCAACTGCGTCCGGGCGGCCGGCGCGGACGTCTCCGCGCTGCCCTGCCCGGACGGCCTCTCCCTGGACCGCAGCTCCGCGCCGGCCAGCCTGGTCGCGAGTCAGGCCGCGCCCACGGACGGCGGCCGCCACACGCGCCTGTGGCGCTACTCCTTCAGCCGGGACCCCCTCCGCTCCGGTCTGCTGGCCACCGACTCCGGTGGCACGGCGGCCTCGGACGAGGCCTACGGGACGAAGGCGGAGGACGTCCGGGGCGTCCTGTCGCACCGTCCGGGCCCGTCCACGGAACCGGACTGGTACCTGGGCCGCCCCGCGGACGAGGGCACGCACGGCACGCTGTGGCGGCAGGACGAGCGCGGCGCGAAGGCCGCCGAGTGCGGCTCCGAGGACACCCACCGCTGCTGGGGCGACGGCACCGGCTCCCTGTCCTACTGGCAGGAGACCGGCGACGTCTGGTCCCTGTCGGGCCGGATGCTGTTCGCGCTGCCGCTGTCCGCGGTCGAACGGGAGCTGCGCTAGTGCCAAGGCCGTGAAGTTACGGCTCGGGCGGGGTTGTCCAGGGTCTTTGAGGTGTGGATTCGCCGGACATGAGGAGCGGAGCCCCGGTAG
>NZ_JBSGBZ010000068.1:0-36955 GCF_053601495.1 Streptomyces sp. NPDC004721
GTACCGGTGCGTGATCGGGACGGCACCGCGCTGGCCGGCCTGTCGGTGTCGATGCCCAGCGTGCGCTACGACCCGCACCGCCTCCGATCCCTGGTGGCAACTCTGGACGCCGCCGCGCGCGCCCTGGAGACGGACCTGGCCGAGCGGTTCTGAACCTCGATTCACCTTACATCGAGACCACTCACCTTAAGTTGTGCGCATTTCATTGACGTGACGTAAAGCGAAGTGTCATTCTCCACGACACCACGCCGGACTCGCGACGTGCCCTCTCCCCCACCGCGTGCGCCGAGCCGAGCGCTTTCACGCTCTCGGGGCTCCTGCTTCCGGGACGTCCGCCTTCCCCAGCCAGGGAGAACAGCAATGACGCTCAACAACGGGACGACCACGTCCCAGGGCCCAACCGCGGGGGCCGCCCGGAGACCGGGCTACGCGGGAACACTGGCTGCCGCCTGCGGTGCGGTCTTCGTGGCCCAGGTCGCGAACGCGCTGCCGGCCTCGCTGCTCGGGCTCTTCCAGGAGGACCTGAAGACACACGGATCCCAACTGACCTGGATCACCGCCGCGTTCATGATCGCCGTGGTCTGCTTCGAGTTCACCTTCGGTGTCCTCGGTGACCTCTTCGGGCGGCGAAGGCTCGTCGTGGCCGGCACGGCCCTGGTCGCCGCCGGCAGCACCGTGGCCGCGCTCGCGCCCACCGTGCAGGTGCTGTGGGTCGGCGCCGCCCTCAACGGACTGGGCGCCGGCGCCATGTTCCCCGGCTCGCTCACCGCGATCACCGCCGTCACCCGCACCCTGCGGGAACGGGCACACGCGGTGGCACTCTGGAGCGGCTTCCTGTCCGCCGGCGCCGCCGTCTCACCTCTGCTCGGCGGCATGTTCGCCAAGGTCGGGTCGTGGCGCGGCTCCTTCTGGGTGCTCGTCGGACTCGCCCTGGTCAGCATGGTGCTCACCCTGGTGCTGGCCACGGAGTCGAAGGCACCCCAGGGCCGCAGGTTCGACGTGCCCGGCCAGATCACCTTCGCCGTCGGTCTCATCCTGGTGCTGTACGGCGCCGTCGAGGGGCCCGAGTCGGGCTGGATCACCCTGCCCGTCATGCTCTCCCTCGCCCTCGGCGCGGTTTTCCTCGCAGGGTTCATCGTGGTGGAACTGGGGGCCGAGTCCCCGATCTTCGACCTGAAGCTGTTCCGCAACCGGGCGTTCGCCGTGTCGTCCGTCGTCGCGGTCATCGGGATGCTCGCCTTCCTCGGCGCCTGCTTCGCGACGAGCATGTGGATGGGTCCCGTGCAGCACCAGGATCCGATGCGCGTCGGCATCCTCTTCCTGCTCCTGCAGGGGCCGGCCTTCGTACTCATCCCGGCCGTCTCGCGTCTCCTGCACCGGATCGCCGCGTCCTGGCTGCTGACCTCGGGATTCGCTCTGATGGCAGCCGGCTGCCTGCTGTTCACCCAACTGGACGTCAGAGACCCGGGATTCGGCGCGTTCGTCGCGCCCGCCCTGCTGATCGGCGTCGGTTTCGCCCTGACCGTCAGCTCGGTGACGGCCGTGGCGCTGAACAGCGTGCCCCTGAACCTGGCGGGCATGGCCAGCGCCACCACCAACATGCTGCGCGATCTCGGCTTCGTCCTCGGCCCCGTCGTCGTCGGCGCGGTCGCCCTCAGCAACGCGGGGTCGGCGTTCGCGGCGAACCTGTCCGGCGCGGACCTGCCGGCCGGTCAGCTGGCAGCGGCACGCGAGATCGCCGGGGCCGGAGGGCCCATCGCTGTGAACAGCCTGCCGCCCGGCGCCCCGGGATCCGCGGCACACGGCCTGGCCCTGGACGCCCTGGGCAGCGGCTTCAGCACCGCCTACCTGGTGTGCGGTGTGGCGGCCGCCGTCGCCGCGGCGCTGACCGCCTTCGGCATGATCGGCCTCCACGCCCGCGGTGCCGCCGGGCACGAGGTGACCGCGCCCGCGCTGCCCGGCCACGACGGCAGGTCCGAACCGGTTGCCGACGCCGCCCATCCCTGACCTCCAGTCTCCCGACTACGTCACCAGGACCATCGACGTGCACGGCCCGTCCGCCACACACAAGGCGGCGGGCGGGCCGTCACCGGTCGGGACGGAGCACGTCGGCGCAGCGCAATCGGTACAGCGGTTCTCCACCCCGCCAGGGTCACGGCACCGTACCTGCCTCGAGCGCCCGCCGTCAGTCCTCGCCGGCGGCCGGGCCCGTGTCGCGACGCAGGCCCACCACGGCGAGGAGGGCGCCCATAACGCACAGGACGGCGGTGACGAGAACGGCGGCGTGCACACCGTTCATGAAGGCGTTGCCGCTGCCCTCGACGACGGCGGCCCTGAGCGACGCGGGCATGCCGTCCGTGACCGGCGCAATGCCCATGGCCACGGCATCCTTGGCCTCCTCCAAACCGTGTGCCGCGGAGGCCGGCACCCCGGCGCCGGTCAGCTCCGCGGCGAGCGTGGCTCCGACCCGGCTGCTGATCAGCGAGACCAGAACGGACGTACCGAGGGCGCCGCCGATCTGCAGTGCGGTGGACTGCAGGCCGCTCGCCACACCGCCGTCCCGGACGGGCGCGTTGCCGACGATCGCGTCGGAGGAGGCCGACATGACCATGCCGACGCCCAGGCCGATCAGGACGAATGGCGGCCACATGGCCGCGTACGAGGCGTGCGCGTCCCAGGTCAACATCCACACGGAGGCCACCGCCTCCAGCAGCATGCCGGCCGGCATGGACAGGCGGGCGCCGAGCCGCTCGGTCAGCGCCGCGCCCAGCGGTGCCGCCACCACGGAGGCCAGGCTCAGCGGCAGAGTTCGCACACCCACCTCGACCGGGGGCAGGCCCCGGACGTTCTGCAGGTACAGCATCAGGAAAAAGATGACGCCGAGCAGCACGAAGAAGTTGATCGCGGTGACGAGCGCGCCGATGGTCAGCGCCGGACTGCGGAACAGTCGCATGGGCAGCAGCGGGTGCCGGACACGGGTCTCGTAGCAGCCGAAGAGCACCAGCAGGACCAGTCCGGCGGCGAGTGAGCCCAGAGTTCCCCCCGAGGCCCAGCCCCAGGTCTCACCCTTGATCACGCCGAAGACCACGGCGACCAGACCGAGCGCCAGCAGGATCACGCCGGGGATGTCGAAGCGGTGGTGGCCGGTGGAGTCCTTGCTCTGTGGCAGCACGAGCGCGCTGAAGACCAGGGTCGCGATGCCGATGGGCGCGTTGATGTAGAACACGGACTCCCAGTTGACGTGCTCTACCAGCAGGCCGCCGACGATCGGTCCGAGCGCGGTCGAGCAGGAGGCCACCATGGCCCACAGGCCCACCGCCGTGCCGAACTTGTGCGGCGGAAAGACAGCTCGCAGCAGGCCGAGGGTGTTGGGGATCAGCAGCGCGGCGCAGAGCCCCTGCAGCGCGCGGAAGGCGATCACGCCCTCGACGGAGCCGATCAGCCCGATCATGACGGAGGCCACGACGAAGCCCGCGACTCCGGCCATGTAGTACGTGCGCCGCCCGAACCGGTCACCCAGCTTGCCGCCCAGGATGAGGGCGGCGGCCATGGCGATGAGGTAGGAGTTGGTGACCCACTGCAGGTCGGCGGTGGACGCGTGCAGGCTACGGCCGATCTCCGGGTTCGCGATCGAGACCACGGATCCGTCGAGGTTGACCATGAAGAGACCGATCGCGACGGCGATCAGCGTCAGCCACGGATTGGAGCGCGGTCCCCGCTCGGCGCCCAGGGGCGACGGAGTGGGCAGGGTTGAGTGGTCCACGGCGGTGGAGGGCATGCAGGTGCCTTGTCTGTGGTGAGAACGTCGACAAGTCGACGAGATGGGTCAAGGTTTTCGGCACAGGCGGAGATATGGCGGCGTGCGGCCACCCACGGGGGGGGAGGGCCGCGGGGCAACGGCGCGGTCGACGTGCGGGCTGCGCACGGGACCGGGCGCTCGCGCCGGAGAACCGGTGCCGGAAGGTCAGTCGGCGGAGTAGAAGCGCCGGGTCAACGCCAGCAACGCGCCACAGGCCGAGCCGAGGGCGTCCTGCTCACCGTCGGTGAGGGTCTCGAGCAGACGCGCCATGTGGGCTTCCTTCAGCCCCCGCGCTTCCGCGAGTCGCTCCGCAGCCAGGGCCGTGGGGTGCAGATGAGCGATCCGCTTGTCGACGGCATCCCGCCTGCGCTCCAACAGGCCCAACTCGGTGAGCTGGGCGACGAGGGCGCTGACGTTGTTCGGCTTCATCAGCAGGGCGTCCGCCGCGTCACGTACCGTGACGCCCGGACGCTCCTCCACGAGCCGCAGCAGAGTGAGCTGCCCCTCCGGCAGCGTCGGGTGAGGGAAGTCCTGGACCACCCGCCGCTCGAGCGCCCTGTTCAGCACGGGCAGAACCGCCACGAGGACCGAGGCCACATGGTCGTTCTGCCTGCTGGAGGTGCTGGAGTCGGGCACGCGCCGACTATAGGTATGCCTATATACCTATGTCAACATAGGTAACTAACTGCCGTCGGCCGGCAAGAGGCCCGGGTGAAGGACCGTCGGCCACCTCGGACTCGCGGCTGATGACACACGGGAGGGGACAGCGGAGCTCCCGGCGTGACTACTTGGGCAGCGTCGTCTTGATCACGCGCCCCTGGGCGTCGTAGCTGGTCGTCCTGGTCACCTTGAGCCCGTCGGGGTCGGTCGCGGCACTCCCGTAATGCACCAGCCGGCCCGTGGTCGACGACTACCACCAGCCGGAAGCCAGCCGCTTGCCCCGCCGGACCGAAACGGTCCGGATCGCCCCGCTCACCTGCGAACAGACCAGGACGGCGCACCTGCCCGCGGTGAAGCGGGTCAGCTGTCCGGGGCTGTCTGCACCAAGGACTCGTACAAGGTCAACAGCTCGGTGGACAGGAAGGACGGCACCTCTCCGAGAGGTGCCGGTGCGGTCCCTGTGCGGATCGCGCCGGCAAGGGCCGCGAGCGCTCGGTGCAGCTGCTCGTCGCCGTGGGCACTGAACAGCGAGCGGGAAACCCCGCGTGCCGCCTCACTGCCGCTGCCGACCTGCTCCAGCGTCCAGCAGGCGGAGAGCACCCGGTAGGCCAGCCGTTGGGTGGCGACCACTGTGGGCCACATCAGCTCCGCGTCACTGCGCCGGACAACCGAGGAGTTGACGCTCGCGTCGTAGGCCTGGAGTACGCCAATGGCCTGCAGCTGAAGATCGCGTCGGGCCGCCCAGGCACCCGGGGTGGTGACTGCGCTCTCGGCCAGACGGTCCGATACGGCGCCGACTGCTTCCAGGGTGCGATTGATCGCTGCCGGGATGCGTGTCGCCGCCCCGACCCGCAGCGTCATCAGGAACACCGCGAATGCCACGGCGCAGCCGATAGCGGTGTCGACCCCGCGGGCGAGCAGCAGTCCACCGAGCCCGGAAACGCGCTGTCCGCCACTCACGATGGTCAGCGCGACGGTGGTGATGAAGATGACGGCCAGGGCGTAGTTGCGCACCACGAACATCTCGATGGCGAACTGCAGCAGCACGAGGGTCAGCGCAAGCCACAGCCCGTTGGGATGCGCAGTGAGCACGCCCAGCGCGAGAATCAGCCCGACCCAGGTGCCGACCAGACGCTCCAGGCCGCGCTGCACGGTGCGGAACCAGTCGAAGCCTTGGTGCAACATCAGCACCGCGGCTGCGAGGGCCCAGTAGGCGTGGTCCAGACTCAGGGCGGCGCCGATCATTCCGGCCACCAGGGCCGCAGCGCCAACCCGCAGGGTGACGAGGAGCTGTCCCGACCCGGCCATGACCGCTTGCCGCACCAGGCCGAGCGGCCCGGGGCCGCCGAGCGGGATCTCCTCCTCGCTGGCCACGGCACCAGCCGAGGACGGGTGCTGGGCCTGAGCGGCGAGTCGTCGTGCCCGGTCGGGTACGGCCGGGTCCATGGGTACGTCGCGGGCTGCGGCTCGCATGGCGTCGGCGAAGATCAGATGCAGTTCGCGGTTGAGTCGGCGCAGCCTGGACAACGTGCTGTCGGGGGTGGTGCGGATCGGCTGGTAGCTGACCAGCGCCGCCCATGACTCGTGCATCGCCAGAGCGGCCCAGTGCCGGGCGGTGTCCTGCCGGGGTGTGCCCACCGCCTCGGCGAACCGCGCCACCGCGTCACCGGCAGCCGCGACCGCGGACTTCTCCGGACCTCGCGGCCACAGCAGCGCGCCGGACATATGAACCAGCCAGGCGAAGCCACCGCCCGCCAGCACCAGCAGGCCGGTGTGCCACGGACTCAGGTGCCCCGCGTGCATCGCGGTGCCGGCGGCACAGGCGAGGGCGACCATGTAGGCCCCGGGAGGACCGACCGCCAGGGCATTGCACAGCAGGGTTGCCACCATCGCGATAAGGGCGACCACGAGCACGCCGACCCACACGACAGCGGCAGCCCACATGCCCATCCCGACCGCGAACGCCAGGGACGCCGCAATGAGCGCGAGCCTGCCCGCGCGATAGACGTAGGGCAGGGCACTGCCATACAACGCGGTGAAGCCACCGATCGTCGCCATGAGACCGGCCGCAGTGTCGCCGGCGGCCCAGCCGATCACGACCGGCACGCCCATGCACAGCCCCGCGCGTGCCGCGAACGGCCACCGCCGCCTCGCGTCACGCAACGCGAACAGGGAGCGGATCCCGATAGGGCGCGGCCCCGGCGCGGGCGGGATCGGCGCCAGTGACGCTGCCGGTCCTTGAGGCATGTTTCCAGGGCAGCACGGACAGCGTCCCGACGCTCGCCCTGCGCCCCCCGGGCATTGTGTCCTCCGCGAGAGCCGCCGTCCCGGCTCGACTGCCGCCCATCGCGCCACGGCTGCCGGGCCGCGCGGTGCAGGAGAGTTGCCGCGAGGCACCCGCCCATCCAGGTCACAGCACCAGGCATCTCTGTGGGCCGTCGCCGAACCGGGCGAGGAAGACCGAGGCTGACCAACGTTGGCAGACAGCGCTCACGCCACTGCAGGTCGAAAGCAAGTGGGCTCTCCTTGCCGAAAACCTCATCTGACCTGGTGGGAGGCGGTGTGCGTAGTTCAAGGAATCTTGGTGGCGGTTGCCGGGGCGGCGCTCTGGCGTGAGTGCCGAGAACGGCGGGAGCATGATCGATCGTGCTGCTAGGCCTACCTGGGTGTGACAAACGCGCTTGTCGTGCTGCGGTTGCTATCGATGTGCGAACGCGACAAGGACGTGGAGGTCCTGGCGCTGTGTCATGAGATCACGGTGCTGGAGCGGCAACTGGGTGGGGAAAGGCTGCGGTTCGGACCGAGCGATGGTGCGTGCCTGGCGGCGTTGCTGCACCGACTGCCGCGCGATGCACTGCGTCGACTGCGGTTGCTTGTGCGCCCGGACACGGTGCTGTGATGGCATTGCTACGGGTCGGGCGCCACCACGCGGCCCGTTCTCGGCTGAAGCGCTCGGGCCGGCCGCGCACTGTGCACTCCGTCCGCGCCCTGGCACTGCGCCTGGCTCGGGAGAATCCCACGTGGGGCTGCAGGAGGGTGCATGACGAACTGCTTGTGCCCGGGATCAAGGTGGCCGCTTGCACGGTATGGGAGATCCTGAAGGAGGCCGGGATCGATCCCGCGCCTGGATGCAGTTCCAGTACGTGGGCCGACTTCTTGCGCTCCCGGGCTGGTGTTCTGCTGGCCTGCGACTTCTTCGAAACGGTCACCCTGACCGGAGCGCGGCGAGGACGGGCGCGACGGGGTCCTGGCGGAGTCCGCAGTGGTGCCGACCGGCGCCGCGGCCAGGTCGACCAGGGGTGCGATTGGTGCGATGCCGGCCGTCGGGCGTGAGAGGTCGGCGGCGGTCCGGACCGTCAGCGCTCCGGCGGCGTCATCCCGCGAACCCAGCGCCTCCTTCCGGTAAAGCTCGTGGGCCGCGAGGAGGCTGTCCATGTCGAGTTGAACGCCCAGGCCGGATGCGTCGGGGACGGCGATTTCACCTTTGTCCACGGCCCGCGCCTGGCGGAAGACGGCCTCGGGCGGGATGGTCTTCGGATCGCAATCGACTACCCATGACGGGGATCGTGCCGCCCGAGGTGCCCTGAGGCGGCCGCTCATGTAAGCAGGAACTCCTGGCCCTGGAACGAGGATGCAGGCTGTGGAGGCGTGCGTGGAGCAGCGATTGGTCGCGGATCTCGACGATCTCACGGCGTTCCTGGCGCGGCTGGCCGGCCTGTTGCTGCGCTCGTCCGGCGAGGGCGCCCATCTCATCGAGCGAGCCGTGGCCGACAGTGCGCGTCCCTTCGGCGGCGTCGCGTCCCTGCTGCTGGTGCCGGAGGCAGCGGCGCTCACGGTCACCGCGGCGGACGGCAGTACCCGCACCGTCATCGTGCACGGCTTCCCAGAGGTCTTTCGCCTCGACCAGGTCGCCGCGCTCAAACCGTTCCTCGCCGAAGTGCGGGCAGGCCGGACCGGAATCGCGGAGGCCGATCGCAGATTGATGGAGATCGAGGCGGCGCCGGCACCGTACCCGTGGTGGCTGAAGTTCCTCGGCATCGTGCTGTTCGCGCTGGGTTTCGCACCGTTGATGCAGCCCACCTGGTACGAGATCGTCACCACGGCCGTGCTGGGCGCGGTCGCCGCTGCTCTCGCAGTCACCGCCGACCGTGTGCCCCGGCTGCACCGGTTCCTTCCGCTCGCGGTGTCGACGACGGTCTCCGTCGTCACGATCGGACTGTTCGCCAACAACCCTGCGCACGGGGGTCCCGTCCTGCTGATGCTCCCGGCGCTGTTCTATTTCATTCCCGGCGACTACCTGAGCGCGGCGACCGCCGAGCTGGCCGCCGGTCTGATCACCACCGGTGCGATACGGCTCGTCTACTCCGTCTTCCTACTGGTCCAGCTGTACGTCGGCGTCCTGCTCGGCGTCCTGTTCGCCGGCGCCTCCCCCCACGCCCTCTTCGACGTCGCCGCCCACTCCGACTTGCCTCGGTGGGCGCTGTTCTTGGCCTGGATCGTCTTCACAGCGGGCACCATGCTCGCCTTCGCGATCCCCTTGCGCTTCTTCTGGCCGCTGCTCCTGCTCGTCTACGTCACCGTCGGCGTGCAGTCGGCGCTCACGAAGCTCGCCGGGGAAACGGGCAGCACCTTCGTCGCCGCGGTCGTCCTCGCCGCTGCGGCCACGCTGATCGCGCGCGGGCCGCGCCATCCACCGCGGCTGATCCTGATCCTGCCCGGTTTCTTCACGCTCACCGTCGGCTCGCTCGGCATGCGCGGCCTGACCACTTTGGTCGGCGGCTACGTCGAGGGTTTCCAGGACCTGCTGAAGCTGGTCACGATCGTCACCGCCCTCGCCATCGGCCTCGTGGTCGGCGAAGCGCTCACGCAGGGGCACAGCGAAACCTAGGCGAGGCGGCACCATATGATCTACACCCTCTCGGGCCAAGCAAGCGGCGTTCCCCTATACGTCATTCGTCGACCCATGCCGCGGTCTGGGGCTTCTGCCACCAACGGCGCCCGCTGCTGCGACACCAATTCTCATCGCGTGTCACTGCGCGGCCTTCGAGCCGCCGTCGATGGGGATGGTCTGTCCAGTGATGGACTTGGCGCTGTCTGAGGCGAGGAAGAGGGCCAGTGCAGCGATGTCGTCGGGGTCGGTGAAGCGTTTGAGGGACTGGATGCTCAGGGCGTCAGCGGTAACATCCGCCAGGCTGCGGCCACTGACATCGGCCCGGCCCTGCAGGACCCGCTGAATGCGCTCGCCGGCGACGGCGCCGGGGGCGATCGCGTTGACGCGGACGCCTACGTCGCCGAGTTCGATGGCGAGGGTCTCGGTGAGGCCGGCCAATCCTCGCTTGGTAGTCGCATAGGGGCTGCGGTTCGGGTAGCCGTAGCGCCCGCCGAGGGAGCTCATGATGAGGATGACGCCGGCGTCGGACTTCTTCAGGAAGGGGATGGAGGGCCTGGTGACGTTGAAAGTGCCGGTAAGGTTCACGGCCAAGACCACTTCCCACTGGTCGAGGTCCATCTCCTCCATCGGACTGGTGGGTCCGGCGATGCCCGCTTGTTGACCAGCACGTCGATACCGCCGAGGGCCTGGACCGCTTCCTCGACGAAGACCTCGACCGAGCACCGGTCGGACACGTCGCAGACCGTCGCGGTTACGAACGAACGACCAACGACGACGAACGACTCGCTCCGAGGCTGAACTTTCACGGAACTGCGGACAGAGCCGTTTTCAAAGGTCCTCAATACCGCCAGGCCTTGTGGGTCCGGCGACCGTGCGTCCGCGGGGCGGTGTCATGCGCTCGAGCCGAGCGCGAGCGTGGGTCGTTCCAGCTCGAACCACACGGCCAGATCCAGGGTCCGCTCCAGGCCGTTGCGGTCCGCGGTCGTGACCCGGCCGGGCTCGACGGCGGTGACCTCCCGCAGCCGGCCTCGGTCGAGCAGGTCCAGAGCGGGACTGCCGTCCGACGAGAGCAGGTCGCGGACCTGTCTCTGCAGTGCCACCACGTACGCCGGGTCCTGAGTCGAGGGGTAGGGGCTCTTGACCCGCTCGACGACCGAACGCGGCAGAAGATCCTCGGTGGCCGCCCGGAGCAGGCTCTTCTCCCGGCCGTCGAAGGTCTTCAGCGACCACGGCGTGTTGAAGACGTACTCGACCAGGCGATGGTCGCAGAACGGGACGCGGACCTCCAGTCCGGTGGCCATGCTCAGCCGGTCCTTGCGGTCCAGCAGCATCCGCACGAAGCGGGTCAGGTGGAGGTAGCACACCTCGCGCATGCGGCGCTCCAACGGGTCGTTCTCCCCCTCCAGGCGTGGTACCTCTACCAGCGCCTCCTGATAACGCCGCTCCAGATAATCCCGCAGATCCAGACGTTCCCGCAGCTCGGGTTCGAGCAGCGAACCGCCACCACGGCCGTGCTGGCGCTCCAGAGCCGCCAGCCAGGGGAAGGTGCCGGCGTCCCGCACGGCGGGATCGTGGAACCATGCGTAGCCGCCGAAGACCTCGTCCGCCGACTCACCAGACAGCGCCACCGTGGAGTGCTCCCGGATCGCGCGGAAAAGCAGCAGCAGCGACTGGTCCATGTCGCCCAGGCCCAGGGGCAGGTCCCGGGACCGTACTGCGGCGGCGCGCACGCTTGGATCGGCCAGGCCTTCGGGGTCGAGCACGATGTCCTGGTGCTCGGTACCCGCGTGCGCCACGACGTCGTGGACGTAGGGGGTGTCTGGCGTGGAACGCAGACCGTCGGGGATGAAGTTCTCGCTCTGGCCGACGAAGTCGACGGCGAAGCTGCGCACCGTCTCCTTTCCGTGCATCTGCTCGGTGGCCAGTGCCGTGATCGCGCTGGAGTCCAGACCGCCCGAGAGCAGGACGCACCGCGGCACGTCGGAGACCAACTGGCGGCGGACGATGTCGTCGAGCAGCTCTCGCACCCGCGCCACGGTGTCCTGACGGCTGTCGGTGTGCTCGGCAGCACGCAGCTGCCAGTAGGGGCGGGCACGCAGGCCCGAGCGCTCGACGGTGACCACCGTGCCGGGCTCCACCTCCCTCATCCCCGCCCAGACGGCGTGGCCGGGGGTCTTGGCCCTGGAGAACAGCTCACGCAGGCCGTCCAGGTCGACACTGCGGGGCACCATGGGGTTGGCCAGGACGGCCTTGGGCTCGGAGCCGAACAGCACGCCGTCTTCGGTCGGGAAGTAGTACAGGGGCTTGATGCCCATGCGGTCGCGGATCAGGAGCAGCGACTTTGACCGTCCATCCCAGATCGCGAACGCGAACATGCCGTTGAGGTGTTCGGGGAGTTCGGCGCCCCATTCCAGATAGCCCCGCAGCACGACCTCGGTATCGCTGTCGGTGCGAAAGCGGTGCCCGCGGTGGCGCAGCTCGTCACGCAGCTCCGTGTAGTTGTAGGCCTCACCGGAATACACCAGCACGACATCGCCGTCCGGGGTGTCCTGCGTCATCGGCTGGACGCCGCCGGGCAGGTCGATGATGGCGAGCCGACGATGGCCCATGGCCGCGTGGCGGTCGAGCCAGAGGCCCTGTGCATCCGGTCCGCGGCAGGCCATCGTGGCGTTCATGGCCTCAGCGACGGGGCGTTCCTGCCGCAGGTCGCGCCCATAGGACACCCAACCGGAGATTCCGCACATGGGGGGCCTCCTCATCGTGGAGAAGCATGGAAAAATATCCAGCTTCGTGGAGATCCGCCCCCCGCAAGACGCTAACAGCGACCCCGGACCCGCGCAGCTCATGTCCTCTCGTCCCGCGGTGGCGCGCGCCGTAGGGGGTGCCGGCGCCCACCCTGGCCACCGCGCTGTTCGCCCGGTTCGGCTCCAGGGACCTGGACCACTTCTCCAACCAGGTCCTGTCGGCCATGCGCAAGGGCTTCGGCGGGCACGCGGAACGGCCGGCCGGATGAGCCCCCCTGATTACCGGCACCTGGCCCTGCTGTTCGACATCGATGGCACCCTGATCATCACCGGCGGGGCAGGGGCCCGGTCCTGGCGCCTGGCCTTCGACGAGCTGTACGGCATTCCCGCCGACATCGGCAAGTTCACCGACACCGGCATGACCGACCCCGACGTGGGCCGAAAGACCTTCGAGGCCGTACTGGGCCGCAAGCCCGAACGGCACGAGTTCGCCAGACTCCTGGAACGCCGCCTGCACTACCTGCGCCAGACCGTGAACGAGTCGGAGCACCACCGCGTGCTGCCCGGCGTCGAGGACCTGCTGCCCCGGCTGATCGACGGGGGATACCTGCTCGGCCTGATCACCGGCAACCTGGAGGCCGCCGCGCACATCAAGCTGCACCGCGTCGGCCTGAACCGGTTCTTCTCCTTCGGCGGCTACGGCTCGGACTCCAACGACCGCGCCGAGGTAACCCCCATCGCGATACGCCGGGGCTCTCCGGTCTACGGCGAGGACCTGAACCCGGACCGCTGCCTGGTCGTCGGCGACACCCCGCACGACGTGGCGGGCGCGCATGCGGCCGGGGTCGCCTGCGTCGGGGTGGCCAGCCGCAACTTCAACTCCACCCAGCTCGCCGAGGCCAAGGCCGACTGGGTCATCGAGTCGCTCAATGACGGCCTGCCCGACGAGGCCCTGGAATGATGGTCACGTCTTTTAAAGTTTCGTTAGGGCGCCTCCCTTGTGCATGGCGATGTGATCAGTTTTGTCGCTCTTGATCTCGTATTGTGGGTCGCTTTCAGTGCAGTGACGCACGTACCCTTTGTACTCCACGTCGTGCGTGTGTTTCTTGACGATAACTCCTTCAACGTATCCGGCTTCGGAGTTCCATCTGACATGGTCTCCAACCGTGAATTGCTTCACCATTCCCGTTCCTTTCTGGACGCGGGCCGAGCAGGCGCTTGGTCAGGGAAGTTGCGGATCGCACGAAGAGTCGTCGCCGACCTTCATCTCCCAGCTTAGATCGTCGATCGCCGCGAAGACCGGAGAGGTGAAATGATCGACTGAAGGTAATAATGAACTAAGACCCCACCACCTGGCGGGTCGAGGCGGCGGGTGGTGCGGACGTCGGAGGCTCGAGAAGGGGTGATGGTGCCATGCAGGAGGTGCGCGCGCGCCGCGTTTATGAGGAGGCCGGACCGTCCGACGGCAGGCGTGTATTGGTGGACCGGCTGTGGCCTCGCGGCCTGTCCAAGGAAAGGGCCCACTTGGACGAGTGGCTCAAGGCGGTGTCTCCGTCCGATGAGCTGCGCCGTTGGTACGGCCATCAGCCCTCCAAGTTCGCCGAGTTCAAGCGCCGTTACGAATCCGAGTTGACAGAACCGGACCGGGCCGAGGCTTTGGGCCACCTGCGTGATGAGGCACGGACCGGGCCTGTGACGTTGCTGACCGCGACAAAGGACCTCGAGCACAGCGAGGCGGAAGTTCTCGTGCAGCTAATACGTTCGGAGTAGGCCGCGGCTAGCGGCCGGGCCTGCTGAAGGGTGACCAAGGGCCCAGGTCGGTGTGTAACTCATCCAAGCTCAGCAAGCAGCTGCCCGCGGGCGGCGGCGACCACGGTCCGGGGCGCGATGCCGGCGATCAGGGCGGTGATCAGGACAATCACCACGACAGCGTACGCGGTGGCACCCGGGGGGCCTGGTGGCGGTCAGCCACAGCAGCGCGTCCGTGGCGCCGGCGGCGTAGGGGAAGCCCACAAGCCCGGTGAGAACCGGAGTCTGAGATATAGCGGTACGAAGCGGAGCTGGGCGAGCGCCATGAGTACCGCGCACCCGCCAAGCGCGGCGGCGGACTACCTGGCCAGCGACGCGGCGAGCTTCGTCCACGGCGTTCTGCTGCCCGTGGATGGTGGCCGCACAGCCGTCTGCTGACCCGCGCGCGGCCTGCCATCCAACGGCATGAAGAGGCAGGATGCGTCGAGTGCGCATTCAGGCATCGATCGGGCGCGTGTCGCCGTCCATGGCCAATGGCGGCCGGTAGGCGGGGAGCTGCTCGCCGAACTCCGCCATCCAGTCGTGATCGAGGAAGGAGTGCTGGCGGCCCGTCAGGGTGTGCCAGGGCTTGAGTCGTTCGACGTCTGGCCACCGAAGCCACCGGCACAGAACAGCACCACCCGCGCACCGTGCAACCTGGCGTGAGACGCTGCGCCGGGCCCTGGACCAGCTCCTGCTCCTGCCCGCGCCGGAACGCGACGCCCGTGCGGCCGTCGGTCCCTGAGCGCGGCCGGCCGGGGCGAATTCCGGGGCCGCTACCGCTCCAGCTGCGCCCGCAGCCACTCCTCCACCTCGCCGACGTGCGCGGCCGCGGCTGCCCGCGCGGCCTCCGGATCCCGGGCGGTCAGTGCCCGGTGGATCGCGGCGTGTTCGCGGCGGGTTCGGGCGAAGGCCCCCTCCTCCTGGTAGCCGCGCCAGACGCGGGCGCGGAAGGTGCGCGAGGACAGGCCGTCCAGGATCGCGGCCATCGTCTCGTTGCCCGCGGCCACAGCGATCTCCCGGTGGAAGGCGAGGTCGTGGGCGAGGATCTCCTCCGGATCGTCGGTGGCGTTCATCGCCGTCAGGTGTTTCTCCACCTCGGCGAGCTGGTCCGGGGTGATCCGGGCCGCCGCCAGCGCGGTCGCCGTCGACTCCAGGATGCGGCGCACCTCGAGCAGCTCCACCAGGCGCGGGCCTCGGGAGAGGTCGGCGACCACGCCGAACGTCTCCAGCAGGTCACCGGCCTCCAGCCGGGTGACGTAGATGCCCGAGCCGTGCCGGGCCTCCAGCACGCCGAGCACGGTCAGCGCGCGGATCGCCTCACGCATCGAACTGCGGGAGATGCCCAACTGGGCCGCGAGGTCCCGCTCGGTGGGCAGGCGCTGCCCGGGCTCCAGCAGGCCCTCGGTGATCATCGCCTTGATCCGCTCAATGGCGCGCTGCGTCACCGTGCCCTTCTGCGGAGCGGCCGCGGCGGTCTCCGGTTCCGTCTCCTCCGTAGCGGTTTCGTCCACGCCACTCCTCCTGTCACCGTGCGCCGCAGTCTAGCCATCGATGTGGTCGGACCACTACGGCCGGAAAGTGGGAAATCTTGGCGCAGTAGGGTGTTGAGGGCGCCAAGTGGTCTGATAAATATGCGGTCAACTGCTCGATTTCGCTCGATGAGGAGCCGACAGATGGCCGGCAGCACAGCGCGGAACGGACGGCAAGGCAGGCAGCGGCAAGGCAGGCGATTCTCCTCGTGGGCGGTGCGCGCGACGGCCGCGGCCGCCTGCGGCACCCTGGCGCTCACGGCATGCGGCAGCACCAAGGACAGCGGCGCGGCGGGCGCCAAAGGGGACGGCAACGGCAAGGTCGGGGTGATCCTGCCCCTGCTGACCTCGCCGTTCTGGCAGTCGTACAACGACTACGTGCCGAAGATGGCCACGTCCCAGGGCGTCGACGCACTGAAGACGGTCAACTCCAACAGTGACCCCTCGCAGCAGATCACCGACATCAACAACGAGCTCAACCAGGGCGTGAAGGGCCTCGTCGTCGCCCCGCTGGACAGCGCCGCCATCCAGGCCGGACTCGACCAGGCCGAGCGCAAGGGCGTCCCCGTGGTCGCCGTGGACGTGGCACCCGACAAGGGCAAGGTCGCCATGGTCGTGCGGGCCGACAACGTCGCCTACGGCGAGAAGGCCTGCCAGTACCTGGGCGCGCACATCAGCTCGGGCAAGGTCGTGCAGATCATGGGCGACCTCGCCTCGGTCAACGGCCGCGACCGCTCGGAGGCGTTCCGCTCCTGCGTGCGGAAGAACTTCCCCAAGTTGAAGGTGCTGGAGATCCCCGCCAAGTGGGAGTCCGACACCGCCGCCTCCAAGCTCGACACGCTCCTGAACGCCAACCCCGACATCAAAGGCATCTACATGCAGGCGGGCGGTGTCTACCTCGCGCCCACCCTGCAGACCCTGAAGTCCAAGAAGATGCTGAAGAAAGCGGGCACGCCCGGGCACATCGTCATCGTCTCCAACGACGGCATTCCACAGGAGTACGAGGCCATCCGCAAGGGCGAGATCGACGCCACCGTCTCACAGCCCGCCGACGCCTACGCCAAGTACGGCATGTACTACGTCAAGGCGGCGATGCAGGGCAAGACGTTCAAGCCGGGCCCCACCGACCACGATTCCACGATCGTCAAGCTGCCCAGCGGCATCCTGGAGGACCAACTGCCCGCGCCACTGGTCACCAAAGACAACGTCGACGACCCCAAACTCTGGGGCAACACGGTCCGATGAGCAGCCCCGACACCACCCCGCTGGTTCAGGCGCGGGGCATCGTCAAGCGTTACGGACCCACCGTCGCCCTCGCCGACGGCCGGCTCACCGTCCTGCCCGGCGAGTCCCACGCCCTCGTCGGCCGCAACGGCGCCGGCAAGTCCACCCTCGTCGCCGTGCTCACCGGCCTCCAGGCGCCCGACGAGGGCGAGGTCCGCTTCGACGGCGAGCCCGCGCCCGCACTCACCGACCGCGACGCCTGGCGCCGCAAGGTCGCCTGTGTGTACCAGAAACCGACGGTCATTCCGGAACTGACGGTCGCGGAGAACCTGTTCATCAACCGCCAGCCCACGGGCCGCGGACGCCTCATCAGCTGGCGCCGGCTGAGGAAGCAGGCCGCCGACCTCCTCGATACCTGGGACGTGCACGTCGACCCGGAGGCCCGTACCTGCGAACTCCGGGTCGAGGACCGGCAGATGGTCGAGATCGCTCGGGCGTTGAGCTTCGGCGCGCGGTTCATCGTCCTCGACGAGCCAACCGCCCAGCTCGACAACCGCGAGATCGAGCGGCTGTTCACGCGGATGCGCGCTCTGCAGGCCTCGGGCGTCACCTTCCTGTTCATCTCACACCACCTCCAGGAGGTGTACGAGGTCTGTCAGACCGTCACCGTGCTGCGCGACGCCCGCTGGATCACAACCGCGCCGGTCGCCGACCTGTCGCGCGCGGCCCTGGTCGAGGCGATGGCGGGAGAGTCGGTCACGGAGCACGAGCGCCGGCACGTACGCGACGCGAGCACCGTCGGCACCCCCGTGGTGCTCGACGCGCGCGGGCTCACTTCCGAGGCGTACGCGGACGTCGACCTCACCGTCCGCGGTGGCGAGGTCGTCGGACTCGCCGGCTCCAGCGGCAGCGGCAAGATCGAGCTGGCCGAGACCTTCGCCGGCCTGTACACCCCGACCGGCGGGACCGCCGAACTCGACGGCAGGGAACTCCCGTTCGGCGATGTGCGGGCCGCGCTCAGGGCGGGCGTCGGCTGTGTGCCCCGCGACCGGCACGAACAGGGACTGGTCGCCGGCATGACGGTCGGCGACAACGCCACCATGAGCGTGCCGGACCGGCTCGGCCGCTTCGGTTTCGTCTCCACCGACACCAAACGCGGTGTCGCCGGCGAGCTGATCGAGCGCCTCGGCATCCATACCGAGGGCCCCGAACAGCCCGTGGCGGACCTGTCCGGCGGCAACGCGCAGAAGGTCGTCATGGCCCGCGCCCTCGCCTCCGACCCGCACCTGCTCGTGCTCATCAACCCCACCGCCGGCGTCGACGTGAGGTCCAAGGAGTCACTGCTGGCACGGATGGACAACGCCCGCGAGGACGGCACCGCCGTCCTCGTCGTCTCCGACGAACTCGACGACCTGCGCCGCTGCGACCGCGTCCTCGTCCTCTTCCACGGCCACGTCGTCGCCGAGCACCAGGCGGGCTGGCGCGACCACGAGCTGATCGCCTCCATAGAAGGAGTTGACCATGGCTGACACCAAGGCGGCTGCCCCGCTCGCGCCGCCACGCGCCGCCGCCGCGGGTTCGGCCAGGACGGTCCTGCTGCGCCGGGCCCGCGAACTCGCCCTGCTGCCCGCTCTGTTGCTGCTGATGGTGCTCGGCACGGTCGTCAACGACTCGTTCCTCACCGAGCGCAACCTGATCTCGATCCTCGGCGCCTCCGCCGCACTCGCCATGGTCGTGCTCGCCGAGTCGCTGGTGCTGATCAGCGGCAAGTTCGACCTGTCCCTGGAGTCGGTCGTCGGTATCGCGCCGGCCGTGGGCGCCCTCCTGGTGCTCCCCTCGGTCCAGTCCGGATGGGGCGTGAAGTTCCCGGCGCCGCTCGCCCTGCTCGCGATCCTGGTGGTGGGCGCGGTCGTCGGCCTCTTCAACGGCGTCCTCGTCGTCAGGTTCAAGCTCAACGCCTTCATCGTGACCCTGGCGATGTTGATCGTGCTGCGCGGTCTGCTGGTCGGCGCCACCAAGGGCAAGACGCTGTTCGGCATGCCCGACAGCTTCTACTCCCTGGCCACCACCACCTTCCTGGCCATCCCGTTGTCGGTGTGGCTGGCCGCCGTCGCCTTCTCGGTCGCCGGGCTGTTGCTGAAGTACCACCGCATCGGACGGGCCCTGTACGCCATCGGCGGCAACGCGGAGGCGGCCCGCGCGGCCGGCATCCGCGTCGAGCGGGTCATGCTCGGCGTGTTCGTCGTCGCGGGCGTCCTGGCCTCGGCGGGCGGGATCATGCAGACCGGCTACGTCGGCGCGATCAGCGCCAACCAGGGCCAGAACATGATCTTCACAGTGTTCGCGGCAGCGGTGATCGGCGGTATCAGCCTGGACGGCGGCAAGGGCACCATGTTCGGCGCCCTGACCGGGGTACTTCTGCTCGGTGTCGTGCAGAACCTGCTCACCCTCGCCCAGGTGCCGTCGTTCTGGATCCAGGCCATCTATGGCGGAATCATCCTGGTCGCGCTCATGATCGCCCGTGTGACGACGGGCCGTGCCCAGGACTGACCCGCCGGTTCTCCCGTCACCGACCGAAAGGCCATCCGTGTCTGCGACGCCCGCCCGCATCATCGCGGTCGACACCCACGACATCCGCTTCCCCACCTCGCGCGAGCTCGACGGCTCCGACGCCATGAACCCGGACCCCGACTACTCGGCGGCCTACGTCGTGCTGCGCACGGATGAGGACGGCGGAGCGGAGGGACACGGCTTCACCTTCACCATCGGGCGGGGCAACGACGTCCAGGTCGCCGCGATCCACGCGCTGCGCCACCACGTGGTCGGACGCCTGGTCGACGAGGTGTGCGGCGACCCCGGCTCACTCTTCCGGGACCTGATCGGCGACAGTCAACTGCGCTGGCTGGGACCGGAGAAGGGCGTGATGCACATGGCGATCGGCGCGGTCGTCAACGCCGTGTGGGACCTCGCCGCCAAGCGCGCGCAGCAGCCCCTGTGGCGGCTGCTCGCCGAGGCCGACCCCGAGTGGCTGGTGAGCCAGATCGACTTCCGCTACATCACCGACGCGCTCACCCCCGAGGAGGCACTCCAGATCCTGCGCCGTGGCCGGGAGAGCGCGAAGGAGCGCACGACGCGCCTGCTCCAGCGTGGCTACCCCGCCTACACGACCTCGGCGGGCTGGCTCGGCTACGACGACGACAAGCTCAGCCGGCTCGCCGCCCAGGCCGTTGCCGACGGATTCACCCAGATCAAGCTGAAGGTCGGTGCGGACCTCGACGACGACGTGCGCCGCTGCCGGGTGGCCCGCACGGTCGTCGGGCCGGACGTCCGCA
Source organism: Streptomyces sp. NPDC004721 (assembly GCF_053601495.1). NCBI lineage: Bacteria > Bacillati > Actinomycetota > Actinomycetes > Kitasatosporales > Streptomycetaceae > Streptomyces > Streptomyces sp. NPDC004721. The sequence goes on from NZ_JBSGBZ010000068.1 coordinate 19,971, forward strand.
TCGCCATTGACGCCAACCAGCGCTGGGGCGTGGCCGAGGCGATCCGCTGGACCAGGGCGCTCGCCGAGTTCGACCCGTACTGGATCGAGGAACCCACCAGCCCCGACGACATCCTCGCCCACGCGGCGGTCCGCGAGGCCGTGGCCCCTGTGAAGGTCGCCACCGGCGAGCACGTGCACAACCGCATCGTCTTCAAGCAGATGCTCCAGGCAGGCGCCCTCGACGTACTCCAGATCGACGCGGCCCGCGTCGCCGGCGTCAACGAGAACCTCGCGATCCTGCTGCTGGCCGCCAAGTACGGAGTCCCCGTCTGCCCGCACGCGGGCGGGGTCGGCCTGTGCGAACTCGTGCAGCACCTGTCGATGTTCGACTACGTCGCGATCTCCGGCACCACCGAGGACCGCGTCATCGAGTACGTCGACCACCTCCACGAGCACTTCCTGAACCCGGTGGTGATCCAGGACGGCCACTACGCGGCCCCCACCACCCCGGGCTTCTCGGCCGCCATGCGGCCGGAGTCCATCGCGCGGTACACCTTCCCCGGCGGCTCCTTCTGGGCCGCCGACCCCGACCTGCAGAAGGGACATGCGGCATGAGCGACTTCCAGGGACTCAGGGCGCTGGTGACGGGAGGCGCCTCCGGTATCGGCAGGGCGAGTGCCGAGCTGCTCGCCGAGCGGGGCGCGCAGGTCGCCGTCCTGGACCTGGACCCGTCGTCCGTGGTGAAGCCGTTGCTCGCCTTCCGGGCCGACGTCACCGACGACACCTCGGTGCGCAGGGCCGTCGAGCAGGCCGCCGAGGCCCTCGGGGGACTCGACGTCCTGGTGAACAACGCGGGCATCGGCGCCCAGGGCACCGTCGAGGACAACGACGACGAGGAGTGGCGCCGCGTCTACGACGTCAATGTCCTCGGCATGGTCCGCACCGCCCGCGCCGCCCTGCCGCACCTGCGCGCCTCCTCGCACGCGGCGATCGTCAACACCTGCTCCATCGCGGCCACCGCCGGCCTGCCCCAGCGCGCCCTCTACAGCGCCACCAAGGGTGCCGTGTACTCCCTCACCCTCGCCATGGCCGCCGACCACGTCCGCGAGGGCATCCGCGTGAACTGCGTCAATCCCGGCACGGTGGACACACCGTGGGTCGGACGCCTGCTGGACGCCGCCCCCGACCCGGCCGCCGAGCGCGCCGCGCTGGAAGCCCGCCAGCCCACGGGCCGGCTCGTCACCGCCGCCGAAGTCGCGGGCGCCATCGCCTATTTGGCCAGCCCCCTGTCCGGCGCCACGACCGGTACCGCACTCGCCGTCGACGGCGGCATGCAGGGCCTGCGGCTGCGCCCGGCGGGCCGGTGACCTCCCTGGGCCGCAGCGGTGTCGAGGTCAGCCCGCTGGGTTTCGGCGCCGCCGGGATCGGCAACCTCTACCGGCACGTCGACGGCGAGGAGGCGCACGAAGCGGTGGCCGCCGCCTGGGAACGGGGCATCCGCTACTTCGACACCGCCCCGCACTACGGCCTGGGCCTGTCCGAACGCCGCCTCGGCTCGGCCCTGCGGGAATACGACCGCGCCCACTACACGGTCTCCACCAAGGTGGGCCGTCGCCTGGAGCCCGCCGACAGCACGGGCGACGACCTGGCCAACGGCTTCGCGGTACCCGCCACACACCACCGCGTCTGGGACTTCAGCGCCGACGGCATCCGCCGCAGCCTGGAGGCGAGCATGGGCCGCCTCGGCCTGGACCGCCTAGATGTCGTCTACCTCCACGATCCCGACGACCACGCCGAGCAGGCCTTCCGCGAGGGCTACCCGGCGCTGGAGAAGCTCCGTTCCGAAGGCGTGGTCGGGGCGATCGGCGCCGGCATGAACCAGTCCGCGATGCTCACCCGCTTCGTCCGCGACACTGACGTCGACGTGGTGCTGTGCGCCGGCCGCTACACCCTCCTCGACCAGAGCGCCCTCGCCGACCTGCTCCCGACCGCCGCCGAGCGCGGCACGCCGGTCGTCGTCGGAGGCGCCTTCAACTCCGGTCTGCTGGCGCACCCGACGCCGGCATCGACGTACGACTACGCCAGAACGCCCCAGGAGATGCTGGACCGGGCGCTGCGGCTGCAGGCGGTCGCCGGGCGGCATGGCGTCACCCTGCGTGCCGCCGCCCTTGCCTTCTGCTCCGCACACCCCGCCGTGGCCAGCGTTCTGGTGGGTGTCGGCTCAGCCGCCGAAGTGCGCGACTGCGCAGAGCAGTTCGCAATCCACGTCCCGTCCGCCTTCTGGCGGGAACTGCGCGAGACGGGCCTGATGCCCACCCAGGAGTCGTCATGAGAGTCGCCCTGCACACCAAGGTCCGGCCCGACCGGATCGCCGACTACGAGGCCGCACACCGGGAGGTCCCGGCCGAGCTGACCGCCGCCATCCGCGCCGCCGGTGCCACCTCCTGGACGATCTGGCGCAGCGGCGGCGACCTCTTCCACCTGTTGGAGTGCGAGGACTACCCCAGCCTCCTCGCCCAACTGGAGCGGCTGCCGGTCAACATCGCCTGGCAGGCCCGTATGGCCGAGCTGCTCGACGTCGTGCACGACTACTCCCGCGGGGGCGCCGACGCGGGGCTGCCCGTCGTGTGGGAGCTGCCGTGACGCTGGCCCCGGCCACCGGGCACGGTGATCGCGGATGTCGTGGGCTGGACCGACCACCCGCCCCGACGTCGACGACGAACTCGCCCGCCTGCGCGCACTGCTTGACGGCCGCTTCCTGAAGGGCAGCCGGCCTGCGCGGAGGCGGCCGCGATCCTCCCCGGACCGTGTGTGAACGGGATGATGGCGACGCCGGGCTGGACGCGCGCCTCGCGCGACAGCGCCTCGTCGAGGATCTTGGCAAACTGCTCCTCGGACTCGACCCGGTAGCCGTGGACGCCGAAGGCCGCGGCGTAGTGAGCGATGTCGTAGTCGCCGAGTTGGACACCCGAAGTCCGCCCGTGGTGCACCGGTCACCGTGCGGCGCGGTACGCCTCCAGACGGTCGGCCAGCTCCTTCGGGTGGCCGAGCATCGGGCAGTGGTCGCCGGGCATCTCGTCCGGCTGGAAGCCGAGCCGCTCGGCGACCATCCTTCGCATGAACTCGGCAGGGAAGAAGCGGTCGTCGGACGACATCAGGAACCTGGTCGGCACCTCCGGCCACGCGGCCAGCGGCCACGGATCCCCGAACGGGGCCGGCGCCTGATTCCGCTGGTGCTCCGCCATGAACTCGGCGGCCAGGGCGGCCGGGGTGTCGTGCAGCACAAGGGAGAGTACGTCTTCTTCGGTCCCCTCCGGGACGCCCCTGTGGCGGTCGGATTCCTGCCGGGCCGGCCCGTAACCGGTGTTGCCCCACCACTGACCCGGTGACTCGCCGGGGGCCGGAACCTGGGCCTGGAGCATGACCAGCAGGTCCGCCGACACCCGGTCGCACACCAGCGGGCCGGTGAAACCGCCGAACGAGTGGGCGACGACGACGAGATCGGTCCGGTCGCCGATCGCCTCGACCACCGTGTCGGCGTACTCCGCGAGTCCGGCCGACTCGTCATCACACGGCAGGTCCGGTGCAACCACCTCGTGACCATGGTCGCGCAACTCGGCTGCCAGCGGCCCCCAGTACCACGAGTCAACAGCCGCGGCGTGGATTAATACATAAGTCGCCACCGAACCATACCCTCCACCGTCGGATGCTCCCTGCACTGCGTGCGAGTCTACGTAGTGTCTCTCCTTGGGCCTGTGGAGTGGCGTGAAGCCCCTGGTAGGACAGGTCTGACCTGTGGTTCAGCCAGAAGCACATGGCGTTCGGCGGCAACATCCAGTTCCTGTCCGCCCCGGACGGCACCCCACTATGGGTTTGCGACGTCGATCGGACGCCGCCGCGCACCCGTGGACGCATGCGAAAGGGCCCGGGAACCGGGCCCTTTCGTGTGGTAGCGGGGACAGGATTTGAACCTGCGACCTCTGGGTTATGAGCCCAGCGAGCTACCGAGCTGCTCCACCCCGCGTCGGCACCAGCAACAATACACGCCAGGAAGGGCAGGGTGTGCGCAGGTCAGCCGCGGACGATGTTCTCCGCCTGAGGTCCCTTCTGTCCCTGCGTCACGTCGAAGGTCACCTTCTCGCCCTCTACCAACTCGCGGTACCCGGTGCCGGAGATGTTGGAGTAGTGCGCGAAGACGTCCGGCCCGCCGTCCTGAGCGATGAAGCCGAATCCCTTCTCGGCGTTGAACCACTTCACAGTGCCGCTGGCCATCTGGCTGCTCCTTCTTTCTCGCCGGGCGAGCCCGGCTGGGCGGGTGCTGGGGGCGCCTTCCGCAGTGGAGATCATCCCGGCGTCCGTCCTACCCGGCACGCGTGCCGTTTATCCGACTTTCCTGCCAGCGGCCGAGATCACATCCGCGACCGATGACGGGCCAGCACGCATGCCGTCTTCCGTCCGCGACGTGTGGACCTTGTGGTTACAGCTGGCCCGGCATTCTTCCGGCCTCCGTCCACTCGGCGGACCCGGCCCCAACGGAGCCTGATCGGATGCCAGTTCAGCCACCCCACGCAAGACCGTGTCCTCCCGGACCCCGGCCGCAGCGGCGACGATCCTGATCCCGCCCTGCCCCAGCGACCGCGCCTCCGTCCCTAGGGCCAGTCGGCGCTGACGCTCGATCACAACGGTCAGCCGCACTCCGGCAGCCGTCTTGGATGCTGGGTATGGTTGTTATTGTCGCGGACCTGTATGTGGCGCTCGCCACCGACTTCGCCCGGGACCAACGGGAACACCAGACGAAGAGCGCCCGTGGTGAGTGGGCCGGCGACGGAGGCAGTTGGGCACACGACACCCTGTACGACTGGCTCGATTCCTGGGCCGCATGGGTGGCCGCCGACTCACCGCTCCACGCACAACTCGAGCCAGTCACCTGGCGATCCGTGACACTGCAACTCTCAGCGGCTCAGATCTACGAGTAGCCGATTCGGGGGCGTCGTGCCCGATGGGCCTCGCTCCGGCACCGGACGTCCCGTGCGTCCACGGTGGCGGGTTCGAGCGGTCTTCTGGTCGGCTGTCAGGCTGGACCCACGCGCAGGGGACGCATCATTTCGTTGTCCTCGTGTTCCAGGAGGTGGCAGTGCCACATGTACCGGCCTGTCTGGCCGAAGCGCACCTTGACCCGGGTTGTCTCCTGCGGATAGGCGAGCACCGTGTCCTTGAAACCGCGCTCCCACGCCTCCGGGGAACGACGGCCACCGGCCGGGAGCGTCTGCCGGTCGACGACCTGGAACTGCACCTCGTGGATGTGAATGGGGTGGGCGTCCTTCGTCAGGTTGACGATCTCCCAGATCTCCGTTGATCCCACGACGGGGTTCTCCGTGATGGGATCGGCCCATCCCAGTAGTCTCGGTTTGCCGTTCGGACCGATGACGCCGAGCAGAACTTCGCGGGGACTCACGCCCGGCACGCGGGCCGAGGCCAGCTCGCCGAGACTCACCTGTCGGGTGCGGTCTGCTGCGCCGAGGGGCTCGAAGAGGGGCAGCGTGAGCTGTGCGGGAGGCGTTGATGTGTCCGCCGCGACGAGCGGTTTGATCACGAACTTCATGACCTGTCCGGTGGTCTTCGGGTTCGCCGCGGGGAAGCCGGTCCCGACCGTGCCTCCCGCGAACACGGCGTCCGGTCCCTCGTTGATCAGGTACAGCTCCGTGCCGACCGAGATCGAGGAGAAATCGACGACGACGTCGGCGCGTTCGGCCGGGGCGAGCAGCAGCTGGTCGCGCCGAACGGGTGCGGGCAGGAAGCCTCCGTCGCTTCCGACCTGCCACAGGGGAAGCTTTGCCGGTACCGGCCTGCGGGCCAGTCGGTCAGTGACGATCTTCAGGATCAGGGTGCGTGAGTTGCAGCCGTTGAGGAACCGGAACCGGTAGCGGCGCGGCTCCACGGACAGCACCGGCCAGGTCCTGCCGTTGGTGACCATCGCGTTGCCGAAGTACTCCGGGTTCCAGATCGGCGGAATGTCGCTGCCGGGCACATAAGGGCCCTTGAACCCGTCGAACAGCGCCCGGCTCGCCGGATAGAACAGGGTCCCGTCGGTGCGGAACGAGCGGTCCTGGACGACGACGGGGATCTCGTAGTAGCGCGCGCCGGGCAGGTCACCGAGCCTCGGCGCGGGCCCGGGCAGGACGCTTTCCCCCAGGTCCGACGGCCCGCCGCGCAACAGGTAGAAGCCCGCCATTCCGGCGTACACGTTCAGCCTGGTGATGCCCAGGGTGTGGTCGTGGAACCACAGGGTGGCGGCCCGGCCGCGGTTGGCGTAGTGAAAGACGGCCTCGCCCGGGCCCCAGGGCACGCCGGTCTTCGCCTCGGACTTCTTCGCGAACTCCTCGTAGAAGGATCCGACTCGGGCGTAACCGCGCGGAATGCCCTGCGCGTCGGGCAGGTACCAAGCCTCGGCGTACCCGTCGCTCTCCTCCGTGTTCGCCCCGCCGTGCAGGTGGGTGACGACGGGAACCGGTCCACCGTACGGCCCGGGTGTCGAGGTGAACATGGTGTGGGAGTCCCGCTGTTTGGCCCCACCCGGTGGGTTCGCCCAGTGGAGTGTGGGATCTACCGGCAGCAGATGCGGCAGATATCCGCCGCTCGTGTCGACGAGTTGATTGACCCACCTGACCTGGACCGCTCGTTCAAACCGGGCTTCGATGGTGAACGCGGGATAGTGGAACGTTTCGGGATGCCCGGTCGAGCCGTATCCGAATACCGTCGTGGCCGGCATGCCCGGGGGAAGCACCTGCTGCCGGAACTGGCGGATGCCGATCGTGTAGATGTCCCGGCCGGCCCGGCTGTCCAGCGGCATGACGGGCGGTATCACAAGTTCGGCCACGTACTTCCGTATCACCGCCGGATCAAGGACTTCTGCTTCCGCCGGCGAAGCGCGCGGCATCACCGTACCGGGAACGGAAAAGAGAGACGTTCCGCCTGCCAGAGTGGCCTGAAGCACGAGCCTCCTGCTGATCACTGGGCTTCTCACCTCGACTCAGGTCATCGGAGCGCGGCGCCAGTGGCCTCCGGGCCGGGCCCTCGGCGGGCGCGTGCCCGTTCGCGGTCGACTGCCGGTTATCGTCCCATCGCCCTGGTGCATGCGCATGACGGCCACCGGCCGCCACGGAACGGGCTGACGCCGCGGTCACGGCGTTGTCGGCCGGCGGGTCGAGCGCGCCTACGGGCGCGGGAAGCCTGCCGGGGGTTTCGATGGGGACGTCCTGCTCTGGTTCATAAGGGTGATGCCGCAACCCGGCGTCTCGCTCCACGCCGCCAGACGCGGTGGGCAGCCCACCCCGGCCAGCGGCTTCTCCTACGAGCTGACTCGCACGCTGGACGCCCCCGCCGTGAAGGCGCGCTCCCACAGGTGATCAGGCACAAGATCATCCGGTACCAGCAGACCTCCGCTGCGTCGGCGCGACCACGCGTACAGGGTGTTGTCAGTGGTGGCAGGCAGGATGGCGGGCATGACGACACCCGTTGTGCAGATCGTGGATGCCGCCGCCTACGCGCAGGCGGTCGAGGATGCGGTGAAGGCCGCTGCCGCCTACTACGCGGGCGGTACCTCGCCCCTGGATGACGACGCCTACGACCAACTGGTGCGGGGCATCGCCGCCTGGGAGGCCGATCATCCCGACCAGACGCTGCCCGCCTCGCCGACCGGGAAGGTCGCCGGCGGCGCGGCTGAGGGCGATGTTCCCCACACGGTGGCGATGCTGAGTCTGGACAACGTGTTCTCGCCGGAGCAGTTCGCTGCCTGGGCGGCCTCGCTGGCCCGCCGGATCGGTCATGAGGCGGAACGCTTCAGCGTGGAGCCGAAGCTCGACGGGCTGGCCGTCGCCGCCCGCTACACCCAGGGCCGGCTGACCCGGCTGATCACCCGGGGCGACGGGATCGCCGGGGAAGACGTCTCGCACGCGATCGGCACCATCGAGGGCCTACCCGACGAACTGACCGAGCCGGTCACGGTGGAGATACGCGGCGAAGTGCTGATGACCACCGCCCAGTTCGAGCACGCCAACGAGGTGCGCACCGCACATGGCGGGCAGCCGTTCGCGAATCCGCGCAACGCCGCGGCGGGCACCCTGCGTGCCAAGGACCGCGCCTACACCGTACCGATGACGTTCTTCGGCTACGGCCTGCTGCCGACGCCCGACACCGACGCCGACGTGGCCACACGGCTTGGCTCCCTCGCACACAGTGAGCTCATGGCGTGGGCCGCCGAGCTCGGTGTGAACACCACGGCCGCCACTGCCGTGCCCGGCGTCACCGCCGACACGGTCGAGCAGGTCCTGGCTCGTGTGCAGAAGATCGCCGCGCTGCGTGCCCAGTTGCCGTTCGGTATCGATGGCATCGTCGTCAGGGCCGATCTGGCCGCCGACCAGCAAGCCGCCGGGTCCGGATCGCGGGCCCCGCGCTGGGCGATCGCCTACAAGCTGCCCGCCGTCGAGAAGATCACCCGGTTGCTCGCGGTGGAGTGGAACGTGGGCCGCACGGGCATCATCGCCCCCCGCGGGGTCCTGGAGCCGGTCGAGATCGACGGGTCCACCATCACCTACGCCACGCTGCACAACCCGGCCGACATCACCCGCCGCGATCTGCGCCTGGGCGACCACGTCATGGTCCACCGTGCCGGCGATGTCATCCCCCGCGTAGAGGCCCCCGTCGCCCACCTGCGTACCGGCGCCGAACAGCCGATCGTGTTCCCCGAGGTGTGCCCGCGGTGCGGGTCCGATATCGATACCAGCGAGGAACGCTGGCGCTGCGAGCAGGGCCGCAACTGCCACCTGGTCGCTTCCCTCTCCTACGCCGCGGGCCGCGACCAGCTCGACGTCGAAGGCCTGGGCGCCACGCGCGTCGTGCAACTCGTCGACGCTGGTCTGGTCACCGATCTCGCCGACCTGTTCACCCTCACGAGCGACCAGCTCCTGTCGCTGGAGCGGATGGGGGAAACCAGTACCGACAACCTGCTCGCCGCGCTGGCAGCGGCCAAGACGCAGCCGCTGTCGCGGGTCTTGTGCGCCCTCGGCGTCCGTGGGACGGGCCGCTCCATGTCGCGGCGGATCGCCCGGCACTTCGCCACCATGGACAGCATCCGGGCTGCCGACGCCGACGCGCTGCAGGCGGTCGAAGGCATCGGCGCCGAGAAGGCAGCGTCCATCGTCGCCGAACTTACCGAGCTCGCCCCTCTGATCGACAAACTCGCCACGGCCGGGGTGAACATGACCGAGCCCGGCGCCACTCCCCCATCAACTTCCGACGCGGACACCGGGACCGTCGGTGCCCCGGCCGCCGGCCCGCTCACGGGGATGACGGTCGTGGCAACGGGCACGATGACCGGACCGCTGGAGCAGCTCAGCCGAAACCAGATGAACGAACTCATCGAACGGGCCGGAGGCCGCTCCTCCTCCAGCGTGTCGAAGAAGACCACCTTGGTGGTCGCCGGCGACAACGCCGGGTCCAAGCGCGCCAAGGCCGAAGACCTCGGCATCCGCCTCGCCACACCGGACGAGTTCGCCGCCCTCGTCGCCGACTACCTCACCTGACACCGCCACGAACGACCGACGCCCAGCATCAAGGTCCTTCATCCCAGCGTGGGACTGATTGCCCACCGAGCCGCGCCGAAATGCCGGCTGCGGCCCTCCTTCTGCTGCAGGTAGGGTCCAGCGCTCGGGGCGCTGGTCGTCCGAGGCGGCAGCCGTCTGCGGGAACGTCCTTGCGCTGAGCGCGCACATCAGGCGGTTCTGCCGCTAGAGGGACACAAGTCGAGCGGAAGGCCGTACTCGGCCAGGGAGACATTCTGCTGGTGACATGTGACCCCGTTCAGCCGAACGTCTTCTACTGGCGCAGTCCTGAGGCCGACACCTGGAGTCTGCAAATCCTTCAGTAGCACCACACCGGCCGGATGCGTCGCTCCTGTCGCCACCTGCCTCGACGGCCAGCCGCTGACGGGCGGCTGGCCGTCCTTGTTCACGGACTCGACGGTGCCGTCATTTCTCTTCGACGTTCACGAGCCGACTGATCGACAGCCGACTCCGGAACCGGTCGACCGTCGCTGTCCGTTGAGATGAACGAAGCCACTGAATGGAGAAAAGCAGGCCGCTTGGATGCCCGGCCTGGTGCGAGCCTCTCTGCTTCTGCAGCGCTGCCTTCATGACGCTGCGGGCGATGGGAGCGCCGAGTCAGCCGCCCGAGATGTCCTGGCGGGAGATGTCCATGCCGGTGGGGTCAATGAACACGGCGACGGCAACCGAGGCGCCGTCAGGCCTTTTGCCGTAGGAGACGAACCAGCCGTAAGGCACTTCATCCGCGACGTTCACGCCTCGCTGCGCGGTGCCGGTCTTGCCGCCGACAACGATGCCGTCGATCAGCGCGCGCTGGGCGCTGCCTTCTTGGGCGGTGTGCTCCATCATCTGCTGCACCTTCTGGGCAGTGGGGACGGAGACGGCCTGGCTCATGACAGCCGGCTCGGTCTTCTCCAGGGTGCTCAGGTCCGGTCCGCGGATCTCGTCGACGATGTAGGGCTGCATGAGTTTGCCGTCGTTGGCCAGTGCCGCGGTGACGAGGGCCATCTGCATGGGGGTGCTGGGGAGGCTGCCTTGCCCCATGCCGGTCAGAGCGGTTCCTGGCTTGTCCAGGTCCTGCGGATAGATGCTCTTCGTGGCACGCAGGTCTCCGAAGTCCGGCGAGTAAACGTCCGTGTTGAACTCGAATTTCTCCGCCGTCTCGCGCATCCGGTCCTCCCCCAGCTTGGCGGCGGCGTCGAGGAAGACGTTGTTACAGGAGTACTGCATCGCGGTCTTCATGGAAGCCTTGCCGCAGACCGCGTCGCCGGCCTCGCTGCCGATCCGGTTCGTCGACTGGGGCAGCTGGTAGGGGGAATCCGCCTCGCTCGGGGCGTCGATGTCCGTGACCACACCGTACTCAAGGGCCGCGGCAGCCGTGAGGATCTTGAACGTGGATCCGGGCGGATAGGTCTCCCGCAGCGGCCGGTTCGCCAGCGGCTTGCGCTTGTCCTTGTCCAGGGCCACGAACCTATCGGACTCCTTGAAGGTGTTGCCCGCGAACGCCGACGGATCGTAGGACGGCGCCGACGCCAGGGCCAGCACCTTCCCGGTCTTCGGATCCAGAGCGACCACAGCCCCCCGCGCACCCTTCAGACCGGTCAGCCCCTTATAGGCCGCCTTCTGCGCCCGCGGGTCGATCGTGGTCACCACGGCCCCTGTGCCAGTCGTAGGGGTTGAGCGCGGCGGCGTGCACACGAACCAGCACCTGGCCGGCCCCGGCCCAGGGCCGGTGGACTTCCTGCAGCCGCAGGGTGTCCGGCGGCCCGAACCGCTCCTGGAGCACCGCCTTCATCGCCCTGCCCCCCGTCTCCTCGCGACCGTCACGACCGGCACATGTCCGCCGCGCGGGTGAGGGCACGGTGGGCGTACGCGGTACGGCCGTCAATGGCCAGCGGCCGGTAGTGGACGCCGTGCACCGTCGGTGGGGCTGCGCGCCGTACAGCGTCACACGGGTCTCGCGCCCGTTGCGTGTTGCACGGACTCAGGTACCCGTCCACGTGCGCCGCCCGGACCCGGCCGTCCGCGAGCGGCGGGTGCGGAGCGACGCGCCAGTTCGCGCAACTCGGCGGGGGACGCCCCTCGATCACGAGCGGCTCCCGCGCCCCCGTCGGGGCCGGCCCGGTCGTCAGGTCGATCCACTGCTTGCCGTCGGCTGATCCCTGTATGCGGTACGCACGGCCGGCGGCCGCCTCCAGGGTGACCGGCGGGATCCTTCCGCATCCGGCCGGTGACGTCCCGTAAGACGGTACGGGTCCGGGAATTACCCACGCCTCAGGCTTGTTTGAGGGGGTCAAAGATCTTCTTATAGTCTGCATCCGCACGTCCCCCACAGAGAGGTCCCCCGTGAACACGCTCCTCGGACGCCGGGTCCGCATCCTGGCCGCCATCACCGCGACGGCCGGGGCGGTGCTCGTGGCAGGCTGCACATCGAGCGGCAGCGGCGGCACGGGCAAGTCGGCCGACGGCGGGGTCGGCCTCGTCAAGGCGGGCCAACTCACGACCTGCACGCATCTGCCGTACCCGCCCTTCCAGTCGGAGGTCGACGGCAAGGTCCAGGGCTTCGACGTCTCCCTGATCGACCTGGTCGCCAAGGACCTCGGGGTGAAGCAGCAGATCCTCGACACGCCCTTCGAGAACTTCAAGACCGGTGCGTTCCTCAACTCCGGCGAGTGCGATCTGGCCGCCGCCGGCATGACCATCACCGCCGAGCGCAAGAAGAACGTCGACTTCTCCGACCCGTACTTCGACGCCACCCAGGCCGTCCTGGTCGACAAGAAGAGCGGCATCACGTCCCTGGACGATGTGAAGGCCAAGGGCAAGAAGCTCGGTGCCCAGGCGCAGACCACCGGAGAGGACTATGTGCGCAAGCAGGGCTTCGACCCCGTCTCCTTCGAGTCCTCCGACGCCGTCCTCAACGGCCTGCGCACCGGACAGGTCCAGGGGGTCGTCATCGACTACCCGGTGGTCCAGGGCTGGCTCAAGGACAAGGCCAACGCCGACGCCTTCACGGTGGTCAGCAACCTCGACACCGGTGAGCAGTACGGCTTCACGGTGAAGAAGGGCAACTCCGAACTCCTCGCCGCGATCAACAAGGCGATCAAGGACGCGAAGGCCGACGGGACCTACAAGAAGCTGTACGAGCAGTGGATCGGCCCGTACACCCCGTCCGCCGCCTCGCCGTCCGCCTCATGAGCGACACCACCGGCACCGTCGGCGCCGAAGTCCGGCCCCGTAGCAGGCGTCTGACCCGGAGCCGGCGGCGTACGCTCTCGCGCGGCGTTCAGTACGCCGTCTTCGTCGCCGCCGTGATCGCCTTCGCGGCCACGGCCGACTGGGGCCGGCTGCGGAACCAGTTCGCGCAGGCGGACATCGCGCAACGGATGTTCCCGGACGTCATCACCCTGGCGCTGAAGAACACCGTGCTGTTCACCCTGACCGGCTTCGTCGTCGGGCTGGTCCTCGGCATGGTCATCGCGCTGATGCGGCTGTCGTCCGTGGGCCCCTACCGCTGGGTCGCCGGGGTCTACATCGAGATCTTCCGCGGTCTGCCCGCCCTGCTGATCTTCATCTTCGTCGGTGTGGCCGTGCCGCTGGCCTTCCCCGGCACGGAGATCATCGGAGGAACGTACGGCAAGGTGGCCCTCGCGCTCGGACTGGTCTCGGCCGCGTACATGGCGGAGACGATCCGCGCGGGCATCCAGGCCGTGCCCAAGGGACAGATGGAGGCGGCCCGTTCGCTGGGCTTCTCATCGGCCCGGGCCATGATCTCCATCATCGTTCCGCAGGCGTTCCGGATCATCCTTCCGCCGCTCACCAACGAACTGGTCCTGCTCTTCAAGGACTCCTCGCTGGTGCTGTTCCTCGGCGTCACGCTGGAGGAGCGCGAACTGTCCAAGTTCGGCCGGGATCTGGCCAGCCAGACCGCCAACTCCACACCGATCCTGGTCGCGGGCCTGTGCTATCTGCTGGTCACGATCCCGCTCGGATTCGTGGTGCGTCGCATGGAGGCCAAGGCCCAGGGAGCCGTCAAGTGAGCACTGTCCCCGAGATACTCGTCCGCGGCCTGCACAAGTCCTTCGGGGACAACGAGGTGCTGCGCGGCATCGATCTGGAGATCGGCCAGGGCGAGGTGGTCTGTGTCATCGGCCCCTCCGGCTCCGGCAAGTCGACCCTGCTGCGCTGTGTGAACCTCCTGGAGGAGCCCACCGAGGGACAGGTCTTCGTCGGCGGCACCGAGGTGACCGACCCCGATGTGGACATCGACGCCGTACGCCGCCGTATCGGCATGGTGTTCCAGCAGTTCAACCTCTTCCCGCACCTCACGGTGACCGAGAACCTCACACTGCCACAGCGCCGGGTCCTTCGGCGGAGCAAGGCGCGGGCCGCGGAGATCGCCGCCGAGAACCTGGAGCGCGTGGGCCTGTCCGAGAAGGCGGACGCCTATCCCTCCTCCCTCTCCGGCGGTCAGCAGCAGCGTGTCGCCATCGCCCGCGCGCTCGCCATGGGCCCCGAGGTGATGCTCTTCGACGAGCCGACCTCCGCGCTCGACCCCGAGCTGGTGGGCGACGTCCTCGCCGTGATGCGCATGCTCGCCGACGAGGGCATGACGATGATGGTCGTCACCCATGAGATGAGCTTCGCGCGGGAGGTCGCCGACCGGGTCGTCTTCATGGACGGCGGGGTGATCGTCGAGGACGGCACACCGGACCGGGTCATCGGGAACCCCTCTCATGAACGGACCCGACACTTTCTGTCCCGGCTCCTGGACCCCGCGAAGGCGCAGGTCGAGGAGGAGAAGGCGGACCGGACGGGCGGCAGCAGGTAGCACCGAATCAAGGTGCGGTACACGAGCGATCGCGCGGTGCTGCATCTGACGGGACGGATGATCGTCGGACCGCAGGAGGCCGCGACGAGCTGTGGGTGGTCGACGGCCGGATCCGACGCCTGGGCGGTGGAGATCCCAGCCGGGTCAAGCCAGTTCAGCGTGCTCCTCGACGCTTTCGGCGATGACCTGGACCGGCATCTGGTCGCTCGGCTGACGGACGGGCAGGCTCTGCACACGCCACTGGTGGGCCGCCTTCCGGCTCACCCGCAGCGGCCGCGCCCCCTCCGGCTGCTTGGCCTCCTGCTCGCACAGCATCCCCCTGACGAGCCGAAGCCGTAGCGCTATGTCTATGGGACGTCCTTGACGAACACGATCGCTTCGCTGTCCGCAAGTTGGGCCGGGTCGAGTGGGGAGTAGCCGAACCAGGGGGATACGCGGGGCGCGGGCGGCGTGTCGCCGAGGGCGGTGGCCAGTCGCGGGGCGTCGATGACGCAGCGGTCCTCCGGAAACGCGTACAGGATCCCTTCGACAGTGTCCGCGGGCGGGGCGTCCACGCCCTGGTGCCGGATGGTGCCGAGAGCCGTGGCCACGAAGGCGTACTCCTCGCCGAGTTGGGCGCTCACCAGCGCACCGGCGCTCCACCACTCCACCGGCCCCTGCCACATCTGCATCGTGCTCTTCTCCCGCTGGAGGTGGGAGTTGTGGGCGTGGACGAGCGCCGGGCCGCGAGCGGCGACGGCGAGGAGGTTGTGGGCCATCATCACATCCCGCAGCGCGCACAGCCGTGTCATACGGGCCGGTGAGGTGTCGGCCATCCAGTAGTGGTAGCGCAGCAGGCCGGTGGCAGTGCGCCCGTACAGGCGTGCCCGGTCCCAGTCGTCTTGCGAGGTGGTCGCGAGCAGGTGGGGTGTCTGCGCGTCGAGCAGCGCCACCAGATCGTCGGCGAGCAGCCGTAGCTGTCCGGCCTCGGCCGACTGCCCCACGGAGTGCGCCGGGTCCATCATCGCGGCGGGATCGGTCCACAGGTCGTCGGCACCGAGCAGGCGGTCGAGCGTTTCCCCGGTGCAGGGGAGCAGGTCCGCGTCCACCCGGTCTGAGAGGTAGTTGTGGAGTGCGGTGAGGGCCTGCCGGGGGCTCGCGGCGCCGGTGATTTCCAGGGGGCCGTCGAAACCGGTGAAGCGGAGCCGCTCGGACTCGGGCCGGCCGTCGTTGTAGGCGCGCATCCAGCGCACCAGCTCGCGGTTGGCCGCAAAGGTGCCCCAGCCGTGGCTGAATCCGCGTTCCATGGCCTCGTCGAGGGTGCCCGTTCCCGAGGTGACGTGGTCGTCCACGACCAGGCCCTTCAGGCAGTCGCTCTCGATCGCGATCGTCCGGTACCCCTCCTGCTCGACGAGTTCCTGGAAGAGCTCGTTGCGCAGGGCGAGCAGAGCGTCCTCGCCGTGGGTCGGCTCGCCCAGGGCGAGCAGCCGCGGCCGGGCCGGGAGCAGCCTCATGACGGCTGCCGCCTCGACGGCATGGGCGGTGTCCTTGATGTCAGTAGCCATGCCTTCAACGGTATCGTTGATCTCTCGGTTGAAACTTTTCCTCGATATCGTCCGGCTCATGGGGAGAAACTCTCAAAACGGTGAGCGGCTCAGGCCGGTTGATCTGGCACGCTGGCACGGTCTGTCCACCCAGGCAATCAGGAACTACGAGGAAGCCGGCATCCTCCCGGCCGCCGGTCGCACACCCCACGGCTACCGCACCTATACCTCGCTGCACGCGGGGGCCCTGCACGCGTTTCTTGCCCTGGTGCCCGGCCACGGCCACCGGACGGCGACGTCGATCATGCGGGCGGTGAACGAGGGCGCGACCGACGAGGCGTTCCGTCTCATCGACGAAAGCCACGCTCAGCTCCTCGACGACCGGCGAACCCTCCGGGCCGTGGAGAGCGCCCTCCGTGACCTGGGGTCCACCACGGCGTCCGAGCAGGCCGGGGTGTCCGGGCCCGGCGGCACGTTCATCGGACCGCTGGCGGAAAAGCTCGGCATCCGGCCCGCGACGCTGCGCGCATGGGAGCGTGCCGGGCTGGTGCGCCCACGCCGCGACCCGCGGACCGGGTACCGCGTCTACGACGAGGCCGACGTACGGGACGCCCGGCTGGCCCACCAACTCAGGCGCGGCGGCTACCTGCTGGAGCAGATCGCCCCGCTGATCGCCCAGGTACGGGCGGCCGGAGGGCTGGAGCCACTGGAGGCCGCCCTGAGCGACTGGCACGGCCGGCTGTCCGCCCGCGGGCAGGCAATGCTGACCGGGGCCGCCGAGCTGGAGGCGTACCTCCGCAAGCAGGGATGAGACTACGGCCGTCGGTTGAGAAAAGAGACTCCGAGGGCAGACATTCCCGGGCGTGCCACGGTACCGGTGAAACAGACCGTTCCTAGAGACTGAGGGGGAGTGAGTCCTGTTGCCAGAACTCGTGCTCAGCCGAACACCCCGAACGGTTTTGGGTGTTCTGGTCCACCGCGTTCGCTCCGCGTCCGGCGCGCACGGATCCTGTCCGTGGTCCGGGGACGTGGGGGCGGTTTCCCTCGCTCCCTT